>JAFWFT010000001.1 GCA_017515505.1 Solobacterium sp.
AAAAAGAAGAAAAAGTAGAACTATCAGAATTAAATGTTTCTGATAGTGATATCGTCGCAATCGCAGATGGAGAATTAATTGATATCGTTACAATTAATGATCCTGTATTCTCAAGCGAATCACTAGGAAGATCAGTCGCGTTTAAGTATGAGGGGAAGGTTGTTTTATGTGCGCCAGCAAATGGAACATTATCGGTTCTATTTCCAACCGGGCACGCATATGCAATCACAACAAAAGAAGGTGTTGAAGTACTTGTTCATTGTGGTATTGAAACAGTTAATGCAAAAGGAGATGGCTTTCGATTATTGGGCAAGAAACAAGGAGACACTGTTAAAGCAGGAGATCCAATTGTAGAAGTTGATTTCGATAAACTATCTCAAACTTATGACATGTCTACAATGTTAATTATTACGGATGCAAAGGGTAAAGAAATTAACTTTATAGAACCTCAAACAGTCTCTAGAGGACAAACATTATTAAGATAACAAAGAATGCCACTTAGGTGGCATTCTTTATAAACTATCTTGAATGGCTTCCTCTATGCTTCTTGGATGATAACCTAGTTCCTTAGTCGCTTTTTCATGTGAGAAGTTTGCATTTGTTTGAAGAGTATATAAAGAGTAAGGAGTAAGAAGAGGATGTTGATTGTCAAAGAATATGGCAATCTTTTCATATAGTGGAGCAATGATTTTAACAATTGCAGAAGGAATCGTGATAGGGTCTTTATTGAGATGATGAATCATTCGAAACATTTCCTTAACTGTAATATAGTCTCCACTTAGAATATAACATTCTCCATTTCTTCCTTTTTCTTCTGCGCGTAATATTCCATCAACCACATCTCTTGCATCCACAAAATCATATCCACCTTCAATTGCACAAGGGATTTTCTTTGTTTTAATTCCTTGTAAGGTAAGGACAGAGTGATTGTGATGATATAAATCTCCGGGCCCAATGACGCCAGTTGGATGAACAATACAAACTGGTAAACCATTATTTGCATATTCTAATACGATACGAGCAGCTTCCGCCTTTGATTTTGCATATTGTCCTTCCACGAAATCAGGTGAGAATTCTTTTGTTTCTTGGATGATTTCTGATTTTGGCTTTTCTGGCAAAGCATGAATTGAACTAACATAAATGACTTTTGTGATATGAGATTGAAGTGCTAATTCCATAACATTCTTTGTCCCATTCACATTGATATCCCAAATCGTTGGATCTTCTTTTGAAAGAATGGATATTTTAGCCGCTGCATGAATGAGAGTTACATCTTCATAACCGGTTGTATCAAAAAAGGGTAGTAAATCTTCTTTATTACGGATATCTTCATAAATAACTTCTACACCACTAGGCACAATATCTTTTTGACTAGGCAAGCAGAAAATACGGATTGTACAATCCTTCTTTACTAGTTCTTGAATGAGAATGGTTCCGAGATGACCAGTCGCACCTGTTACTAAATATAATTTCTTATTTGTTTCCTTCTTCAATTTTCTTTTCCGTTTCTTCGCGTATTGCGTCTCTTAATTCTTGCATATAAGAAGAAAACTGAACGCGATTATATGCATAGTTTCGATTTAATTCATATTCATGATCTTCCCAAGTAGAAAGGCTCGATTCATTATGTTGAATAACAGCTTCTAAACCATCTAATGCTTTATAAATTTTAGCTTCTAGTGTATTTCGTTCTTTCATTTCTTGATAAAGACTTGATAGTTCATCACAATAGGGTTGTGGTAAGGATAATACCCAATCATTCAATAATTCTTCCTCTCGTTTTTCATCTTCTTCTGTTTTATTAAAAGAGGGGATATCACCAATAAAAAGCTCACCTAAGTCATGGATGGTACACATGAGCATTACTTTATTGATATCTGCTTCTGGAAATTCATCTTTTAAGAAGTATGCCATTAAAACCAAACGCCAACTATGCTCCGCAACACTTTCGCGCCTTCCTTTTGATGTATAACAATGTCGCAGTGTATCTTTTAAACCTTCTGCTAAATGAATGGTATCTAAAAATAAATGAACATCCATATGTGATTACCCTTTCTTTTTTTATAATAGTTGAGTGATAGAAAAAAAACAATAATGAAAGAGTATAAGTGGAAATAAGCTTAATCCATCATGGTTTCATATATAAAAAACATCTTCCACTTCCTTTCGGAAACCTGAAGAAAGTTCTATAATCCACTATTTTTAACAAGAAAAATGAAATGAAGTTATCAATTCAATTTATATAAAAATGATTGAAAATGATTAAAAATGATTGAAATTGATTATTTAATATGAAATAATGAAATCATGATTAGAGAAAAGCGTTGGGAAAAAATCCTATCATTATTAGAAAAGAAAGACTCTCTACAGGTGAGTGAAATCTCATCTTCTTTAAATGTTTCTGAAGCGACGATTCGTCGAGACATTATTGAACTTGATCAACAAGGTAAGTTAGTAAAGGTTCATGGGGGAGTTTTAAAGTCAAATAATAGTTATGTCGTGCGTGATTTGACGATGAGTGAAAAGCATGATTTAAATCTTCAAGAAAAACAAAAGATTGGTGCGTATGCGGCAACCTTAATTGAACCAAATGATTTTGTGTATATCGATTCTGGTACAACAACAGAAGCACTCGCAATGCATATTACACAAAAAGATGCGACCTATGTGACAAATTCTTTAACGGTTGCGCACATCTTAATTCAAAAAGGATTACACACAATCTTACCAGGTGGTGAAATAAAAGTTTCTACGGAAGCACTAGTTGGTTCTGAAACTGTTGATGCGATTTCCCGTTATAACTTTACAATTGGTTTCTTTGGGACAAATGGCGCAAATGAAGATAATGGTTTTACCACTCCAGAAGTAAATGAAGCACGTGTTAAACAAATCGCAATGGAACATACAAAACGTAAGTATGTGCTCTGTGACCATAGTAAGTTCTCTGTAATTTCACCAATCTCATTTGGGAAATTTGAAGACGCTACCATCATCACAGATCATTATCCAAAGAAAAAGAAAAAGAATATTGTGGAGGTGAAATAGCAGTGATAGCGACCGTAACATTCAATCCATCTTTGGACTATATCATCCGTGTCGAAGATTTCAAAATAGGAGAAGTGAATCGTACCTTCTATGAAAAGATCTTCGCAGGAGGCAAAGGAATCAATGTGTCGATTGTCTTAAATAATTTAGGACATGAAAGTACCGCATTAGGATTTGTGGCAGGATTCACAGGACAAGAAATCATTCGTCGTCTTCGTGAAGCAGGTATCCACAGTAACTTCATTGAAGTGAATAATGGATATTCACGTATCAATGTGAAGATGAAATCAAATGAAGAAACCGAAATTAATGGACAAGGTCCAAATATCTCTAATGAGAACATTCAAGCTTTATTTGATATCTTAGATAAGCTCACAAAAGATGATATTCTCATCATTTCAGGAAGTATTCCAAATACACTTCCAGATGATATGTATGAAAGAATCATGTCTCGTCTAGAAGATAAACAAATTCGTATTGTGGTTGATGCGACAAAGGACTTACTCACAAATGTATTAAAGTATCATCCATTCCTAATTAAACCAAACAACCATGAATTAGGAGAAATCTATGGGGTCAAACTTAATACAAGAGAAGAAGTTGTGCCATACGCAAGAAAACTTCAAGAAGAAGGGGCACGAAATGTTCTAATCTCAATGGCAGGAGAAGGGGCAGTTCTACTTGCGGAAAATGGGGAAGTCTATATGAGTGAAGCACCAAAAGGAACAGTCGTAAATTCCGTTGGGGCAGGTGACTCCATGGTCGCAGGATTTGTGGCAGGCTATCTAGAAAGCAAAGGTGATTATCAAACCGCCTTTGAAATGGGTGTATGTACAGGAAGTGCAAGTGCTTTCTCAGAAGAACTCGCAACAAGAAAAGAAATGGAACATCTTAGAAAAAACCTAAGTAAATAAAAGGGAGGTAGAGTATGCGTATTACAGATTTAATCAAAAAGGAAGCTATTAAATTAAATACTTCCGCAACCGACAAACTCGACGCGATTGAACAACTAATCGACTTACATGTTAAGGCAGGTAATGTCTCTGATCGTGAAGAGTACAAAAAGGCAATCCTAAAACGTGAAAGTGAGGGGACAACGGGTTTAGGAGATGGTATCGCTATTCCACATGCACGTACAAGTGCAGTTAAGAATGCAGGTTTAGCTGCGATGACATTACCTGATGGAGTTGATTTTGAAGCGGTTGATGGAACTCCTTCAAACTTAATGTTTATGATTGCTGCTCCTGCAGAGAGCAACAACCTCTACATGGAAATCTTAAGCCGTTTAGCAACCTTGCTAACAAATCCAGAATTTGGTAAACAACTACGTGCAGCAAAAACGCCAGAAGAGTTCTTACACATAATTGATTTAGCAGAACAAAACAAGTTAGAAGCAGATGAAGCAAAAGCACAAGCACTTGCTTCTTCTGGTGAATATCCAGAAATCTTAGCAGTTACTGCTTGCCCTACTGGTATTGCACATACGTATATGGCTGCAGAAAACTTAGAAAAGAAAGCAAAAGAAATGGGGATAACATTAAAGGCAGAAACACAAGGTTCTGTCGGTGCGAAGAATGTCTTAACGGATGAAGAAATTGCTCATGCAAAAGGAATCATTATTGCGGCAGATAAGAATATTGAGTTAGGTCGTTTCGCAGGAAAACCAGTTTATTCAACATCGGTATCACGTGGCATTAATGAACCTGAAGTATTAATCAATAAGATTCTTAATAATGAAGCTCCAGTATTAGATGGAACCCAAAAAGTAGAAACAACAAAATCTGCTGAAAAGGATAGTCTATGGCACGTGTTCTATAAGAATCTAATGAATGGTGTATCCCATATGTTACCATTCGTCGTTGGTGGTGGCATCCTAATCGCAATTGCATTCTTGGTTGATAATCAAGCAATTAATCCAGCAGGATTTGGTTCCAATACTCCACTTGCTGCATTCTTTAATACAGTTGGTGGTGCTGCGTTTGGATTCATGTTACCAATTTTAGCTGGATATATCGCAATGTCGATTGCTGATCGTCCGGGTCTAGCAGTTGGTTTCGTTGGTGGCGCATTAGCAAATGCCGGCTATTCATTCCAAGCATTAGGAAATCCTGACATTCCTGTTGTCTCTGGTGGATTCTTAGGCGCATTACTTGCCGGTTTCGTTGGTGGTTATTTAACACTATGGTTAGAAAAACTATGTGATAAATTACCAGATAGTTTAGAAGGTTTAAAACCAGTCTTAATTTATCCATTAGTTGGTATCTTATTGATTGGCGTATTCATGTTTGCGATTAACCCAGTGATGGCTGCTATCAACACTGGTTTAACAAATCTATTAAATTCAATGGGTACAACGAACCTCGTATTACTTGGTGCAGTCGTTGGTGGAATGATGTCGGTTGATATGGGTGGACCAGTCAACAAGGCTGCTTATGTCTTTGGAACAGCTATGTTAGCAGAAGGAACGGATGCTGGTAAGATCATCATGGCATCTGTAATGGTTGGTGGTATGGTACCTCCACTTGCAGTAGCATTATCCACAACATTCTTTAAAAACAGATGGACAGAAGAAGAAAGAAAGGCGGGTCTTGTCAACTACATTATGGGACTATCCTTCATTTCCGAAGGTGCAATTCCTTATGCAGCAGCAGATCCAATCCGTGTCTTACCTGCATGTATTATTGGTTCTGCGGTGGCTGGTGCAATCTCTGCAGCAGCTAGATGTATGAGTCCTGCTCCTCATGGAGGATTCTGGGTGGTCGCTGTTATCTCAAATCCAATGATGTACGCAATTGCGCTACTTGTTGGATCTTGTGTAGCAGCACTCATCCTATCTTTCTTAAAGAAAAAAGTATCTGAATAGAATGATATATGAAAAGGGTTTGCGCGAAAGAACGCAAACCCTTATTGTGTTGACATTCGCACGTCTAAGCTCGATAGGAAGGCGAGATTGAAAATTTTGATTTAGTCGTTCAATACGTCCTTTGGCTTGCGTTACGGATGTCTTTTTTCTATACCGAGTTTGTGATAGGAATAAGAAAATTGTGTGAAAGGATTTCATTGTTTAGCCTTTTTTTGTTAAATGAAGCGTTTCCGATGAAATATGCTACTCATATTCCTCATAAATGATTTACTTTATTTACAGGATATTTATTGAGACATTTTTATTTTGGAATCGCAACATAGAATATGAAAGATTTAATAAAAGGATTAAATATGATTTAATAGAAATGGATCGGAATGTAGCGCAGCTTGGTAGCGCACTTGAATGGGGTTCAAGGGGTCGCAGGTTCAAATCCTGTCATTCCGACCATTTTTAATTTTCACAATTCTTTCACAAAACTTGCATATTTTTTACACAACTACTCGCTATTATATAAGCGTAAACAGAGAAAAATATTTCTTTCCCCCTATCAGGACTGAGACTTATATTCTAAGTCTCTTTTCTTTTTTTTATTAATTTCAGTGATGTTTCATAGATTGTTTTAATTGATAAAGAAATAGGGTATATATCAGTAGAATAACGATTCATAATAAAATATAATGCATTCATATGAATGCGAAATCGATAACGAAGATTCAGTTTATTATTGCGGTTGTATTATATGGTACGATTGGGATGTTTTTACGTTTTACAACGCTACCTTCCGCATTTGTGGCGATGTGTAGAGGTCTAATCGGAAGTACATTTATCATTCTATATATGAAAGTTAAAAAGATTCCTTTTGATTGGGATCCAATCAAAAAGAATTTATTCTGGTTGATTTTATCTGGAATGTTGTTAGGTTTAAATTGGATCTTTTTATTTGCAGCATATGATACAACAACCATTGCGATTGCGAGTTTATGTAACTATACAGCGCCAATGATTGTATTAATTGTTTCTCCAATCGTATTAAAAGAAAAAATAGAAAAAAAGAAGTTACCATTTGTGTTTCTCGCATTTCTAGGAATTATATTTGTATCTGGTGTGTTAGAAGGGCAGAAAGGAAACTTCTTAGGTATAACACTTGGATTAATAGCGGCTTTATGTTTTGTGGGAATCGTATTAAGTAATAAGATGATGCATGATATATCCGCATATGAAAAAGCAATTATACAATTACTTACTTCTTCTGTAACAATCCTTCCATATGTTATATTTCATGATTTAAAAACACCACTCATCATCAATACCCAATCAATCCTTATTGTATTAATTGTCGGTATCATTCATACAGGTTTAGCATATTGTTTTTACTTTAATGGTTTAACGATTCTTTCTGTTCAATCGGTTGTGATACTAGGATATATAGAACCAGTTGTATCCGTTCTAACATCCTTCTTCATCCTTCATGAGAATATATCTTTATTAGGATGGGTTGGAACCATACTCATTCTTTCTTCTGTATTAACGGATATTGAGTCGAAAGAAGGATAGATCATATAGAAAAAAGAAGCTTTCGGAAGCTTCTTTAACTGAAATATACATATTCATCAGTTGGCGGATTATAGGCGTTAGCACGTTTCGCATAAAGTACTAATGTTTTACCTCCACCTTCAATAGGAACGGTTTTTAATTCTCCTTCAATTTCTAACCACATATTCTTTGTCATTTCTTTAACGTTTACACCAGTAACAGTGATTGCGCATAAAGAAGTATCTTGTGCACAGCAAACCATTGCTTGTCTACCCATGATGAAGGAATGTTCATAACCTGGTAAATCTTCTGCATATTTACCACGTAGGATGATTGTTTTTCCATTATAGTCATCTGGATGCTCAGTTGCGTCCATATACCATAACCCATAATCATCATCTTTAATATCAATCACATCCGCATTCTTATCAAAAGGTAGAATACCTGCTTTTAAGTGGGCAGGTTCACCAAACATACCTTCATAGAAGATTTGTGCTCTACGATTGATTGCTTTAATATTACCTCTTAATAAAGAAGCAGAAGTATCTTCTGTACAACGATTACAAATCACAACATCACTATATTTTAATTGTTCATAAAGTAAAGAACGCATATTGTTGATATAGTTTTCAAAGGTTGAAGCATCAACTGTTGTTAGAATTTGTACAAGTGGCCAATAACTAGGCATACCAGAAAGGATTAATTCACTAACTGATTCACTTCCGTTATATTCAATAAATACTTGGCTAGGATGATAGATTGTATCTAATTCTTTAATCTTTTCAACGGTTAATTCCGTTGAAGCATCAAAGAATTCAATAAAGGCATTATGCTGATCTAAGAAATCATTTTCGTATTCAACTTCACCTTGTTCAAAACAAAGAATCAATGTACGATCAATTCCTTCCATGAAGCTTTTATCTTGTAAGGTATCTTTAATTAGACTGGTTTTACCACTATCAAGAAAACCTGTAAATAGATAAACTGGTGCTGGCATTATTTCACCCCAAAGAGATTTTTAATTGCTTCAATATCTACTTTTTCACCAATGACGGTTATTAAACCTGTATAAGCAGGGGAACCTTTACGAATATCAATATCACCTGGAACATAATCAAAGAATAACCAATCACTATTTTCTGAACTAGGGACAATACCTTTTGCACGAACGATATTATCCGTTAATTTAGATAAAACTGTACGTAATTCATGTTCGGTATATTTATTAACGGTTTCAATGCCAATGGAATCAAAGACTTCATCTGCATCATGTCCATGATGGTGGTGATGATGATGGTGTTCGTGGTCTTCTTTTCCTAAACGTACACGATTACCTTCACTTAAGCCTTCATTCGCAAGTCTTTCTTTTTCTTCATTATCATGGTGATGATGTTCATGTTCGTGATCATGATGATGCTCATGATCGTGGTCATGATGGTGATGTTCACATTCACAATGTTCATCATCGCATTCGCAGTGTTCATGATCATGTTCGCAGTGTTCATGGTCATGTTCACAGTGTTCATGGTGATGTTCACAGTGTTCATGGTGATGATGTTCATGTTCATCATGTTCGTGATGGTGCTCATGTTCTTCATGGTCATGCTCGTCATCATCATCTTCAAGTCCTTCAGGAAAGCCTGTTGTAGCACCTGTCATTGCGTCGAAGATTGCTTGCCCAGATAGCTCATCCCATGGAGTTGTGATTATACGGGCTTCGGGATTTAGGGAATGAATAATATCGACATCTTCTTGTAGCTTTGTTTCATCCACAAGTTGCGTTCTTGAAAGGATAATACAGTTAGCTGTTTCAATTTGATCATCAAAGAATTCTTTGAAGTTCTTGTGATAAACCTTACAACGTGCTGCATCGACAACAGTACTATAACTGTCGATTTCTAATCCATCTACTGATTGAATGGCACGAAGAATATCCGATAATTTACCTACTCCAGAAGGTTCAATAATAATATGGTCAGGTTGATATAATTCTTTGACTTGTTTAAGAGATTCTTCAAAATCACCTTTTAAAGTACAACAAATACAACCACTATTAATCTCAGTTATTTCAATACCTACATCTTGTAAGAAACCACCATCAATACCTATTTCCCCAAACTCATTTTCTACTAGAACTACTTTTTGGTTTGCAAAGACATCCTTAAGTAGTTTTTGGATTAAAGTTGTCTTTCCGGCGCCTAAAAAGCCAGATATTACATTGACTTTTGTCATGTTGTATTGCCTCCTTCTATTTGCTTAGTTATTATACAACATTATCTATTCGAGGAGGATTAAGATTTCTATTATATATTTAAATATGTTTATGAATCTGTGGTATAATTTTTAAGTTGAAGGGAGAAAAAAGAGTGCTAGGTTCTGGAATTAATCTTACCTTAGGGAATATTCGAACATTAACAATGATGTTTTTCGATATCTTTATTATTTGGTTTGTTATTTATTATGCAATTCGAATTGTCCGTTCAAATGTTCGAACAATCCAAATCTTTAAAGGTATTTTATTAATTGTCATTATCGATATTATTGCGAAAATTCTAGGTTTAAGAACATTAGAATTCTTAGCAGATATTTTCATTAACTGGGGATTCTTAGCAATCATCATTATTTTCCAACCTGAAATACGTAGTGTCTTAGAGAAGATGGGGAAATCAAATCTATTCTCTAGAATTACAACATTAACAGGAAACGAAAAAGAAAACTTAGTAGATCAGATTGTGATGGCGACAATGTTATTGTCACAAGATCAAACAGGTGCACTTATTTCTATTGAACAATCGCAATCATTAGATGACTATATTTCGACTGGTACAAGATTAAATTCGGATGTAACTGCAGAATTGTTAACCTCCATTTTTGTTACCTCAACTCCACTTCATGATGGAGCGGTGATTATCCAAGGTGATAAGATTGCGTGTGCAAGTGCGTACTTCCCACCAACAAATTTAGAACTGCCATCTCGTTATGGAGCACGTCATAGAGCTGCGATTGGAATTAGTGAAATTACAGATGCTGTGACGATTGTTGTTTCGGAAGAAACAGGTTTAATTAGTATTACGGAAGGTGGAAAGATTATCCACGTTAATAGAAAACAATTACGTGATTACTTGTTGCGTGTTATTTGCGGTGAAGAAACAGAAATACGAGCAAATACAGATGTCGCAAGTGAAACTGTTCAACAACCTACACGTGAGGTCGTTATCGAAGATGAATCCAAGATGGAAAACACAAGCGTGCTAAGTAAACTCGCAATCAAGAAACAGGAAGTAGAAATGGATGAAACAGAAGAAAAGATTGAAGTGGAAGAAGTTGTCGCTCCTGTAGAAGAGATTGAAGAACCTAAGGTTGATCAACCGGTTGAGGTTGTTGAAGAAGAGGAAGAAGAAACCGA
>JAFWFT010000011.1 GCA_017515505.1 Solobacterium sp.
AGTCGCTATCGGGTTCACCGGTATCAGGTGTCCCTTGGGACTTTCACCCTAGATGTACAACATGCCCGTCGTACTAAGAAAACCATGCTTCTTAAGCACGGTCTTTTTGAACTTTAAGAATGAGTTCTTTAATCTCACTAACTGCTTTATCCACATCATCATTGGTGACAATATTTCTAAAGAGTGGCGCTAATTCCATTTCCATCTTTGCTTTATTAATACGCCTTTGGATAGAAGCTTCATCATCCTTATAACGCATTTCAATTTGTTTTTCTAATTCTTCCATGGAGGCTGGCATCACAAAGATTGCGAGTGCATCTGGTATACTTAATTTGATTGGGCCTACCCCTTGTGCTTCCACTTCAATTAATACATTTTTACCCTTATCCACTAAGAAATCAACTTGTGCTTTTGGTGTTCCATAATAGTATCCATTAAATTCGGTATATTCTAAAAGTTCTTTATTCTTAACCGATTCTGCGAATGCTTCATGTGAGACAAAGTAATAATCTTTTCCATCCACTTCCCCTTCTTTTTGAGGTCTAGTGGTTTCAGAAATAGAATAGAATAGATTCAATTCTTCATCCTCTAATAAACGATTTCTAATTTGTCCTTTTCCAACAGAACTTGCTCCTGTTAGAATCACTACGATACCTTTTGTCATATACGTTTCTCCTATATTTAGTATAACTTATTTTTCATATAGCATACATGCTACGATACGATTTCCAACTTGAATTGGTTTTGGCATCTCTAAATGACATCTTTCAGTTGCCTTTGGACATCGAGTTGAGAATGGGCAACCAGAAGGTGGATTAATTGGACTTGGGATTTCTCCTTCCAAGACAATTCTTCCTTTTCCTTTTGCGATATCTGGATCTGGAATTGGAATAGCAGATAATAGAGCGGTTGTATAAGGGTGAAGTGGACGATGATAGACATCATTACTATCTCCCATTTCTACCATATGTCCTAAATACATAACCCCAATCTTATCTGAAATATGCTTTACCATACTTAAATCATGGGCAATAAACAAATAGGATAAACCCATTTCCTTTTGAATTTGTTCAAGAAGGTTAATAACTTGGGCTTGAATACTAACGTCTAATGCAGAGATTGGTTCATCACACACAATAAACTTAGGGTCAACTGCTAAAGCACGTGCGATTCCAATTCTTTGTCTTTGACCACCTGAAAATTCAGCGGGATAACGACGAATATGGTCTGGTTTTAATCCAACAATCTTTAAGAGTTCAACAACGCGTTCTTCTCTTTCTTCATCCGTGTTATAGATGTTGTGAATAATCATTGGTTCTTTAATGATTTCACCAACGGTCATTCGTGGATTTAAAGAAGCATATGGATCTTGGAAAATCATCTGCATATCTTTACGGAATCTATTTAATTCTTTTCCTTTAAGTTTCGCAATGTCATGACCTTCAAATTCAATGGAACCAGAATGTGGTTCATATAGTTTAACAATCGTTCTACCTAAGGTTGTCTTTCCACAACCAGACTCACCTACTAAACCAAATGTTTCATTTGGCATCACATCAAAAGATACATCATCAACTGCTTTTACGATTTGTTTTTTCGCAAATAATCCTTTGGTGACATCAAAGTAAGTTTTTAGATTTCGAACACTTAAAATAGGTTTCTCACTCATTCTTTCACCGCCTTACTGTGTAGTAACCAACAAGCACATTGGTGGGTATCACTAAATGTACTCACTTCTGGTTCTACATCTTTACAGATACGCATCGCTTCTGAACAACGATCCACAAATGGACAACCCTTCGGTGGATTTAATAAATCTGGTGGAGAACCCGCAATTGGTTCTAATTCTTTATCGTCATCATCTTCTGGATTCGCAATACAGTTTAATAAACCTTTAGTGTATGGATGCTTTGGATCATAGAAGATATCTTTATCCGTACCAATTTCAACAATCTTACCACCATACATAATCGCAATTCGATCACACAACTTCGCAACGACACCTAAATCATGCGAAATCATAATGATTGCGGAATTACTCGATTTCTTTAATTCATCAATGAGTTCTAATACTTGCGCTTGAATCGTAACATCTAATGCGGTAGTTGGCTCATCCGCAATAATGAGTTTTGGATTATTCGCTAAGGCAATCGCAATCACAATTCTTTGGCGCATTCCACCAGAAAATTCAAAAGGATATTGATCAATTCTTTTTTCAGCAGAAGGAATCCCAACTTTTTCCATGAGTTCAAGTGCCTTTTCACGTGCCTCTGCTTTTGTACAATTTGTATGATTTAAGATTGGTTCAATTAATTGAGTTCCAATCTTAAGAATTGGATTCAAGAATGTCATTGGGTCTTGGAAAATCATAGCCATTGAATTACCACGTAGTTTTTCAAGTGCTGCTTCATATTCTTTTTTTGATTTAAATTGAGAAGGTGAAATATCTTGCCCATCAAAGATAACTTTTCCTTCAGTTACTTTACCGTTGTCGGATAAAAGGCCAATAATGCTATACATTGTTTGACTCTTCCCAGATCCTGATTCTCCTACAATACCTAAAGCTTCACCATTATCAACCGTAAAGAAACATCTCTTACGGCACGAACGATGCCTTGATCCGTTGTAAACTGTGTTTCTAATTTTTCCACTTCCAACAAAGCCATAGATATCCTCCTTCCTTCATCTTAATTATATTATGAAAATTATGTAAATAATTTACAATAATTTTCATTTATTTTCAAGAAATATTTTCATTATTTGAATAATTTTTCATTTATAATAGATGTAGATTGGAGAATGATTATGGATTTAAAACAATTTGATATACGTATTCGTCCTTGTTATTACTTTTATGAGATTACAAAAATCCCACACGGCTCTTATAATGAGAAAGCCATTAGTGACTATGTTGTACAATTCGCAAAAGATCATCATCTTCCATATAAACAAGATGAAGTTTTCAATGTCATCATCCATAAAAAGGCAAGTCCAGGTTATGAAAACGCTGAACCAATTATCTTACAAGCTCATATGGATATGGTGAATGAAAAGATTAAAGAATCAACCCATGACTTTGAAAAAGATCCTTTGGATTTATATGAAGAAGATGGTTGGCTACATGCTAGAAATACCACATTAGGTGGAGATGATGGAAATGGAGTTGCGTATATGTTAGCGATTCTAGAAGACGAAACATTAGCGCATCCTGCCCTCACCTGCATCTTTACCACCATGGAAGAAGTTGGATTAATTGGTGCTACACATCTAACGAAGGATGATATTGATGCGAATCGCATGATTTCCTTAGATGGAGGTGGTGAAGTAAGAACGGCGATTACTTCTGCAGGCGGCATTAACGCATTCATTCGTTTGCCTCTTGAGTGGGAAACGAATACAAATCCTACGTATTCTCTTCAAGTACGTGGTTTAAGTGGTGGCCACTCTGGTGGAGAGATTCATAAAGAAAAAGGAAATGCCAATGTAATTGGTGCTCGTTTATTAAAAGAACTTCAATTTAATGGAATAGATGTCCAACTTGTTTCTTTTACAGGTGGTCAAAAGGATAATGCAATCCCAAGAGAATGTGATATTCTCTTTACAAGTTCATCAAACACAAACGATATTGAAAAATCTATACATGAAACAACCAAAGCCATTCAACAAGAACTTCTTTTCAGTGATCAAGAAGTTTATACCATTTTTGATACCGTAGAATGTGCTCCAAAGAAGCTCACAAACGAAAAGACGATGGCAGTCATTAACTATGCCTTTTTAGTTCCTAATGGATTGCAACATAAATCGATGGCAATCGAAGGATTAACCCAAGCTTCCACAAACTTAGGAGTTATCACAATGGATGAGGATTCTATTGTCTTTGATCATTTAATTCGTTCTGCTGAAGATACGATGGCGAAAGATATCTTTAATAAACTACGTACAATCGCAGAAATCTACCACATGGAAGTAGAATCAAATGATTCCATTAAAGGATGGGCATATTCTGCTGAAAGTAAGATGCGCGAGATATTTAAGAAAGTTTTACAAACACATAATCGTGAGTTACAAGAAGAAGCGACACATGGCGGTCTTGAATGTGGCGTCTTAAAAGGTTTGAATCCAAATCTTGATATCATTACCTTTGGTCCTATTACCGAACATGTTCATACTCCCGATGAAAGAACGAATATTACTTCTTTCATCAATAGTTATGGATTACTCTGTGAAATTTTAGAAAATTGTAAATAATTAGTATCAAAAAACAGATTAGTTCTGTTATACTTTTTCTCGTGAGGTTACGTTATGGTGGGATTAGCGTTTGATTCAAAAAAGTATTTAGAATTGCAACAAAACAAAATTCTTGAGCGGATTAATATGTTTCAAGGAAAACTCTATCTTGAATTTGGAGGAAAGATTTTTGAAGATTTCCATGCCGCAAGAGTCCTTCCAGGATATGAACCCAACAATAAAGTACGATTACTCACGGAACTAAAAGATGAAATAGAAATTGTTATCGCAATTAATGCGAATAGCATTGAACATTCCAAAGCTAGAAATGACTTAGGAATAAGTTATGATAATGAAGTATTACGCTTAATGGATGCATTTCAATCATTAGGTTTATATGTAGGAAGTGTTGTTGTAACGCAATATGCACACCAACCTTCTGCCGACCAATTCATCCATTATTTAAAAAAGAATAATATTCCTTGTTATATCCATTATCCAATTCCAGGGTACCCTTCGGATGTTGATTATATTGTGTCAGAAGAAGGTCTTGGAAAGAATGAATATATTCAAACCAGTAAGAAACTCATTGTTATGACAGCCCCAGGTCCTGGTTCTGGCAAAATGGCGACTTGTATTTCACAACTGTATCATGACCAACTTCATGGGATTCAATCTGGATATGCGAAGTTTGAAACCTTCCCTGTTTGGAACTTATCTCTTCATCATCCAGTTAATCTGGCTTATGAAGCCGCAACCATTGATTTAAATGATATTAATATGATTGATCCCTTTCATTTAGAAGTTTATGGGGAAACAGCCGTCAATTACAATCGAGATGTTGAAATCTTCCCAGTATTAAATCGTATTTTTGAAAGAATTCTAAATGAATCTCCATATAAATCTCCAACCGATATGGGAGTGAATATGATTGGTTACTGCATTACAGATGATGAAGCAGCAATCGAAGCAAGTAAAGCAGAAGTGATTCGTCGTTACTACCATGCTTTAGTCGATTTAAAAAATGAGAAGATTCAAGAATCATCCTTTGATAAGATTGAGCTCATCATGAATGAACTAGGAATTAATCCAAGTGATCGTGAAGTGACGAGAGTCGCACGTGAGAAAGCAGAAGAAACAGGTGCCCCGGCGATGGCTATTCAATTACCAGATGGAAGAATTGTAACTGGGAAAACCTCTTCCCTCTTCGGTCCATCTGCCGCTGTTATCACAAACGCAATTAAAGCACTTGGTGGTATTGATAAAAAGACATTACTCATCGATCCAGGATATGTTAAACCAATTCAAGAACTAAAAGTAAACAGTTTAGGTAATCATAATCCTCGTTTACACTCCGATGAATTATTAATTGCCTTAGCCATTACAGCAAAAACAAATGAAAACGCCGCAAAAGCAATGGCACAATTAGATGGATTAAAAAATGCAGAAGCACATTCAACCGTTATTCTTCCTCAGGAAGATGCGAATGTATTCCGTAAATTAGGAGTCAATGTAACCTATGATCCTGTCTATCAAGTTAAAAAACTCTATCATCCTAGATAAGGTTTGTAGCCTTATCTTTTTTTATAGACAATGGTATGATTAACAGTAATGAAACAGAAGTTTTTAATTGTTTTAAGCTTTTTTCTACTCG
>JAFWFT010000012.1 GCA_017515505.1 Solobacterium sp.
TATAGTATTTATCTATATAAAGAGTCCTATTTTTGGATCAACTTTTCTCACTTTTCAACATATTAATTGTTGAAAAGTAAGTTAAGACACCACTATACATTCCTAATCTATGAATGTATAATAATTTAGCAATGCCGACTTAGCTCAGCTGGTAGAGCAACTCATTCGTAATGAGTAGGTCGCTGGTTCGAATCCGGTAGTCGGCACCATTTTTTATTAGGGGGGAATCATACCATGAATAATTTAATTGAAAAATGTAAAGATTGGTATCATAAGGTCGTACGTCCTACAGGCGTATGGACAGATCAATTTATTATCGCAGGTATTTTAGGATTTGTTTTTATAGCGATTGGACAAATATTAGGTAGCGTTATTGCTTCACCACTATTTAAACCAATGGCAGGTTTATTACAGAATGATAATGCTGCACGTTTCTTACTAGAGTACTTCAGCTTTATTGGTATTTGGATTTTTACGATTGGCGTATTAATGTATGCCGTCAAAAAGAATCGCCCAATGCTTCAAACGCTTGTTCAAAAGAAAGAATCCAATAACTGGAAATCTTTATTGATCGGTTTAGGAATTGGTTTTGGAATGAATGGCTTCTGTGCTATCATGTCCATCTTACTAGGAGATATCCAAGTAACGTATTCTAGTTTTAATCCTCTTTTATTTATCCTATTCTTAGTTTGTGTATTTATTCAATCTGCTGCAGAAGAAATTGTATCTCGTGGATATTTATATCAAAAATTAAGACGTCGCTATTATAAGCCAGTAATCGCCATTTTCTGGACAGCTGCGTACTTCATGATTTTCCATATGTTTAATCCAGGCACAACCATCTTAGCTTTTTCACAAATTTTCTTCGTCGGTATCCTATTTGCGCTATTCGTTTTCTATTATGATGATCTTTGGCTTGCGATGGCCGCCCACTGTGGTTGGAATTTCTCACAAAGTATCTTCTTTGGTTTACCAAACAGTGGTATTGTTTCCGAGTATTCTGTTTTCAAATTGAATCAGGAAACGGTGCGAAATGGATTCTTCTATGACACTAATTTCGGTATTGAAGGAAGCTATGGTGGCGTTATCGTGTGTGTATTAGCTGTAGTGATTGTGCTAGCACTGAATCGTAATCGCAAAGAAAAAGTAGATTACTGGGCAGAATTTGAAAAACAACCTACAGAAACCAACTAATCTACTTACTATAATTCTTTTTATAACTTAGAAAGCACATCTTCTGCGGTATGAAATACTTCTACATACCCATACAGAGATTGTGCTTTTTCTTTTAATAATTCTGTTTCATCACTTAAGAAGATTGTTGCCTTACCCTTCCCGTTGTGTGCTTCCTGAACTAAATTCAAAACCGCAGAATTACCATCAAAAGCGAAAACTGTGGAAGGTCTTCTCTCAAAGATCTCATAATTAAAACTCTTATATAATCCCATCGCTAAACTCTCGGTCGATACGCGAATGCCTACATTTGCCTTTTTTAGTCTTTGCGCTTGTGTTTTTGTTAAGATGGATGGAACAATACAATAAATCTTAAATCCTTTCTTATTATGTGATAGTAAATATTCTTCATATCCAGATAATGTATGTCCAATCACAAAGAATACTTCTTTTGGATTATATGTATCCATTAATGTGTCAATAACTTTCTTACTACTGGGCGTACATTTTGTTTTTCTCTTTTCCCGATTAAAACTACCACCGGCGATGATAACTGGAGACTGATCCCAAGGAAACTCTTCTATCTTCTCTTGGAGAACCTTATTCGCATCATATCCTTTTTTTGTCTCTAATGTTCGATACATCGAAGAACTCTTTTGAATCCGTTCAAAATACAAATCTTCTAAGGTTTTATTCTTTCGCAATAAATTCAGTTTCTTTTGTTTAGATAGGAAAGCTTTCTTGCCCATTTCATAGACAAGTGTATCTGTTTTTTTCATCTTTTCTAGTTCTTCATGACTTAAATTCAATAATCTTTCTAAAGATAATTGTTCATCGATGCAGGTTGTACCATAGATGGCCCCACCATCTGTACCTTGAACACATAGAATACCCTCTTTTAAGTATTGTTTAAGAGGATGTACATCTAAAGAATTTAAATTATTAAGTCGTACATTTGAGGTGATTTGGAATTCAAGAATAACATGATTATCTTTTAACTCTTTAATGAGAGCTTTTCCCTTCTTACTTTTGAGATTGGTTGTATATAAGCCATGTCCAATCCGAATCTGTGGCATCTTTTGACCTTTACTAAGAGATGCTTTTACACAAGCAATACTATCTGCGACATTATCTTTTAAACTATCATTTTCACCAGCGTGAATCCGTATCACAAAACTCGGAATCTTTTTCGCAATTCTCACAATTTCTTGAATAACGGGTTTTAACTCTTTAATGTCATTAATCTCTTCTCCAACTAAGTCACTACCCACAACATATGGATCAATTGCGATTGCTTTTAGAACTTGCAGATTTTCCTTCAAATATTCTTCATTTGTGGTATCACTTTTCATTAATGTCATTGGAATGCGACGCATCGCAGCTAAGAAGCGAAGACATACACCTGTTTCTTTATATACTTTTGGCATCACTTCATGAACATCTTCCAGCATTCTTACAGAATCATATTTCTTAACTAAGGTTGTATCAGAGATTTCTGCATAGTGTATCCCCTGTTTTTGATAGGTTCTCGCAATCCATAGTAGTTTATCTTGAAATAAAGTATTATCTTTAAATTCTTTCGATGCACGATCTTTTTGAATCTGCTTGATTGTTTCTTTAATATCTTGATCATGTAGTTTTTCAAGAGAATGAAGTTCAATTGCTTTAGTTGATTTGATTCCTTTTGTAAAAACATATCGATATAGATATACCTTTTCAAGATTGGTAAAGACAGCTTGTCCATCTTTTAAGATAGATAAAGAGGCACGTATCTTATGGATGTTGTAGTTTGCGTTTTCTAAATTATTTAAAATTAAATCCGCAAAGTTAATAAATGTATTATCATCAATCTTACGTATTAAGTATTTTCCTTCTAAAGGTGAATCCGCAAATTGTTTTTCTACTCTTTTTCGTTGCTTAATCATCCCCTTTTGTTGTTTATTAGATAAACGCAAATTTAATTTTTTAATGTAATAAAGAGGATAACGAAGTTGATGCATAATCGCTAACGCAATTAATACATCTGGGCTCAAAATCGCATTCATATGTGTATGAACATCTGTTTCAAACTTATACTCCTTCAGAATATAGGTTTTAATAATTGTCTTTTGAATATCGAGTTTATAATTCTTTGTTTGACTCATTAAGGTTTTTGAAACCGATGGAATCGAGGCTTTTATTTCAATTGTTCCATCTGGATAAATATTTGCGACTTTTGTATTTCCTAAACGGAAAACATAGAGTTTATTATTTGCTCCATCAATATAACAAGGTACAATTCCTTCAATAATATAAAAACCTACTTCATCTGTGCTTAATGGTAAATCACATAACTTCGCTAGGTTTTTAATTAAGTTTCCTGAATGATGATTTGGAGTACGCAATGTGAAATGCATTTGTTCTTGATCAAGAGATAAATAGACAACAATATCTTTTTCTTTGTCTAAATAGAAGTGTCCAAATTCCTTCATGCGCGCCTCGTATTTGTATGTAGTATATCATAATCAGAAGTACATATGATAACTTTGTTTCTTGTCTAATGATGAAGCACGGTAAATATAAGTTGTTGCTTCTTCATGACGTTTTTCTTTTTGCACATAACAAAACTGTCTTTCTAACTAATTTGCGAATTATATTTTATTCATTGATTATTCAATCAATCCTATCTTAAGACGATTCTTTGAAACATATTCTTTCCGTTTCGACTATAATAGGTATATGAGTTTTTATGATTTAACGTTTAAGACAAAGAAAGATCTCATAAACGCAATTGAAGAGTATGGCTTTTTACCTTATTTTGCGAACCACATTGAAGGTTTTTCCATTGAAGAACACGCACATCCAAAGATTTGGTTTACTGATGAAGTAGGTGCTTGGGAATGGAAAGGTCCAATTATCCAAGAAACAAGATGTGCATATGGAAAGTTCATTGATAAAAAAGCGATGTATATCTCAAAGAAATGGTTTTATGACTTCGCAAATTATCGAAGAGATGGTTATGACTTTGACGCAAGATTTGAAGACCATCTTGCGACCTATAACGAACAATTCCTCTATAACATCATTTCTAGCAAACATTCCATACGTTCTAAAGACGCAAAAGCACTTGGAGGTTATATAAAGCCTAAAAAGAAAGGCCAAGACCAATGGGAACCTCGAAAAGGTTTTGATACAACCATTAATAAACTTCAAATGAAGACTTATGTATTAATAACCGATTTTGATTATGAAGTCGATAAGAATGGGAATACCTATGGATGGGGTGTCGCTAAATACGCTACACCAGAAAACTTTTATGGTCCTTCCTTCTCTAAACATGTCTATAAACGTACACCAGAAGAATCAAGAGAACGTATTAAAAAGCACTTATTAAAAGTGCTTCCTAATGCCACAAAAGACGATATTGATTATTTCTTGAAATAATCTATTTTATTTCTTCGGTTTCAAATACAAAGTAAACAGAACCTTTTACACCTTCTGGAATCCCAGAATAGTTAGTGTATCGTTGATCAAGTTCTTTAACAGCTCGTAATCGACGTATGACATTTTTAAGACTATCTCCTGCATACTTGTTGATTTCATCCATTGCCTTAGAGTCAAATTCATTAACTCCATCTTTCATTTTCTTAACGCCATCTAAAACTGCGTCAAATCCTTCATTGAAAGCACTTGTCGCTTTCCACAATTCACCAATACCAGATTGAATTTGTGTTGCGGCTGTATAAAGTGTATTTACTCCACCTGTATATTCTTTAATACCTTTTGTGAATTCATTACTACCACTTGATAAAGTTGCTACACTCTTTTGAAGATTTTCAATCATCGGTCCAATTTGATTTAAGAAGGCGATGAATTGTGCGTTGCCAGATATCGCATTTGAAAGAATCGCTAATTGGGTTTGAAGGTCATTAGCTGCTTCTTTCATGGAAGAAAGTTGTGTATCTATAGATGGTATGGTTAAGGTAGGAATATCTTCTATCGCAGTTGTTGCGTCATTAATACTTTGACTGAATGAACTTAAAGTAGCACTTATATCGATACCATCTAAAGAATTAACAATCGCCTCTTTTTCATCATCTGATAATGAAGTACTTGCTAAAGCATTTTGTACTAGTGCTTTTGCTTGTAAAATAGCTTCCGCATTAAGTGTAGTTGCTAATTGAGTAGTATCAATAGAAGCTAGTATGCTTTCTGCTTCACTCTTTTTTGCGTTAACTGTATCACTGTATGTTTTTGCTTCACTTAAGAAGTCTTCTACTTCTTGAATCATTTCTTGAACATCCGCATTATCTGAACTGATTTGTTCAATATCTGCCATCGCTTTTTGAATAGCTTGATTCAAGAATGCTGCTGTTTGTGGATCTAGAATATTCTTTAACTGTTCTACATCAATTTGTGCTAATGCAGTATTTAATTGTTTAAGACTATCTGAAATTGTTTTAGATGCGGTTTCTAATTGTTTTGAATTACTATTTAGTTTCTTAAAACCTTCTACATATTGATCCATCGCAATACATAAGTTATACACTCCATCAAAGTATTTATTCATTCCATTCTTATACTCATGGAGGCCATCATTTAATTCATTTGTTCCATCTTTTAATTTCTTTATTCCATCTTTCGCTTCATTTAAATCATCCGCAGTATTCTCTAAATCTACTAAATCTTGTGTATCTAAATCTTCTAGGAAATTCGTACTTGCGAGGGTTGCGGTAAAGTCCAATTTAAAGTTTTCGACATCCGCTTCGAATTCAGAATACCTTGGGATATCAATTTCATTTGCGGGTTCATAATTATAAAGTTCTAAATCATCTTCTAAATTTGGTATACCAATTCCCACAAAGATCGGTTCTCCACTCATCTCTACGATTCTTCCATTTGTTGTTTCAATGTTTGAGAATACATCGTTATATAAGAAAGCAGTTGTTATCATCACAAATGGAATATGTATGGAATATGGTTGGCCATTGATCGTAACATTTTCAGAAGTATTATTGTAGTAATCAAAACGAATTTTCACATGTCCACTTTTTCCTGCTAGATTTCTTGGTTCAATTTCATTTCCATCTAGATAATAGGTTACTTTTACACCAACCGGTAAATTCTTATCGGTTTCACCTTTATATTCAATATCTTTTTGACGATTATCCCATGCGATTTGATTGCCATAACTATAATACTCTTCATCACCTTGTAGGTTTTTAATATTTTGTAGGATACTTTCATCTAATACATAATTAGATGATGTGATACCTTTTAATGTTACATTTACGGATTTCTTTATCGGATTCCCGTTCGCATCTGTATCAACATATACAACTTCTTTCTTTTCATCAGGTAAAACGGTTGGTTCATTACCCGTTAATCGCAATTCTTCTTCAGGAGTTGGAGTTGGAGAAACCGTCGAAATAGGTTCTTGTGTCGTTGTGCCACAAGCTACTAATAAACTGATTCCTAAACATAATAGTATTTGTCTTTTCATCTCTTCTTCCTCCTTACTCTCTATTCTTTAATGCATCCGTTTTTGGGATATGGTATATCTTATAGATTTCAAATATTGATACAATTGCGTAAGCACCTAGCCCCATCAACATCATTCGTCCATATATCCAGTTCGGCATATAGAATGGTAGATATCCTGTCATCCTTTGGGATAAGTAGGAATCAAACATCCACCGATTTAAAGTTGTTGCAATCGGTAAACACAACAACATTTCCACAATCACCACAATGGTTGTGGCTCGTATATATAGTTTCTGTATTTCATTATTGGAATAACCCATAATCTTAACCATTGAAATGGATTGGGAATTCTTTTCAATGATGATTTTTGTGAGTAAGTACATTAACACAAAGAAGATGATGAAAGTCGCAATACGCATCGCTGACATAAATCCGCCAAAAGATACATTTAATTGTCTAGATACTTTCGTTAAAGATTCTTCATCAATTACACTACCAATATATTTTTCATCAATATCCGTTATTTCTTGATTGGAAAAGTATCCTGAGAAATAATCTTGTCCTAAATCAAATACTTCATTCATATATCGTTGATCCATAAAAACAGCTACCGCGGAATTATAAGGATAAATACCACTGACTTTAAATTCATAGATTTTATCATCATAATGCTCTTTTAACTGTATTGTTCCACCAACATCAACTTTAAATTTGTTGGCGCAGGCATTCGAAATATAAACTTCTCCATATTCAAACTTTCTTTTTAAATATGCACTATCTGATTTAACACCATACACAAGCACATCTTCTTGACGAACGGCATTATATGTTTCTACGCTATATGCCGAGAATTTCTCTACGCCTTCCGTTTTCGTTTCAACCGCATTTTGAAACTCCATCATTGCGATTAAATTATTCAACGCATGGGATTCGGTATCGATACTAGCAGGAATGGTAAGTATGTATTGTTTAGTAGCTAGCAAATCATCTACGATTGTTTCTTGGTAATGATTGATTGTTACAGGCATTCCCAAACCAAACATTAATAAAATATTTGCTAGTAATAAGCCGATGAATAAGATGATATAGTTTGGTATATTTTGTAGTATTACTCGTAAACGATATCTTGTTAAAAAGCGTAATCCATGTGGTATACGCAATGCTCTTTTTTGTTTCTTACGAGATAAATCATGACGTAAGAACTGTAGTGGTGTAATGGATAATTGTCTATGTAATACAATAAAACTAATCACTATCATAATAGCGATTGGAGAAATCGTAGTTTCTAGAAAAGCTTCTGTGTTCCATAAGGTTGGATAATAAGGAAGTGAATAACTATTATAGTAAAGATTCGACATTACATTTTTTAACCATGTATAGCCAATAATGTTTCCAATTAAGCACGCAACCATTGTGACTAAAAATGGAGCTGTTAGATAATGTAGTATCAGTTCTCTTTTTGTGTATCCTGATGCACGTAATGTGCCTATAACACCTGCATCTCTTGTGATTGTATCTGCGGTTGTTAAAGCAAACACAAATGCCATTATCACAAGCATAATATATAAGAACAAATGAACAGCTGCAGAATCCGCACCTAAATCATCTCCCGCAAATTTAATTGCTTGGTTTAAATAGCGTGGGTTATAGTCATCTAAGACAACATTTTCTCTTACCCTTTTTACAAATTCATCTGCCAATTCTCTTTCTTCATTTTCATCGATTGGTTCGTTTGCATACTTCCAAGCATATCGATATACTTGTTCCCCTTCTTCATTATTAAAATCTTCTTCACTAATGACTCCCACACCAAAAAGAATCGCATCAAACATAGAATCTTTATTACTTGAAAAGAGTGCACTGTAATCGGAAAAAGCGGCGAAACCAACAATTTCATAATCTCTCGTTTTAGAATGAAGAATATCTCCTATTTTAAATTGATTATTATTTGCGAATGTACGATCAATTGATATTTCTCCATTACGAGTAGGAAGTCTTCCTTCCATTAAACTAATTAAGTTTACTTCTGTTCTATTTTCGACAATTCTTATCGTAATAGAATTATTAATTGGAATATCTTTATAAAAAATCGGATAGATTCTATCCCCATTTTCTTCAATCGCTTTCTTTTGCGATCTTCTTATTTCATAACGTGTTGTGAAATTACCATTTTCAATATTGTATTTCGCAAATCCTTCCTTATATCCAGTAATCATACTTCCAATTGACACAAAGTATCCAGAAGCTAAACCTATCATCGCCACAAGCAAAATAAAGATTGTTAGATACTTTCCTAAATCACCTACTATTTCTCGTATGATTCTTTTGTGTAAAGGACTTCGTTTTACCATTCTAAGTCCTCTGCTTTAACCTTCGTTTCGTTCTTTGTGATATCACGAATCACACCATCTCTAAGACGCACTACCAAATCTGCCATATCTTTAATTGCTGTATTATGTGTAACCATAATGATGGTATTCCCATAGGTTTGATTCACGGTTTCGATTAACTTTAAGATATCTTTTGACGTGTTATAGTCTAAGGCACCTGTTGGTTCATCACATAATAAGATATCTGGATTCTTAATAATGGCGCGACCAATTGAGGTACGTTGTTGTTGGCCACCAGATAGTTGATTTGGAAGTTTATCTTGATGTTGTTCTAAACCAAGTACCTGTATGATTTCATCAATATCAAGTGGATCACTTGAAAGATACGCACCAACTTCAATGTTTTCTCTAACTGTAAGATTTGGGATTAAGTTATACATTTGGAAGATATATCCTAAATGTTTACGACGATATTGGGTTAATTGTTTTTCATTCATGTTGGACATTCTGTCATCTCCAATCATGATTTCGCCACTATCTGCCGAATCAATTCCACCAATAATATTTAATAAGGTTGACTTACCAGAACCACTTGGACCAAGTAAAACACAAAACTCACCTTGTTCAATGCCTAGGTCAATTCCTTTTAATACTTCAACTTTACTGTCACCCACTCCGAATGACTTTCTAATATTCTTTATTTCTAAAAACATAACGCACCCATTAGTTAGAATTCACTAACTTTCCATTATTGTAATATAATATGAACATATATTCAAGTGTTCATATTAAGATAATAAAACATCCAACACAAACATGATTGTCATTCCTATCGCAAAGAAGATTGTTCCATCATTTGAATGACTTCCCCTACTTGTCTCTGGAATTAAATCTTCTACCACTACATA
>JAFWFT010000013.1 GCA_017515505.1 Solobacterium sp.
TACACTCAAGCAAATAAAAGCTAATCATATTCCATGTATTCGTGTTTATAATAAAATGGATATCGCACATGATTTTAACCATGAAAATGGTATCTCGTGTAAGACAAAGGAAGGTATTGAAAACATCCTGCAGCAAATCATACAAACCCTCTATCCTGAAGAGACAACATTTCATTGCCTCATTCCATATGATAAAATGGCACTAGTCTCAGAAGGAAAGAAAACCTTATCAATGAAAACCATTGAAGAAGGGGAGCACGGAGTGAAAATGGAAATCAAAGGACCTATGGTCCGTATGATTCCATTTCTACCATATCGATTGTAAAGGAGAAAAGTATGAAAACAGTTTGGGAAAAGTATAAGGATAGTGAGCTTAAGAAAGTTCAAAAGTTTAGTGGTGACTATCGAGACTTCTTAAGTCTTACAAAAACAGAAAGAGAATTTGTAAGAGAAACCATTAAATTAGTCAAACAAGAAGGATTTGTGAACTTAGAAACAAAGAAAGGAAAGTTACAACCTGGAGATCGTGTCTATGCGGTTAATCGTGAAAAGAATGTTTGTTTATTTGTGATTGGACAAGAACCTCTTACAAAGGGAATGAATATTCTCGGTGCACATATTGATTCACCACGTTTAGATTTAAAACAAAACCCACTCTATGAAGCAAATGGTCTTGCATTATTTGATACGCATTACTATGGTGGCATTAAGAAATATCAATGGGTCGCTCGCCCAATGGCATTACATGGAGTTGTGTGTAAGAAAGATGGAAGTATTGTGAACATTGAGATTGGTGAAAAAGACAGTGATCCTGTTGTAGGAATTAGTGATTTACTAATTCATCTAGCTGCTGATCAAATGAAAAAGACTGCGGATGTTGTAGTAACAGGAGAAGCACTGAATGTATTAGTTGGTTCGATTCCTAATAAGAATGCGAAAAAAGATCCAGTTAAAACAGCGATTTTAAAATTATTAGAAAAGAAATATGGTATTAAAGAAGCAGATTTCTTATCTGCCGAAATTGAAGTAGTTCCAGCAGGTAAAGCAAGAGATTATGGTTTAGATAATTCTATGATTCTAGGATATGGTCATGATGATCGTGTATGTGCCTATACATCTTTACGTGCCATTCTTGACATGAAAAAACCAAAACGAACATCTTGCTGTATCTTAGTCGATAAAGAAGAAATTGGTTCGGTTGGCGCAACAGGTATGCATTCAAAATGGTTTGAAATGGTTATTACAAAACTACTTGATAAACAATCAGAAGCTTCCCTCGTTAATCTAAATGAAACTTTCAGTAATTCGATGATGTTATCAAGTGATGTATCAAATGCTTTTGATCCAAACTATCCAGAAGTATGTGATCCAAATAATAGTGCTTACTTTGGATGTGGAATTGTCTTTAATAAATTTACAGGTGCTAGAGGTAAGGGTGGTTCTAACGATGCGAATCCTGAATACTTTGCTAAGATTCGTAAAGTAATGGATCAAGAAAAAGTTCAATTCCAAACATGTGAACTTGGTAAAGTTGATGTGGGTGGAGGAGGCACCATCGCCTATATTCTTGCGCAATTAAATATGGAAGTCATTGATGCGGGTATTGCCGTTCAAAATATGCATGCGCCATATGAAGTTGTTTCAAAGGGTGATGTTTATGAAGGGTATCGCGCATATAAAGCATTTTTAGAAAAGATGTAAAAATAAGAAAAACTACTTGATGAATCACATATCAAGTAGTTTTTGTTTTGCTTAGTCTTCTGCAAAGACTGGTACGAATCTCTTAGTAATAACTTCAATCATTCCTAAGTCACTCATTTTAACATAAGGAATAACTGGAAGAGCTAATACAGCAATGCGTAGTAGAGGATTTGGAATATCGGTTAATCCAACAGAGCGATCAACTTCTTTTAACTTATCTGCAAGTTTAGAAGTTTCAACCGCATCCACCTTGGATAATAATCCACCGATAGGAAGTGGTAATAAACCTAATACTTCATTATCTGCGACTGTACATAATCCACCACCACATTCTTTTAATGTGTTCGCACATAATAATGCGTTTTCTGGTGTATCATAAACAATCGTTAAGTTATGAGAGTCATGGCTTACAGTCGAAGCAAGTGCACCTCTTAATAAACCAATTCCTTCAACAACCGCCAATGCGATATTGTTTTTACCATGACGATTAACAATCGCCACAAACTTCATATCATCATGTGGTAATTGAAGTAAACCATCTTTTACTTCAATGTCCATTGATTTAAGTTCGGTTACAGATGCATCATGACTTGGATAATGCATGTAGTTAATTTTAACCGTTCCATTTTCAATTGGCGCTTTTAATTTGAAATCATCCGCTGTTAAATCGCCAATGTTCATTGTATTGATTTCTTCAATCTCATAGGTTTGATCTGGAATATCAACAACTAATTGACGATCTTTCGCAACGAGTTTTCCTTCAAAGTAAACCTTGGAAGGCCATAGTTCCTTTAAATCAGGAATAATGTTGATATCTGCGACATAACCTGGCGCAATCGCACCTAAGCGTTCCATACGGATTTCACGTGCGGTATTGATTGTGCATGATTTAATGGCATCAATTGGATCCATGCCATGTTCAATTGCTTTACGCGCAACCGCATTAATATGACCAACATGAAGTAAATCATCGGATTCAACATCATCGGTACATAAACATAATGTGTCATAGTAACGACTATTTTTGAGTGTGCCCCATAATTCTTCAACATTCTTTGTCATACTTGATTCACGCATATCGACA
>JAFWFT010000014.1 GCA_017515505.1 Solobacterium sp.
ATGATAATCCTCTATAAGATAAAATAAAGAGAGATTGGAGGTGTTATAAATGGCTAAAACAATAAAGAAAGATACTATTTACGCCAAGGGCATAGAAATTGGAATATATACTGAAGACTTTCAAAACGAGTATATTTCTCTGACGGATATTGCGAAATTTAGAAATGCAGAAGATCCACGTTATGTAATGCAAAACTGGATGAGAAATAGAGATACAGTTGAATTTCTTGGTTTGTGGGAAGAACTTCATAATCCACGTTTTAACCGTGTGCAATTCGACGCGTTTAAAAATGAGGCTGGAGCCAACAGATTCGTTATGACTCCATCAAAATGGATTGATGGCACAGGGGCAATTGGTATTGTATCCAAATCCGGCAGATATGGAGGCGGCACCTACGCACACTCTGATATTGCGTTAGAATTTGCTTCCTGGATTTCTGCTGAATTCAAACTGTACATAATGAAAGACTATCAGCGTTTAAAATCAGATGAAAATAGCAGATTGTCGCTCACATGGAATCTTAACCGTGAAGTAGCTAAATTAAACTATCGTGTTCATACGGATGCTATAAAGAATAACATCATCCCGCCGGATTTAACGCCTGAACAGATGTCAAATGTTTATGCGGATGAAGCTGATATGCTGAATGTAGTTTTATTCGGAATGAGTGCAAAACAGTGGCGAGATACGAACAAAGAGAAAAAAGGTAATATGCGCGACTATGCAAGCATCAGTCAACTTTTGGTTCTCGCAAATATGGAAAGCTATAATTCTATTCTGATAAATCAAAAGAAACCACAAGCGGAGAGAATGAAACTGCTTCGAGAGTTAGTAATTCAACAACTTACTGTTTTGGAAGAATTGGATATAAAAATGCTACCTTAATCAAGTCGATAAGTAAGTTGATATTTGATTATGTCTAAAAAAATAAACTGGAGTTTAGATGAGAAAACATGCATATTAGAAAGATGATAGCTGAAGATATAGAACCATTATATGATTTAATATCCAATGCTCAAGTGATGGAATATATTGAACCAGTATACTCAAAAGAAAAAGCGGAGGCATTTTTGTTTAGCGCAGGATTATCTAAGAAGCCATTGATTTATGCAGTAGAAGACGATGGTCGATTTATTGGATATGTTATTTATCATGACTACGACAATGAAAGCATTGAGATTGGATGGCTGTTGTATCCAGAATACTGGAATAAAGGATTTGCTTCTAATTTGACGAGGATGCTTATAGAAAAAGCATTTTCCGAAAATAAAGATGTTGTTATAGAATGCCATCATCAGCAAGAAGTTAGTAGACATATCGCAAACAAATTTGATTTTATATACGAAGGAAATATTGATAATCTAGATGTATTTAGATTAAGACGATAGAATAAAATTATCCAAAGTAGATGTTTCAAACACTTAACCATGTAGAGACCGTGGTTTCGCTATGTCGAAGAGAAAGATGATAGTTCATAATCACAAAAAACGCGGTTAAAAATAGTAAAAATGGTTCCATATGAAGAATCCTTAGGTGGTTATTTGAACAACATAAGAAAAATAAAACGCTATGAATAGCGTTTTATTTGTTCTACCAAATATTAACTCGATCTTCTGGAGAGAGATACATATTATCTCCTTCTTTAATATCATAGAATTCTAAGAAGTCATCATATTGTTGAAGGGTAGCGTTAATACGTAAGTATGGCATTGGGTGAACATCATTAATTCTTTGATATGCTCTAGGAAGTGTATCTTTAGTAGCCCAGATATCGGCATAAGTTCTAAAGAATTTATCATAGTCAAAGTTTTCTTTTGTCTTCGCAATCAACAACATACACTTTATGCCAGCCATATCTGCACATGCTTCTCCAGTCATAATACTTCCATAGAAGTTTTGACCATCCCATGGATGCATGGCGTTATAGTAATCTTCAAGTTTTTGATTCTTTTCAAGGAAAGCTTGTTTATCTTTTTCTTCCCACCAATTGGCCATGTTTCCATCTTTATCAAATTGTGACCCTGAAGAATCAAATGCATGAGAGATTTCATGTCCAATGACAGCTCCAGCCTTTGCGTATACTTCTTCATCACTCATGCTAGAGTTGTAGATACCATCTCTTGCGAATGCTCCCATAATATAGATACTGTTTGAAGTAGGATTATAGAAACAATTGACGATATGTGGTGGAAGGATCCATTTCTCTTTATCATTTGGTTCAAAGTATTTTTGAACTTCTCTTTTGGTGGTATCTAATTGAATATTATGCATTGCTTCCCATAGTGTTCCACCTTCTTTAGCACTCTTTATAGTAAGATCTGCATAACTATATTTGTCCCAATTATCTGGGAATAAGACACGCTTATCAATTGCCTCTAGTTTTTCAATTGCACGAGCTTTTGTCTCTTCAGATAAGAAATCTGCATCATTAAGGATTTGATGATAGGTTTCTAATGCTTCATCAATAATTGCACTGATACGATCTTTATCTTCTTGTTTGAGATATGTTTCCGTATAGAGACGACCTACTGGCCAACCTAAAACAGAAGCAGTAGTAGAAGAGAAGGCGGTTTCATCATCGAGGATACCTGTAGAACCAGTTGTGGCATTCTTTGCATCGTTGTACCATTCATAGCATTCACGATCAAGTAAGTCTGCATAGGAAATTGCCCCATGAACAATCATATAGTCTTTCATTAAGGCTAAATTATCTTCTGTATATAACGTATTTAATTGTTCAATATGTTTTGGTTCAAAGATTACATAATCATTTGCTTCTGGTAAACCAAATGCTTTTTCTAAAGCATTTAATAAAGGAAGATTACCGATAGTTGAAATGAATTCTTCACGTGTATAGTGGTTATTTATAGTCGAAAGGTAAGAAGGTTTTTGCGATTCTTCATTTGTACTAATGGAAGGCGCAAGTAGAGTTTCATATTCAAAACAATGATCGATTTTTTGTTTCGCTTCTTGTTCAGAATAACCAAGTTTTACAAGCATCTTATTTGCTAATGTTGTATACGCATCTTTTTTAAGTGTTCCATATTCCGTTAGGTTACTATATTCAGCAGAATCATCAAGAAGTAAGCTTGCTGTAGAAACCGCAATAATCATACGATTTGAATCAACTAAGTCTTCTGTAACACCATAACGTAAAGGAGAAAAGAGTTGATCAGCAGTTGGTACTTCTCCTAAATAGGTAGATAATTCATCTAAAGAAGAGATTGCTTCAACAGTATCAATTGCTTGTTTTAAAGGTTCTACCCCAATCTTATTTCGTGTATCCCAATCCATTAATAAGTTAAAATAATCAAGTGCTAATTTCGCATCATGGGATTCAGCCTTTCCATTCACAAACATATTCTTAAGATCTACATTATTGTTATACATAGCCTCCATAATGGTTCCTCCATAGGAGTAACCTTCAGGAATGGTTGTATTTAAGATCTTATCTTTATTAACATATAATGCAAAATCATCTTTAACATCCGTAGGCATATCTTCAGTTACAACACCATCTAAATCAATATTGAGCCAAGGTGTACCTGTTTTATAATCAGTTTCTGAAGTGTTTTCTACGTCTTCTATTTCTGTAGGAGCAGAGGTAGTTTCTGGCGTTGTGGTTTCTACTGCAGTGCCAGTATTTGTACAAGCAAAAAGCTGCAGAATCAGAACCAAACTAATTCCACATTTTAATGATTTTTTCATGGGGTGATTCCTCCTGTACTACTATTATTATAAACACTTTTTAATTGTGAAAGGAAAAAAGATAGAAGAGTTATCGTTATCCTTTGAAGAATATAGGCTTGCATCTTATGATGAAACAATAAACTACAAAGAACGATGATTAAACTTCTTGGATAAGTAAAAGGGATTGTGATTCACAATCCCTGAATGTTTTATTTCTTGTAGTTTGACCACATTGTGTCTGTTGCTTGTTTAATGGATTCTGTCATTTCTTTTACAGAAGCTTCATCCCATTTTTCTTTGTCTTGTCTTAAGAAAGTTGTTTTATCAACACGGTTATCAAAGACGCCAATTGGTAAGTGGTATGTTCTACCTAGAGATTTAACAGTAATTGTATTTTCAACTTCTGAATGTTCTCTTAGATATTGCATATCATCGACCCCATAATCACCTAACATGACTGCCATTGGTACACCATGGAATAAGTTAGAACCTGGATCATCTGGATTTGCACGATCATTGTTCTTTCTTCTAGATTCTTCTGGTGTTACCCAAATGTAGAGAATTGCAGCTTCTTCTAGAATTTCTGGGCAGAATTCCGGGAACGAGTATTGATAACCATACGAACCTGTTAGAGGCATACTAGAACCATCTGGTCCTCCACGCGCACATTCAATGACAATTGTCTTGCCTTCAAATGTATCTGGATATTGGCTTTCCTTTTCTTTTAGCATTTCACGTGCTTCATCTTCAAGCATTTCAGCGACTTTCGCTCTGATTGCAGGATCTAATAAAGAGTTACGTGGTGGTAAACCAACAGCTTCTGCTGCACGATCAATACGATTAAAGTAATGTTCTGCAACATGATCGGAGTTTAATCTTGCCCGTGTATGCATATCCTTATAGTCTTCATTCAGTAAATGAATTAAGGTTCCCCAGTCTCTTGCATCAATAAATGGTTCTTCTCCTGGGTAATAGATTCTTTCTTTTCCTAACTCTACTAAGCATTCATCAATTCTTCTCATAAAGTGAACATATGGGAAGTCATCTAATTGAAGATTTTCACCTATATGAAATTCATCAACTAAACGTTTCGCATCAATGTTCGCCATGAAGTTACGAACTTCTGATTTGCCACTAGCAGGTAGGGCAACTAATAGTACTGTTTTAAAAACTTGATCCATAGATATATCCTCTCATTCTTAATAACGTTTCATTATATACCAATTTTGATATTATTTTGTACTTTAAATGAAATTTTTTTATGGTTCATGATGTAATTTGCTAAAACATCTACCATTGTGGTTTGATATTCCTTTATCGTAGGTGCATTTTCAATCATATGATAATTTCCACCACCACTTGCACGATAGTTATTCACAACCAAAGTAAACTCATCTGTATCCTTTATTTCTTTTCCATTTCTTGTTAAAGAGATAATTCTTTGTCCTAAAGGATTGGATATTTTCGCTTCATATTCGATCCCATCTAGCATGTCGTAGTTATGATATTGAACATTAGGGAAGTCAAATAAAGGATTTATGATTACTTTATTATCTTTAACGACCCAAAACTCCATATCTTTTTCTAAATATTCCCTTAGTATTTTTCCTGTAATCTTTTTGACGACTAATGTATTTGGGAACTGATAGGTACTCACAAGATTACGCATGGTGATATTGTGGTCGAAACCTGTTGCCCGTAAGAAAAGAGCAGCTGCAGAAATATCTGCGCCTGTTACTTCCATTTGTACAAGATTGAGGAAGGTTAATAGTTGTGATTTATGTAGTCTTGCATCGCCTTCATCAATAATCTTTAAATCAATGTCTGTAGTTCCTAATGTTTGATCTAACCAATTCTGACATTCGTTCTCTTCTTCTTGCGTGAGTTGTAAGATGGATGAATCTGGTTCGACTGTTGCTTCGATTAATTGAGGTGTAATCGTATGTGTATCAATATCAATATCAACACAAGATAAGTAGAGTCCAGAAAAAGCAGATTCTGTATATGCCGTTTTATGCAGGATTCCACAATAGGTGCGATGTTGATGGCCTGCAATCAAAACATCAATTCCTTCAAGCTCTTCTAACATTTGATATGCTTGATTTTCTCCAGTGAGTAACTCGGTTGGTTCGCCTGTTTCTGGATGTCTTTCAAATCCTCCATGATAGACACAAATAATATAGTCTGGTTGTTCTTTTGCTTTAAGAAGTTCAAGTGTTCTCTTTGTAGCTTCAAATGCCTCCACAAACTCCATTCCTTCTATGTTTTCAGGTTTTTCCCACTGTGGAACAAAATGTGTCGTAACCCCAAATAGTGCAATCTTCTTTCCAAGAATTTCACGTATTGCATAAGGAACGCCTAAACATTTCTTCTTTCCTTCTTCATCCTGTATATATACATTATTGGTAATACATGTCGCATTCACCGTTTGAAGATGTTTTAATAATTCTTTTTGTCCATAATTAAAATCATGATTTCCTGCATTCACATAATCATAATAGAGTTCTTTCATCGCAAGGGAAATGGGACATATTTTATCTTGATGTTTCAAATAATGATAAAAGGTAAAAGGAGAACCTTCAATTGTATCTCCATTATCAATCAGAATGGTATTCTCATCACGTAGGGAATCAATTAAAGTTTTTATACGAGCTAAGCCGTGATTTTTGATACTTCTATCCGCATAACTATATGGATAAATAAATCCATGTAGATCAGAAGTTGATAAAATGCGTACTCTATTATTCATATATTCTCCTAAATGTTATAACTAATATAACATACTAATATACCATATGTGGTACAATAAGTTGTCTATTAGATTGAGGGTATTATGGAATTATTTAGAAACAGTTTAAACTTCAGAGATTTAGGTGGATATCACACAAAAGATGGAAGAGTTGTGAAAAAGGGATTGGTATATCGTAGTGCTTCCCCTGGTTTTATGGATGAAGAAGAATTTGAAATGCTAAAAAACATGAAGTTTCATACCATCTTAGATTTAAGAAGTGATCAAGAAATAGAAAAGTATCCATATCGTGATATGGAGAAAACAAATAAGATTCATAAAAGCGGTATTATTACAAAAGCTGGGGAACAGATTGATTTTTCTCCTGCAGGAATGAATAAAACAGGAAAAGAAGGCCAAGAACAATTACTAAAAATACGAGGCTATTATGAAAATATTGCGTTTGAAAATGGAGCTTATCAAATGATGTTTGATGAATTGTTAATGGATCATGTTCCTCTATTAATTCATTGTGCAGCAGGGAAAGATCGTACTGGAATCGCAGCCATTTTATTCTTATTAGTACTTGGCGTAAAGGAAGAAGAAATCCTTAAAGACTATCTCTTGACGAATGAATATCGTATTACCTTTATAGAAGATGCGTTAAGAGAGATTGATCAAAAAGAAGAACCAGAATTATATGAACTGATGTTAATCTATCATGGCGTATCTAAGAACAATTTCAATATCGTTTTAAATAGTATACAAGAAAGATATGGTTCTTATGAGAGATTCTTTGAAATAGAATATGGGCTTGATAAAGAAAAAGTAGAATTATTACGCGATACGTATTTAGAAAAATGACTTCATCCAGTAATGAATGAAGTCATCTTTTTTTATTTCAATAACTCTTTTAGTACTCTACCATCCGTATTTGGCATATCGAAGCCAATCATCCGTCCATCGTTACTGCTTCATCAACCATATTGGCTTTTTCAAGGATGACCCCTTTTTTAACAGATGGACCACTTGCGATAAAGAGAGTATGTTCTTTTCTTTCTGGACTACCTCCATGCGTTGCAGCGCCAATAATATGATCGCCTGGTAGTTTTGAACGCCATGCACTTTCAATCGTTAAATCATTTCGAAAGTCAAACGCAATATTTCTTTTACTTTCAATCACAAAATCAAATGGACCTTCTAAATGATATTTTTCTTTCATTTCGTCTTTATCTAATACATATGCGAGTTGAATATCAGGATCCTCTTTTAAAGATTCTAGGAAAGCACGAACTCTTTTTTCCATCACTTTATCGGCAGGATTATCGAGTTCAATGAAACATGTTAAGGCTGCAGAATGTGCATATGCATCACAATCAATTATATTTCCGTCTTCATCAATCCTAATAAATCCAGCATCCACCAGTAACTTATTCATATTTAAGACATCTTTAATATCCGTTTGACCATGGTCACCCATGATAACAATATTTGTATTATCAATATCTCCATATCGTTTGATAGACTCTAGTAATACACCAAGTTCTAAATCGTGTTTCTTTATTTGTTCGTTAACGTGCTCATTATAGACGCCATATTGATGTCTTACAGAATCTAAATCACACATCTTTACAAGCATGACATCCGGTTGGCCAAAATCACGAATAATATCAGGCGCAAGTGACATTGTGAAGCTATCTAAATCATGATGTTTTCCCATTAATAAGCGACCATACTTCCACCAATATGTTTGCATAAGGTTATCACTTGCAGTTCCATATAAGTATTTTTCAGGATGATCTCCTGTATAGTGATAAGGGACAATCATTGGCATATTGTATGTATAATCAGCACCACCACTAACTGGCCAAGAAAGAGAGCAGGTTGTTAAACCTTCTTCTCTTGCATAATCCAAAAGAGTAGGAGCTTTTACATCTCTTTTCATACCAAACCATACATCACTTGATTTACAACCTCTTGTCAATAATTCATTATTTGTAACCCCATGCCCATCTACATATTTACCAGTTACAATCGAAGTATGACAACAATACGTTAAGGCAGGATGTACAGGATACAAATGAGCAACATAAGAACCAGATTCAATAATCTTCTTAAAGTTCGGTAATGTCTTCATCAATTCAATATCACCTGAACATAAAGCATCTAACATAAATACAAGTAATTTCTTCATACCTAAGCTCCTTTAGAGTAGTTAGTCATTCTATAAAACATAATATCATTTGTAAAGCATGTGGTATAATAATCAGACACGAAATAAGGAGATTGAAAACATGCGTAAACTAATGAAATTAGCTTTAGAAGAGGAACAAATACGTATCAAAGAACAGTATAATCGCTTTGATGGCTATGAGATTCATTTATATGGGAAACATCATAAGCATGGTATAGACCACTTTGAACTTGTGAATATGATTCAAAAACCAATTATTACGGTGCATTATCCAATTGAAGATTGTGATGTGTATGATGTTGTTAATAGTTTTGAAAGCGAATATGCACATAAAATATTTGACTTATGTAAGGCGAAAAATGCAGGTTTGGTTATTCATGCGGAAACGGGATTAGATCGCTTAAAGACAAACCCAAAACTAGATGCATTTTGTGAATATATGAAGGAAGAAAGAATCGTTCTTCATGTTGAAAATTGTTATCGTCATGTTGGTGCAGTTGAAGGTTTGAAAGTATGTAATTATTTACGTGATAAGATTGGTTGGGATCAAGTTTTCCCATTATTAGATACTTGTCACTTAATCATGAGTGAGATGTCCTTCAAGTTTGAAGAAATGTCTTTCTTCTCAACCATTGATGCATATACTTCTGAAAACTTTAAGATTCATTTAAATGATTGTATTGGAAGTGGAGAAAAGGAAACAGGGGGTATTCATGGAACAAACTTCTATGCGAACCAATATTTGTTATGGAATGTTTTATGGAAGTTAAAAGAAATTACAGAAAGAGGAACAGATATTGATTTAGTTCTTGAAGTGGATGAAGTTGATTATAATTATCCCACAAACGCAGATATCTTAGCGAAGAATATCAATATCATGTGGGAAGAATTAAAAGTTGCCCAGGAAGAAATCTTATATAAGAATCGTTTAGAACAACAATAAAAACCACCAGTCATCTGGTGGTTTCTCTTGTCTTAACCTTTTACACCGCCTCGAGCGACACCACTAACGATATACTTTCTTGCGAACAAGAATAAGATAACCATTGGTAAGATTGAAATAGTCGCAGCAGCAAGTTGCAGTTTTGGATCACTTCCAGCTTCACTAACGAAGGAGAAGATTCCAAGTGGAATGGTTCTATTTCGATCTGAGTTAATGACGAGTTGAACCCACATGAAGGAGTTCCATGAAGCAATCGCATTCAATAACATAATCGTTACTAAACTAGGTCTAGCGATTGGTACCATCACTCGCCATAAGTATTTCCAGTTACTGGCACCATCAATTCTCGCACTATAGTACAAACTATCAGGAACTGTATCGAAGAATCCTTTTAGGATGTATGTGTAGAAGATGGAAGAAGTAAATGGAATGATGAGAACGGGAATAGTATCAATGAGATGTAATCTTGTGACGGTTTGATAGTTTGTGATGACAAGCATTTCAAATGGAACCATCATGAAGGCCACAAGGACTGCGAAGATTACTTCTTTTCCTGGGAATTTTAATCTTGAGAAGCCAAAGGCTGCTAGGATTGTAATAAATCCATTAATACCTACACTGCATACCATGACAATGGTTGAATTAATGAAATATTTCATTAATGGTGCTTTATGGAATGCATTGATAAAGTTATCAAAGTTGAACCAGTTACTTGGGAACCAAACAGGAGGGAATGAGAAGTATTCCGCATCTGTTTTAAATGCACCTGATACCATCCAATAGAATGGGAAAATCATGATGATTGCACCAAGTGCTAATACGAGGTAAATAATTGTTTTCTTTAGAGTTTCTTTATTCATCATTTACCTCCTAGTAATCCGTCTTCTTCTGGATATATTTTTGAATCACTGTGAACACCAAGATGATTAAGAAGAGGATGATGGAAGCAGATGCTGCCACACCTAATCTTTGTTTGGAGTAGAATGCTTCTTTAATCCAGTAAACCATTGTATAGAGGTTATTCCCTAATACACCGGCTTTGCCACTCCAGAATGGAATGACTTCGTTATAAACTTTAAATGCACTAATCATATTAACAATCATTGTTAAGAAGATAGTTGGTGCAAGTAATGGGACTGTAATTCTTTTAAATACCTTCCAAGAATTCGCTCCATCAACTTTTGCGGCTGTATAATACATTGGATCGATATTCTGTAAACCGGAAAGTAATAGAATAATCGTAAATGGCATTAAGTTCCATATACCAAAGATAATAATGACAAAGATATTCCAGGGGGCTCTTCCGGCGGTAGCTCCTAACCAATCAATTGGACCAATTCCAATATGACTTAAGAGCCAGTTAATAACACCAAATTGGGTATTGAACATATAACGCCATGAGATACCGACTGCAATACTACTCGTTACCATTGGTAAGAAGTAAGCCGTTTGGAAAATCGCCATTCCTTTAATCTTTTGATTTAAGAAATTTGCCACAATAATAGAAAGAATTGTTGCGATAGGAACAACAGTAAATACATAAATGAAAGTATTCTTAATTGAACTTAAAAATTCACCATTCGTTAACACATACTGGTAGTTTGCTAAACCCCACCCAGTAAAGTTACCAGATAAACGATAGCCTTCCTTAAAAGACATGAAGACAACGTTAATGATAGGATAAACTGTAAAAATTAATAAACCGATTGCGAATGGCACTAAATAAATCAGTGGTTCGCCACGTTTATTAAATATATAGTTTCCATTAGAGTCATTATTTTTCTTTTTATCCATTATTTGCGTGCTCCTGTTTCTTTATCAAACAAGAAGATTCCTTTATCTTTTAGTTTCAGATATACTTTTTCGCCTTCTCTAATA
>JAFWFT010000015.1 GCA_017515505.1 Solobacterium sp.
AAAACTTAATTCCGGTTTTTGAAAGAGATAGGGAATTATTAGACTTACTTCTGTTTTCTGAATAGTAACGGAAGTAACTTTTTATATTTGATACTAGATAATAAGTAAGAAATTACTTATCTTTTTTTGATATAATGAACAAAGGTGATACAATGAAAAAATTATTATTAGTGGATGGCTATTCCATGTTGTTTCGAGCCTATTATGCAACTGCTTATGGGAAAAAAATGACCACTTCAAGTGGAGTTCCTACCAATGCGATTTTTGGGTTTGCGAATATGATTCAAAAAGCGATTGATATCGTACAACCCGACTCTATTCTAGTTGCATTTGATGCTGGGAAGCACACATTTCGTCATGATTTATACAAAGACTATAAAGGTGGTCGAAAACCTGCTCCTGAAGATTTAGTTCCTCAATTCCAATTTGCGAGAGATTACCTAGATAGTTTTCATATTAAATGGGTAGAAAAAACAGATATTGAAGCAGATGATATCATTGGTTCTATCTCGAAGCAATCCACAAACTACCAAACCGTCATTTTAAGTAGTGATCATGATTTACTTCAACTTGTGGATGATACAACTTCTGTTTTATTAATGAAGAAGGGTATTTCGGAAGTGGAAGAGATGACTCCGCAAAAGATGAAAGAAGAAATGGGGATTACACCACTTCAAATCATCGACTTAAAAGGACTAATGGGGGATCATAGTGATAATATTCCAGGTATTCCAGGAGTTGGAGAAAAAACGGCAATCAAGTTACTGAATGAATATGGAAGTGTTGAAAATGTTTTAGCACATGATAATGAGGTTAAAGGGGCTCTTGGACAAAAGATTCAAGATAATCATGAAATAGCTTTATTAAGCAAACAATTAGCGACCATTAAACGGGATGTAGAACTTGATTTTACAGCGGATGATTGTGCGTTTCATCCAGATTACAAAAGCTTAATAACCTTTCTAAAATCATTAGAGATGAATTCTCTTGTGAATCGTTATAGTAATGAAAGTTTTTCTGAAGAAGTCAAAAAAGAAGATATTTCTTTCGCATATGAGCATGTCTCTAAATGTCCAAAAGATTTTTATTCAAAGAACGTAAGTATTTATTTAGATGCGTCAAATGGTTCATTCTTAACAGCACAGTTACATGGGATTAGTTTATTTGATGGGAAAAAGGCTGTCTATCTTACAGTAGAAGAATTAAAGAAAGAGAAAGACTTACTCACGTTCTTAAAAGAAGAAAAGAAAACAAAAATAGGATTTGATATTAAGAGGGCGTATCATATTTTAGATAGTGAGGATTTAACGGTTCATTTTAGTGATGATGCGATGATTGTCGCATCCTTAGCGAATTCCACTCTTACAAGTATTGATAAAATCTTTGATGCGTTTAACTTACATACTTCTTTATCTTATGAAGATGTCTATGGAAAGACAAATAAACCAAAACTACCAGACATTGATGAACAAACCAAATACGCATGCGAAAACGCTCGAAATATCTATCTTCTATTTGAAGAAGTAAGACCTCTTATTAAAGAATATGAGATGGAGTACTTATATCAAGATATTGAATTGCCTTTAACGGATATTCTTTATGAAATGGAGAAAACAGGTATTATTTGTGATGCGAAACTACTTGAAGAAATCTCTTTAGAGATGAAAAAATCCATCGATCAAGAACAAGCTAATATCTATCAGTTATCAAAACGCGAGTTTAATATTAACTCTCCAAAACAACTTGCTGAAATCCTGTATGACGATTTAGGTTTACCAAGTGGAAAGAAGAGAAGTACTTCTGCGGATGTTTTAGAAAAATTATTAGGAATTCATCCAATTATTGAACACTTAATGACCTATCGGAAGTTGCAGAAAATCTATAGTACATATGCAGAAGGCTTACAAAAGTATATTTATAAAGATGGTCGCATTCATACGTTGTATAACCAATGTGTTACGCAAACAGGACGTTTATCTTCTAGTGAACCTAACTTACAAAACATTAGTGTTCGTGATGAACAAGGGCGTATGATTCGTAAAGCATTCTTGCCTAGTGAAGGAAATGTATTAATTTCAAGTGATTATCATCAAATTGAATTACGGATGTTAGCACATATGGCAAATGAACCGAGTCTTATCGAAGCATTTAATTCTGGTATTGATATCCACACAAAGACGGCAATGGATGTCTTTGGGGTCAAAGAAGAAGATGTCGATGCGAATATGCGACGTCGTGCGAAAACAGTTAACTTTGGGATTGTTTATGGAATCAGTGATTTTGGTTTGGCGGAGCAATTAGGAATCTCTCGTAAAGAAGCGAGTGATTTTATTGCCTCTTACTACAAATCCTATCCAAAAATTCAACAATATATGAATGATGTGATTGCTTCTTGTGAAAAGAAAGGGTATGTGACAACACTATCTGGAAGACGTAGGGAAATTCCACAAATCAATGATAAGAATCATATGATTAAAGAGTTTGGAAAGCGGGCTGCGATGAATGCACCCATTCAAGGTTCTGCTGCAGACCTTATCAAGATTGCGATGATTCATATTGATGAAGCAATGAAAAAGGCAAATGTAAAATCAAAGATGATTCTTCAAGTGCACGATGAATTAATCTTTGATGTGCCAAAAGATGAAGTTAAACAAATGAAAGAGCTTATTGATGATGGAATGGTACATGCGATGAAATTAAGTGTTCCTTTAACAGCAGAATGTTCCATCGGAAAGAACTGGTATGAGGCGAAATAATGCCAGAACTACCAGAAGTAGAAACCGTCGTGCGTACATTAGAACGACAAATAAAGGATAAAGAAATCAAAGATGTGCGTGTCCTATATCCAAAAATGATTGATGGTAGCCCAAATGCTTTTAAGAAAAAGCTCATTGGGCAACATTTTCGTCGTTTTGATCGAAGAGGGAAATATCTATTATTTTATTTAGATGATATTCTTCTTGTGGTTCATTTACGCATGGAAGGAAAGTTCTTTATCCAAAAGAAAGAAGAACCAATTAATAAACATATACATGTTATATTTCAATTAAATGATAGGAATGAATTACGTTACCAAGACACACGTAAATTTGGACGTATGGAATTATTACCATTAAATACAGATTTAAAAACCTTCCATGAATTAGGACCAGAACCTTTTGAAGAAGAATTTAACGCTTCTTATATAAAAAGATTTCTAAAAGGGAAAAGTTGTCCTGTTAAATCCTTATTATTAGATCAATCCTTTGTGGCAGGAATTGGGAATATTTATGCGGATGAAATCTTATTTGCGTGTCGTATACGACCAGGAAGAAGTGTGAAGCGATTGATTTATAAAGATTGTGAAAATATCGTATTCTATACACGTGATATTCTTAAGAAAGCGATTCAAGCAGGTGGTACAACCATTCGTAGTTATACCTCTTCTTTAGGGGTAACTGGAAGGTTTCAGTTATCATGTCAAGTACATGCGCAAAAGTTTTGTGGTACCTGTGGGAATGAGATTCATGTAAAATGGATAGGTGGACGTAGTAGTTATTATTGTCCAAAATGTCAGGAAAAATAAATATGAAGAAAATCGCAATTACAGGGACAATAGGGTCTGGAAAAAGTACGGTGGCTATTTTATTAAGGAGGAAGCATTTTCCTGTCTTTGATGCGGATTCTTATGCGAAATCGTGCTACCGAAAGAATCATCCTCTTTATCAAGATTTGATTCATACCTTTTCGAAAGAAATTCTTGATGAACAAGAAGAGATTTCTAAACAAAAACTAGCCCAAATTGTCTTCTCTGATGAAGAAAAACGTAAAGAACTTAATGAACTTGTTCATCCATATGTAAAAGACGGTTTATTAAACTTTTTTAAAATTAATAAAGATAAAAAGACGGTTTTTGCGGAAGTTCCTCTTCTTTATGAAGTTGGATGGGAGAATCTCTTTGATGAAGTTCTTTTAGTGACATGTGAAGATGAAATTGCCCTAGAAAGATTACAAGAATATCGTAATTTTACAAGAGAAGAAGCTCTAAAACGCTTAGCAGCACAAATAGATAAAATGGAACAAATTGAGAAA
>JAFWFT010000016.1 GCA_017515505.1 Solobacterium sp.
CAAAATGATTATGATGCTAATGCTAGTGCATGGTCTGGTACTTGGACAAGAGCATCTTCTACTGCATCCACACCTAATAATGCACTACTACTAACACAAGAAGATAATGATACTTCTAGTACATTTAATAATGAAACAAAACCAGTTCTTGGGTTTAAATCAGCACTATCTAAGTTAGGTTTACTAACGACAGTAGAGGCTGCTGAAGGGGATATCTATAGTAATGGTGCTGCGCAAGGTACATTCAATGGCATGAGTTGGAAGATAGTTGAATTAGCTGATGGGACTAATCAGTTACAACTAGGTCAAGCAGGAAGTACGCAAACGTTAACTACCACAACCGGTCAAACAAATGCTTCATATTGGCCATGGAATAGTTATATAGAAGTTATCCAATCTGCTAAAGTTGTTGGGCCTGTTATTGTTTACAACAGTACTGAATATATGTTTACGTTGCCTAACGCAACAAGTGTAGATATTAGCAACTTACAAACAACAAACGTTACAAACATGCACGGAATGTTCTACGAGTGTGGTTCAACAAGTGGAGCAACAACAATCATAGGATTAAATTCGTTAAATACTTCTAATACGGAAAAGCTGGACAGTATGTTTATGTATTGTAAGGCAACGTCGCTGGATTTAAGTAGTTTTAACACCTCCAACGTAACGACTATGTCTGGCATGTTCTATAATTCAGCAGCCACATCCTTAGATTTAAGCAGTTTTGACACATCTAAAGTTACGACTATGTATAGCATGTTCTACAACACTGCAGCCACAACAATAACTGGATTAAATAGATTTAGTACCTCAAATGTTATAAACATGTCTCACATGTTCTATGGCGCCAATGCAACTAATCTAGATGTGAGCAGTTTTAAAACTTCAAATGTTACAAATATGGAAGGAATGTTTGGTCAAACTGCAGCTACAACGATAACAGGATTAAATACATTTGATACCTCGAATGTAACAAAAATGAAATCTATGTTTATTAATTCTTCTGCCACATCTTTAGATCTTAGAGGTTTTAAAACGGCAAACGCAGAAGTACAAGGGATGTTCACCCAAATAAAAGCTAATTCAATCACAATTGACGCAGATTTTAGTTTTAAAGGAAATGGAGGATATTCTGGTGTATGGGCGTATTTGGGCAGTGGTGATGCAAAGTGGATAAATAGATCAAAAGGGTTGATTAAGAGTGGTTTAGATTTTAGAGATTACTATGATGCTAATGCTAGTGCATGGTCTGGTACATGGGAGAGACTCTACCAGATAGCTGTATATGATTCTAGTGATAAATCACTAAAGTTCTATAGTGGAACGAATGCTATAAATGTTGAAGCAAATCTAACTTCTACACAGACAAAATATGGACCACTAGCCGTTGATGCTACATATGGTTCCTATACTAATGTTCCTTGGTATGCAAAAAGAACTGACATACAATCTGTCACTTTTGTTGATGATATTTATACAAATAGTGCAGCATATTGGTTCTATTATAATACTGCACAAACTTATAGTGGTTTTGACAAATTAAAGGGTGTTACGAACATGAGTTGCATGTTCCAAGGCTCTAAAGCCACATCCCTAAATCTAAGTAACTTTGATACCTCCAAGGTTACAACCATGTATGGCATGTTCGTTGATTCTGTCGTCTCTACCTTAGATTTAAGTAGTTTTAATACCTCAAATGTTACAGACATGGCCCATATGTTCCAAGGCTCTAAAGCCACAAGTTTAGATTTAAGTAATTTTAATACTTCAAGAGTTGGAAACGCGGCTCAAATGTTCCATGATTCTGCTGCCAGATCTGTTACAATTGGCCCTAACTTTAAATTTAATAGTCAAATGTTATTCCCTGATGAAGGTTTTTATGGGGCGGAAAGTTTATGGACGAATTCATCAAAATCATTGGCTAAGACAAACATAGAACTAAGAGATAACTACAATGCTAATGCCAACGAATGGTCGGGCACATGGGTAATGGAAGGCGCAATAGCTGTATTCAAACCTGAAACAGGGGCATTGGAGTTTTATTCGCTTGATAAGGAAACTCAACTACGAAACGAGGCAGGCATTAATGGTTGGTCAGTTTATAGAGTTCCTTTAAATGGTCCTGATGATATGAGGCTTCAACCTTCAGGTGATTATAAAACCTGTGTACCTTATTATGCTCATTCTCCTTATATAAAATCAGTCTCATTCAAAGATCGTATATCTCCAATTAGAATGGATTATTGGTTTGCTGGTTTAGGATCTAATAAAATATTACTAGAGATTAATAGTAGTTCTGGTCCTATTAGTGCCAACGAAGTTTCTTTTGATCTTGCTAAACTTGATACAAGTAATGTATATTCAATGTTTAATACTTTTAGTTATTTATTAACCGATGATTTAGATTTAAGTGGTTTTGATACCTCTGAAGTTTGGAGTATGCGTGAAATGTTCGCTAATAGCCAAGCAACATCAATTAGCTTCCCACAAAACTTTGGTTCAGATACTAGGATTATGTATGGCATGTTCCAAAGCTTTACTACCACAACCTTAGATTTAAGGAGTCTTGATACTTCAAATGTTATATACATGAGCAACATGTTCCAATACTCTAAAGCCACCACACTAGACTTAAGTTCATTTGATACATCTAATGTTACAAACATGTCTAACATGTTCGATGGCTCTGCTGCTACATCGATAACTCTTGGCCCTAACTTTAAATTCAGCAATAACTTTATAACAGATAATAACTATAAAGCCCTATTTACCACTCCTTCTGGTAACCAATACACAGGTAAGTGGATAAAGATGGATGGACTTGCTGGTCCATATACTCCTGTTGAATTAAGAGATAATTATGATGGTTCAAATCCTGATCATAGAGGCGCTTGGGTATGGCAACTAAAACCTCCATATACCATTGTATTCAATCCTGGTGAACACGGTACTGGAAGTATGGCGAATGAACAAGCCAGTCCAGATGAGGATTATGCGATTCCTAGAAATAGTTTTGTTTCTGAACCAGCATATCGTTTTGCTGGATGGAAAGATAATAAGGGTAATGTATATGAGTTATCTAATTTAGTGATTCCTGCAAATCGATTTGAAAGTGATGAAACGGTTACCTTAACTGCACAATGGGAAGATAGGAATAATGTCATTAAACGTGGCGAAGGTGAGTATGATATATACTTAAGAAACAACGAAAACGTTACATTCAAAGATATTCCTGCTGGTACTGCTTATCAGATTTGGGAAGAAACACCTAGTGGATGGGTATTAGTTAAGACAGATATTTACGAAGTAGATACGAATCATAATTACGATTATGAGGGATTAACTCCTAAATCAGGCACATCTGGTATTATTCAACCTACAAAGCGTCATGATGCACAATTCACAAATGAATATGATCCATCAAAAACAAGAGTACAATTCAATGGTACGAAGACGTTAGATAACCAATTTGCAAAAGAAGATAGTTTTGAATTTGAATTATATGAAGTAACTGGAACCAACACGGAAACATTCATTGAGAAAGTTGCGGTAAGTGAAGGTGGTTTGTTCACATTTAGTGCTATTGAATATCTACCTAGAGATATTGGCCAACACAGATATCGTGTTAAGGAGGCCGTTGGTAATGATAATCGTATTAATTATGATACGCATGTTGAAGAGATAACAGTTACCGTTGTTCAAAAAGATGACGATACTTTAGAAGCGATAGTTGAATATGATAATGATGGTATTGTATTTGCGAATACAACAAAGCCAGGCAAGTTGTTGATTAAAAAGACAGCTGAAGGTTTAACAGAAGACAACAAAAATGATATCTTTGCTTTCAAAGTAACATTGGCGAATGAAAATGGTATGCCACTAAGTAGTGGAGATACGATTAAATGGAGAATTCAGGGTAGTAATCGTGCATCTCTATTTAATCGAATCGCGTCGTTCTTTACTGGCGAAGATCCAGAAGTACAAAAGGCTACGATTGAATCGGTTAATAGCGCTAAGATTGCACAAGGTGATTACGAAGGAATTCAGTGGTCATTAACAGCTGGTGGTATCTTAACACTTGATACGAATATAAATAATGAATTATTAATAGAGGATATCTTTACATATGAAGGTTATCCATGGTTTAACTATGCCTCTAAGATTAAAGCAGTACAGTATACAGAAGTGGAAAAAGAGAATCGTACAGGGGCTATAGAAACAGAAGATAATAAACAAGCACCAAGTTTATTGATGAAGGTGAATGCTGATGAGGGCAATATTCTAGATAGTGGATCATTTGCTGGCATTGATTGGCGCATTATTGAATTAGCTGATGGAACAAACCAATTACAAATTGGAAATCCAGACGGTGTGACACAACAAACCATCTCTGGTGCAAATGATCGTAGAGACATGTGGCCATGGCGAATGATGTATGATCAAATTGATTCGATTAAAGTTGTGGGACCAGTTAATACGGTTAATAACGCAAACATAAGAGGTCTATTTGGAATGCGTCACGATGCGAATCCAGCACCACCTGTATCTAAAGTTAAGACAATCGATGTGACTTTATTAGATGTAACAAACGTAGCTAATATTGGTGATATGTTTAGAAATCATCCGGCTTTAACGGAAATTATTGGGTATGAGAATTGGAACACAAGCAAAGTGACGGATGCGTCTGCAGCATTCCAAGATACACCAAATCTAACAGAAATTAACATATCGAATTGGGATATGAGAGTTGTAAGACAAAGTTGGCAAATGTTCATGGGGGCTGGCCAAGAGAGTGGAATTACAATCACATTTGGACAGAATTGTACTTTTGAAACGGTAACAAACATGAATAGAATGTTCCAAAACTGTGGGGCTTCCGAGTTGGATTTACAATACTTCTCTATGCAAAGCGTTACGAATTCACAACTCGCAAACTTTTTCTATAATATGAATAATTTAAAGAGAGTTCGCTTAAGTGAAGGAATGTGGCGTAATAGCAATAACAATCCTAGAAATCACTTGTCTGGGCATTTGCCAGTATCTAAATATGACACATGGAAAATGGAAAGTGATCCAACTGTGGTCTTAACTTCAGATTATATCATGAGAAACTATACTATTAACTATCATGCGTGGGGTAACCAATGGTGGAAATGGGTTGGTGTTATAGCTATTTATGATTCAAGCGACGGAAGTTTGAAGTTCTATGATAGTGAAAGTTCTAATGTACCAGATACGCTAACCTCTACACAGACTTTATATAACGCAAGAATGTCGGGTGAATATGGATTTAGTGTAAATAGTTTACCGGGATGGCATGAACATGCATCAGACATTAAATCTGTAAGTTTTGTGGACCATATTAAACCGATAAACATGGATTTCATGTTTGCGGATTTCAGCAATCCTGAATTAACCTTTGACTTTACGAATTTAGATACAAGCGAATTGAATTATATGAGGGGCACCTTCTATGGTCTAACGCAAAATTCGTTTACTTTTGACTTGCCTACACCAAGACTTAATAGTTTGGCTAATACATTCCAAAATGCACGTATTACAAACTTGGATTTTGGTAATCACTTTAACACAAGTAATGTTACGAATATGGAATCCACTTTCCATGGGGCTAAAATTTTAAATCTGGATTTATCGAAATGGAATACAAGTAATGTTACAAATATGCATTTAATGTTCAATGGATTTGAAGGTCCAAAACTAGACATTAGTGCATTTAACACATCAAAAGTTACTACTGTGGAAGGAATGCTTGCTGATTTACAGGTTGAACGTTTAGTGCTTGGTAATTTTAAAACAAAACAAGGGATTAATAATACATCTTTTATGGATTCATCGAATATACTAGTAATAGAAATTGGACCAGAAGCTGATTTAACATATTTATTTGAGGAATCACATTTCGGTGGTACTTATGCTGGGCAAGAGAGTAAATGGGTATCACAAAAACATCCTGAAATTGGAAATGTAAAGGGATATAATAGTACCGGATCTCAAAGTGGGACCATGCTAGGTTACTTAAAAGAAGATATCGCTACTTATCATGGCTTATGGTATAAATCATATTTTGTTAAGCCAAAGGCAATCTATGATTCTCGTGATAAGAGTTTGAAGTTCTATAGTGGATTAGCTGCTTTAGAACTTGATCTTGATCCAAACTATCAAACAGAATATGAAATCAATGATACACAACATGGTGGCTATCCAACGCCAAATGAAATTCCGTGGTTTAGTATTCGTGAGAATGTTCGTTATGTTGAAATTGTTGATGAGATTCATATTTTTGAAACAGATCACTGGTTCTATGGGTTTAAAGATGTTGAATTCAAGAACATGTCTAATATTAAATATACCCTTTATAATCCGGGTTCTGCTACAGGGCATTCATCGCATAATGTTGAATCAATGTTTGAGGGTGTTGTAGCAGATACCGTTGATTTATCTGGATTGGTTACATATGAAAATGCTCCAGAAGTTTATATCAACATGTTTAAAAACGCAAAGATTCGCGTTCTAGATATTTCGGATTTCAACCTACATAACGCAATTGTTAATGATTTCTTTGCGAACGCAGAAATTAAAGAAATTATACTTGGCGAGAATACGACGTTTAAAGATGCGTATGTTGCATCTGCAGGCCCTAATTTCTCTGATAATCCGTTCCAATTACCGACTCCATCAACTGAAGGAACATATACAGGATTGTGGGTTAAGGAAGATGGCACAAAAGGACCATTAACGCCAGAAGAAATAGCTGCTGGTTATGATGGTAGTGATCCTGCCTGGAGAGGTAAATGGATTTGGGATGGCGAACCAAGCTACTTTACATTAAGTTTTAATGGGAATGGTGGTGTAAGTACGCAATCGCCTGTTCGTATTACTGCTTTAGATAATACATATATCACGATCCCGGATGGAAGTCAGGTTTATCGTATTAAACATAACTTCTTAGGTTGGAATACAGAGCCTGATGGAAGTGGCGAAGAATATGTGGTTGGTCAAACCTATAACTTTGCGGATAAGATTGGGCAAAAAATGGTTCTTTATGCGCAATGGGAAAGAAGTGAATATAGCGATTATCGTGTAGAGCATTATCAACAAAACACATCCCTAAGTGACTATACTCTAGTTGAAACAGAAACCATTTATGGTGAAGATTCGCATCTAGGTGGTGGAGATAGTGTTACTCCAGCTGTTAAGAATTATCCTGGCTTCATTAGTCCTACACCAATAACAGAGATTGTGAAGGATGATGGATCTTTACTGGTTAGATACTATTATGATCGAATGATCTATACGATTGCCTATGATGGTAATAATGCATCGAGTGGATCGATGGCAAGTCAAACATATATCGCAGGCACAAATATCACAATTAGTGATAATAAAGAAAATAATAATGATGTATTTAAGAAGTATAGAAATGTCTTTAATGGATGGAATACAGAACCAGATGGTAGTGGAACACCATTTGCGGCTGGTTTCTATGGAGACATTCATCCAAGTTTATTTAATAGTAATAATCGTTTAACTTTATATGCACAATGGACAGATATAAGTGGTGGGCAAGTAAGTCCTACGGAAGGTGTTGTCTATGTTTATGCAATGGCTGGAGAAACGATAGAGATTTTGGATTTACCAGCGGGTACAACATATACAATTGAAGAAATTGATTTACCAAATGGTTGGATTCTTGATTCTAAGTCTGGTGAAGTTGGGACAATTGCTTCTAATACTACTTCTGAATCTAGCTTTAAGAATAAATATTCTGCAACCGGGGAAGGAATTATTGAACTTCATAAGCGTTTTGTAGGTGATACGTTAAAAGAAGATCAATTCAGCTTTAAGATATTTGAAAATGATGTTGAATTAGATATTCAAAATAATGGTGCTTTAGATACCAATGAAGAAATTGCAGGTTTAAATGGTAATAATGAGGCGAATCCTTGGTATATGACAGGACCAGTCGAGTTTAGAATTCATTACACAATGGAAGATATTGGTGTACATACTTATAAAGTTGTGGAATATGTAGAAAATCCAGATGAACAAATCGAATATGATACACATGAAGAAACGGTTGTTGTAACGGTTAAGGATAGTGGAGATGGTACATTACTAACAGATGTTGTTTATCAAGGTGATGCGCTATTTGTGAATGAAATGAAGAAAGGATCTTTGAAACTTACAAAGACTATCTTAAATGCGACCGAAACAGCAAAACAGGTTGAACATGAATTCACTATTAATATAAAGGATGCGCAAGGGAATGTTTTAAGGGATGCATATCCAGCAACCATCTATCATAATACAATGAGTGAAAATGAAGATGTTGAGCGTTATGAAGAGGAAATTAAGGCAATCGCTCATACCACAAACATTAGTGGCGGTTATTCCTTTGATAACTATACTTACGCAGATTATCAAATGGTATTAGACGAAAATGATAGCACATTATTTGAAGTCGACAAGACGACAACACCATATAGAATCAATATCTCTTCAACATCATTAGGAATGTCACGTGCTGATTTATTAAGAGATATGCATATTAGTGGCTACTACGATGATACAACCGATATCTTTGGTAAAGAGACAACGCTAGGTGTAGTCAATGTGACAACAGCAGCGAACATTACAACGAAAGAATTTATTGAAAATGCAACATTGAAGGTTGAATATGACCTAGATGGTGGTGACCGCTTGTTTATCTACTTGCCAGATGGCACAAGTGTTGTCTTAGGTGTAACGAACACAAGTGGAGTCTTTGAAACAACAATAGATGAAGGAAATGTTGTACATTTTGATCTTGACTATGGTATTGATCCACGTACACATGATAAGAAGGGTTTCTATGCAGAATTAACAGCGACACAGATTGCGGAAACCATCACGCGTACAAGTACTGCAACAACAACGGAAGAGACCATCACACTTGATAGCGACCGTAAAGTTAAGCTCAAGGGTGGGGATTATGTGGTTGTAGAAGGATTACCAAATGGTGCAACTTATGAAATCGAAGAAACGCCAACAGTAGGTTGGGAATTAACGGGTACAGTTCAACCAAATGGAACCATCGTAGCTGCATCTTTAAAAGAAGCAGAATTCACAAATACATATGGTTCAATTGGACAAGTAGAGATTCCTGTTCGTAAGCTATTTAATGGTGGCGACTTAAGTGAAGAACAATTCCGCTTTGATTTATATGACAATCAATATAATGTTGTGGATGTTGTCTATACAGATGATAAAGGGAACGCTTCCTTCTTAATCTTCTATGATCAAAATGATGATGGAAAGACTTTCGAATATCAAATCAAAGAGTTTATTCCTGATGAGAATCATAGTCAAATCATTTATGATAAGCATATTGAAAGATTTAAAGTAACGGTTAAAGATAACGGAACCGGTGAGCTTGTCGCAACGGTTGATTATGACGATGATGGCGTACTATTTGAGAATACCTTCGATGGTTATGATTTAGTTGTGCAAAAGGATATATCTGGAGAAATTAAGTCAGATGAAGAATATGAATTTGAAATCACTCTATATGATAGTGAAGGAGTTGATTTAACAGATGCAGATGCAGTGAATGCATATATTGAGCAAATCAAGACAAATCCAAGTGGCCTTCTGAAATATACAGGCAAAGTTGGTGTTGGCGATGTTGAATATTTAATCTCGATTAAGACAGGTGAAACCATCAATACAACGAATCGTGACTTAACCCATGAAGTTAATTCTACTGTTAACCATGTTGATATCGTGGATGGTGTAGGTAGATTCACACTCAAGGGTGGTGAAAGTATCATTTTACAAGAATTCAAAGATCAAGTATTCTATCAAATTCGTGAAGTAAATGGCGATACAACGACAACAGACGCCTTCAATGAAATCGGTTTAATTAATCAAACAATCGATTACACATCACTTGGCCCAATTGATGTACGCTTCGCGGAATCTTTGAATGACAGTATGAATGCACCTTCATATAAAGAGATAGAAGCAAGTCGACTAGTTAATGTTCTATACCTCGATATGGTTACGGCGGTTGGCCCACAAGCAGAATCCATTAAGATGATTGCTCAATTGAGTGATGTGATGGAACCGTTTAATGTAAGTGACTTGGCGAACTACACACGTGTATATGTTGCGGGAAGCGATGCGATTTCTGCTTCGGCATATACCACATCCTATGATCGTGATAAGAACCAAATCATTGTTGAAATTCCAATCACAGATAACATAATGAACTATATGAATAAAGCAGGTCGTGAAAATGGATTAGTCGACATTGAGAAATCGAATAGTAACCACCGTGGCTTAGCACATAATGTTGAGGTTGTAACAGCGGTTAAGTTTGTGAATCATCCTAACTTAGATGCTTATACAGAATATGACGAAGACAATAATGTCATTGTCAAAGTTCCAGTATCTTCTAGCTATGAGTTAACGATGCATGAGATGGCAAATAACGAAAATAAGGTTATTCAAACTCGTGAAAGTTTTGATAGCTATGTGGTTGTGAAAGATGCTGAAAATGTACATTACACAGCGAAGCTAGAAAAGTGGATTAGTGATATTGGAATAGATAGCGATGTGCTTGATCTAGAAAGCTTCGTTGATAATAAATCATTCACCTATCATTTAAAGACATATGTTCCTGATAAAGCTACAAGTTTCAGAATTGTTGATGATCTAAGTGGAATGCCAGGCATTAGCCTAGATTCTACAAATTATGAAGCTACGGTAGATGGTAATGAGAATATTCTAGATATTTCAATAACAAATAATAGCGTAATCGCAACTCTCAGTGAAGAACAATTAAAACGCTATGCGGGAACAGTGGTTGAGATTAAAGTAGGCGCAAGCTTAACGGGAACCTTTGATGCAACAACCAATGATTATGCGCAAATGAAGGGCGTTGATGGTCGTTATCGTCTTGTCAATCAAGCACAATATGAGACAACCATTAATGGTCAATTAGTCACAAGAAAATCCAATCAAGCAATGATTGTTTGGAACCGTGATGATGATTCAGATGTTGTACGTTTCCATAATTTCCGTAAAGAAAAAGATCATGTAAATCTACGTATCTTAAAGACTAACGAAGATGGTTCAAGAGGCTTAGAGAATGCGGAATTTACATTAGATAAGATAGTGTCTGCTGTGAATAATCCATCTGGATTTGGTATGAATAATGGCGTACCAATGATTGATGAAAACTTTGCTCAAAAGAGATTTACAACATTAAGTAATGGGGCAAGGGTATTACAAGTCAGTGAACCAGGTTGGTATATGCTAAGCGAAATTGCCGCACCGGTCGGTTATCAAATGAATGAGGGAAAATACTATATCTATCTAGAAAACGATGATGAAGCAAGTATTCATGTTTACTATGATGATTACACAGATACACAACCTCGGACATATGAAGAAATCCGTGCAAACTTCAAAGAACTTACAAGAACAAATGATAATACAATGCCAGCCTTCATCTATGATGCAAGTGTTGATCCTAATTACAGTAGTGAAAATGATGATGCATTAAAGGGTAAGGTGTGGTATGCGATTAAGAATAAAGCGACTACCCAACTCATCGTTCAAAAGGATGTTCATGGATTTAGTGAAAACTTAGAATTCAACTTCCGTATGGGACTCTATGATGATGGTGGTAATTTAATCACGGACGCAGCTACATTAAGTGCTTATAACGAACTCATAAGTGTTGATATTCGTGATGAAAATGGTGAATTACTATTCAATGCGAATTATCCGGTTACATATAAGCGTAGTGGTGATTATCGTTACATCTTTGATGGCATGAATTACTATAAGTCATCTATCCGTGGTGGAGCGTGGAGTAAAGTTAGTGATGTCGATGAATTAAATACAGTAGCCGCTAACTATAACTCTTATCCTGACATGGCTAAAGAAGAATTCTTTGGAAGTGATGGGTATCATACCTTCATTATTGAAGCTAATCAAACTTACAATGTGAAGAATTTACCAGATAATATGAAATACAAAGTAGAAGAATTGATTGGTAGAAGAACATATGGTACAAGTGGATCAGCTGTCAATGAAGAGAAACAAAAATGGTATGTTGTATCAAGGAATGCGGAAGGGACCATTGGTAATCGTGCTGGAGAAGGTGCAACATTACCAGAAGATATATATCCAACAGATTTATCGATTTCCTTTGTACACTATGTCAACTTACAAGAGACAATTTACAAAGTAGATAAATATAAGCAAGATCCGAAAAAAGCAATTACAGGTGCAGAATTCAAATTAACAAATATCTCTAAGCAGCAGGATATCTATGAAAGAGGAAGTGTTGTAAGTACATTCGCAGTTGATAGAAAGGGTAAATACTCCTTCAACGAACTAGACTTCACACAAGAAGAAGCTTGGTATCTATTAGAAGAAACGAAAATACCGGATGGCTACTTGGATCCATATGCGCCATGGTTCATCAAAGTCGGAAACCAAAAGACATCTACTCTCAAACAGGCATATTTATCATTCATTAAAGATACACATTATGTGTATGATGAAGAAAATGATTCGATGCATGTCTTAACAGCAGCACAACGTCAAGTGATAGATACAAGTAATGATATCCCAACTACAATAGCTGGTCATGATGGGTGCTATGTGCATGATAATCCTCAATTTACATACTGTACATATCCAACGCCACACTATTACTACAATAGTGGAAATGGTGATCAAGAGCTTAGTGCAGATGATATAGCGACTGTTGAAGCGAATGTACAAGTTGAGGTTGATGCGACAAATAATCTATACAAGGTAAAGAAATTTGCATACTACAAAGACGGTGAGCATTACTTCTATAGTGATGGACGACAAATTAATGACGCAAAAGATCTAGCATTAATTGGAGATGGTGATGAAAGTATTGAAGATACGTCATATCTATTACATCCATATATAACCGTCTTCGAAGTTGTGAGTGTTGAAGATTATACAGGACAAACAATTGGAGAAGACCAAATTGTAATTGATGCAAAAGTATATACGATAACGGAATTGTTGAACTACGAAGTGTTTGATGAAGAGACGCCTGGTTTCTTAATCGAAAACACAAGTCAATACAACTTACCAAGTTCAGGCGGAATCGGAACATACATCTTTACATTATTTGGCTCAATCGTTCTTGGACTATCGTTCCTTGTCTTGTATGGCAAGAAGAGAAGAAAGAGAAGTGTTGTGAATGGGTAAAATCGACTATTTACACACAGTAGCCTCATTAATAACATATTGGAAATCTATAAAGATTGAATAGTTATGTTATAGTGGAATGATTTAATCAATTTGATTAATAATTCCACTTTTCTTTCTTATTCAGGCTTATGTCGATAAGGCTATATATCGATTGATGTATGTAGTTAAATCGGGGATGTACGATTAATGAAATTGGGAATAACAATGAGGGCATTTCAAGCGATCTTCAAAAAGTCTTCAAAGTGGTGGGTATATGGCATGAATTGTAAATGTTGTTAAATCGAGCCTATTTATATGGTATAATTTTTATCGCATAAAAGGAGATCAAGCGAAAGTGAGAAGAAGAACTTTTGGTGATTATTGGTTTTTATTTGTATTATTCATAATATTTAGTGGCAGTGGCTTACTTCCGCTCGCCATCATATTTGGAGCTTTTTTTGCGGTGATGTATGCGGCCGTGAAAGCAGCGAATCGTACAACGGTTTCCAATACGAATGCATATCGTAGAAAAACAAATAGTTATGGCTATACACAAAGAAAAACAGGGAACGCACATACAGCAGCGGATCTTGCGAAAATTAATGTTTATCTAAGAAAATACTTTAGAACGAATACACAATTAGAAATGCCTAATGGGATTGAACTTTTCTTACGCACAGATAGTTATTCTAATTTAAATAATTTAGATGTATATCGAAATGGCACAAGAATTGGAACATTAAATGAATTTAGAAATCGTTATAAAGATTTATATGATAGTTTATTTGAAACTTTATTAGCGATGTCTAAGAGTGCGCAAAAGGCTGGAGATGTGGAAATTGTGGATGCAGAAATTGAAGAAGCTACACAAACAAAGAAAAAGAAAACCACACAGAAAGAAACTGCCAATACAACAGAAAAAGCTTCAACCAAAGCGAAACAATTCATGGAAGGAATTAATAGTTTAAATAATGATATCCCGGATGAAGAAATCTCCAATGGATTATTTGAGACAAGTGCTCTTTTAAAACAAATTGATATGTTGGAGACAAAGTTTCCAGAGAGTAGTAAGAAGATGCAAAAGATGTATGATTACTACCTTCCATATCTAACCAGGATTCTTCAACAATACACAAACCTTCAAACCGTTAAGAGCGATGCGAATTATGAACGTAATGTTGAACAACTGAAAGGAACCATTAAGTCAATTAATGAAGCCTTAAACACAATCATTCCAAGTATGTCGGATAGTGACTTCACCAACTTATCTGCGGATATGGCGACACTGGAAGCACTTCTAAGAAAAGATGGTTTAACAGGTGGAATTGAAATGACAGAAGCAGTGAAAAAGGATGGCGAATAAGTATGGCTGATCGCGATAAAAAAAGAGAAGAAAAAGAACGCTTAATGCGTGAAGTACTAAATAAAGATCGTTTAAATAATACAATTGATCCAAATGAAGCAGTTGAGCTTTCTTTGGGAATTAAAAAAGAAGTGGATGAAATTGCGGATACCATGAAAAGTTCTAACGATGCGTTAGATGCTTTAAAAGCAGTCTTAGAAAAACAGAAAAAAGATTTAGAAGAAATGTCTTTGTTAAATGGATTAAATACAGAAGAGATGGTAAAAGTTCAAAAAGATCTTCAAGATGATTATGGTGTACAAAGCGAAGCACAAGCAATTGAAGTATTGCCAGGTGATAGTGGAGAGGTTTTTGAAGAGATTTTAAATGAAGTCAAAAGAAAAGTTGTGGTTGAAGAAGATACATTACGTCAACTTACAACTGCTTTCCGTCGTCCATATGTCATGGGTGAAACCAAAGGAAAAGCAAAGAATGTTATCTTAGTAACAGGTCCAATCGGAAGTGGAAAACACTCTAGTTTGAGTGCGGTTGTCCGTAGCATCTATGAAAGACAAATCTTTATTAGTGATGTAATATATACCATTGATATGTCTTTATATCAAAGTGGATCGCAAGAACAAATCTTCCTACAGGACTTATATAAATGTTTAATTGGGAAAGGATCTGTAATCTGTTTTGAAAATTTTGAGATTGGCTTTCCTGCTTTCTTAAGAATGTTAGATGAACTTGTTTGTGAAGGAAAAACAGTATTAAGTAAGCGATATGTATTAAATAAAGGTATCTTAGTAGAGAATCAAACGGGCTTAGTTAAAGAAGCAGTAGATTCATTATCAGCAGAAGGAAAATATTTAGTCTTTATGACAACCAAAGGAACAAAGTCGGTTCAAGATGCTTTTGGTGCAGATTTCTTATACCATGTCTTAGATACTGTTACATTTCCTAAATTAGATGATGAGAGAATGAATAAGATTATCCACATAAAGATGACGGAGTTCCAACAAAGATCTCTTAATAATTTAAAACTAGTTGTGAATGATTCAAAAGAGATTGAAGAGTGGGTTATGAAGCACTTTGATAAAACACTAGGGGCAGATGCGGTTCATGATTTATTTCAAGATTTCTATATTTCTTTAAGCCAACAAGCTTTAGAAAAACAAATACCTGAAAACGCTGAAGTACAACTCATGGTTGAAGAGGACGTACCAGTTGCGAAAGTGAGTGATGACAAGATTGTCTTATCACGCACAAAAACTTCAAGTGAAGAAATTGAAGCGGTGAATAAAGAATTAGATGAAATTGTAGGATTAGAGATGGTTAAGAACTATATAAAATCTGTACAATCTCATATTAAGATGCAAGAGATTCGTCGTGCTCAAGGAATGAAAACGGGTGAGATTTCTAAACATATGATTTTCACAGGAAATCCTGGTACTGGTAAAACAACGATTGCACGTTTATTATCTCGTTATATGAAAGCAATCGGAGCTTTATCAAGAGGACAACTTGTCGAAGTCACAAGAGCGGACTTAGTTGCGCAATATGTTGGCCAAACAGCTCCACTAACAATGTCCGTTATTAAATCAGCGTTAGGTGGTGTTCTATTCATTGATGAAGCATATTCACTTTATCGTGGTAAAGATGATGCATTTGGTTTAGAGTGTATTGATACAATTGTTAAAGCGATGGAAGATCATCGTGATGACCTTATTATCATCTTGGCGGGATATAAAAAGGAAATGGAAGTATTCATGGAAAGTAACTCTGGATTAAAATCTAGATTCCCTAATATCATTAACTTTCCAGACTATACTGGGGAAGAGTTAAGAAAGATTGCACAAATTCAAGCGAAGAGTAAAGGCTATGTGATTGCGGAAGATGCGTTAGGAAAACTTGAAGAATTCTTTGATGAAGTCCAAAAAGTGAACGCAGCGGAGGCAGGAAATGGACGTCTTGCGAGAAATGTGGTTGAAGATGCGATTTTAACACAATCAAAACGTCTCATTGATCATCCAAACGATGCAATGGATGAATTACGACTGGAAGACTTTGATTTTACCATTAAGGTTAAGCCCGCAAAATAAATGTTACAAAAAAGTAACAGTTTTTTAGGAATATTTGAATTTTTGAGAATGAAATAGGTGAAGGAGGTGACTAGCGATGGTCACAAGAACCTACCGAGACTCCCTATTTCGTTTTCTTTTTGGAAGAAGTGAACACAAAGATTGGCTTCTTTCTCTCTACAATGCCCTAAACAACTCCAATTACACTGATCCTGAAGAGATTGAACTCACAACGATTGATAATGTGATTTATTTGGGGTTACGTAATGATGTGTCATTCATTATAGGGGACGATTTGATGATGGTAGAGCATCAGACAACACCTTCCAAAAATATGTCCATTCGCTTTCTTTTATACTATGCAAAGATATTGGAGGGATATCTTCAAAAAAGAGATATTGATCTCCATCAATATAGTTCCATCCCTTTACCAAATCCACGCTTCATAGTCTTTTATAATGGATCACAAGAAACTGGTGAGCAAAATGAAGAATATCTAAGTGTACACTTTTCAAGTTCTTCGAATGTTGAATTAAGAGTTGAATTCTTCAATATCAATAAAGGAATGAATGATTCATTGAAAAAGGGATGTAAGGTATTGGAAGAGTATTGCTGGGTGAATGACAGAATCGGGTATTATCGTGCTACAATGACATTAGAAGATGCGTTTGAGAAGATGTATGATGAAATACTGAAAGGATTCGTGATATGTCCATTAATACAAAAGCATAAAGCGGAGGTGAAGGGCGTGATTCTAGAAACATTTGATAAAGAGCGTTTTGGTAAAACAATGTTTGAAAGTGGAGTTGAACAAGGAATTTCACAAGGAATTGAGCTTGAACGTAGAATAATCATTAGAAATATGATTGAAAAAGGCTTCACAGTGGAAGATATTATGAAATGTACAAATCTTTCAAAAGAAGAAGTTGAAGAAGTTATAAATCAATAATAAAAATGTGAATGTTGAAATGTAAACCTTCATGTAGGTATATTACACAATCATATTTATTGGCTCAATTTGAATGAAATTGGGTCTTTTTAGTTATTAAGAGAAGGTGAGGAAAAGGTAAAAAAGAGGATGAAAAAGATTGCTTGTGTCATATATAATAAACGTAGTTTATTATGAGTAACAAAGAGAGATTAATTCATGATTTAACAGTAGGTAGTGTACCGAAAACTCTTATTAAGTTTGCTTTACCTTTGTTTTTATCTGGCTTACTTCAAACTCTCTACAATATGGTTGATATGGTTATTGTGGGTCGATTTGTAGGACCAGAAGGATTAGCAGCTGTATCTATAGGTGGTGAGATGTTACATATGTTGATGTTTATTGCGATGGGATTATCCAATGCAGGGCAAATATGGATATCAAGATATGTAGGGGAGAATCGAAAAGATAAAATCGGAAAGATGGTAGGAACTTTATTTACTGTTCTATTCTCTGCGAGTATTGTCTTAATGATTGTATGTGCAAGTTTTCATCGAGAGATGATTAATTGGTTACATACACCTATTGAAGCTTGGAATATGACAAGAGATTATGTTTTAACATGTATCTTTGGATTAGTTTTTATTTATGGATATAACTTAGTGAGTGCGATATTAAGAGGAATGGGGGATTCCAAACATCCTTTTATCTTTATTGCGATTGCCTCTGTTATTAATATCATTTTAGATATTGTCTTTGTGGCTATCTTGAAAATGGGGCCTCTTGGAGCAGCACTAGGGACAGTTATTAGTCAAGCAGTCAGCTTTATTTTTGCCTTAACAATTCTGATTAAACATCGTGAACAATTCTATTTCACATTAAATCAAGATGCTTTTAAAGTTGATAAGGAATCGTTGGATAATCTTATATCGCTGGGGATTCCTATGGTGATCCAATCTGCTGCGATTAGTTTTTCAATGTTGTTTGTGAATTCATTTATTAATATGTATGGGGTTGTGGTAGTTGCGGTTACTGGAATTGGAAAGAAGCTAGAGAATATGATAAATATTATGTCGCAATCCGTCTCGAGTGCGGGTGGAGCGATGGTCTCCCAATGTCTTGGAAGAGGCAAAGAAAAGCGTGTCACACAGACTGTGAAAACTTGTTATGAGATTATGGTACTTCCAGTACTCATTCTTAGTTTAATCACAATCATTAAACCAGAATGGTTATTTGGTTTATTCACAGATGCGCCAGAGGTATTAAAACTTGCGGTAGCATATATCCCGATTACCTTAGTTCAATATGCGGGTTCTCTTACTAGACCCGCAAATTTTGCGCTCATCAATGGATCTGGAAATTCTAGGTTAAATCTAGCGGTTGCCTTATTAGATGGGGTGATATTCCGGATTGGATTTGCGTATTTCTTAGGGGTCATTATGAATAAAGGCATTCTAGGATGGTGGTATGGAAGTGCAATAAGTGGGCTTATTCCATTCGTCATTGGTACAATATATTTGGTAAGTGGAAAATGGAAAGATAGAGTTACCACAATAAATAGTGATGTCAAGAATTAACCTTTAATAAGGGATTTGATAAGATGGAAGAACTGCGGAGTTAAAGCGTATGAATGAAACTATTATTAATGCGATTGCGAAGAAATTGAAGGTTGGGGTAGATCAAGTTACCAACACCTTAGGTTTGCTAGAGGAAGGGAATACGGTTCCTTTTATCGCGCGTTATCGTAAAGAAGCAACAAGAGGACTTGATGAAGAACAAATCCTCTATATTGAAAAACAATACCAATATGAAGTGAATCTTGCGGAAAGAAAAGAAGCAGTGTTAAAACTCATTGCGGAACAAGGAAAGTTAACCGAAGAAATTACAAATGAAATTAATGCATGTACAAAACTATCGCAAGTAGAAGACTTATATAGACCTTATAAACAAAAGAAAAAGACAAGAGCAGGTGTGGCAATTAAAAATGGTCTACAGCCTCTAGCAGATTGGATGTTAGCTTTACCAGAAACAGGAAGTTTACAAGAAGAGGCAGCGAAATACTTGAATGAAAATGTAGCGACAGTAGAAGATGCGATTCAAGGTGCGAAAGACATCATTGCGGAAAATGCATCTGATCATGCGCAATTAAGATGGAAGTTTAAAGAAACCATTGAGCAAACAGGTGTTCTTGTGACAAAAGAAAAGAAAGATCACCAAGACGAAAAGAAAGTCTATGAGATGTATTATGATCGCAGTGAAAAGATTACACAAATCGCAAATCATAGAGTGATGGCAATCGATCGTGCAGAAAAAGAAAAAGTCATCACGGTTACATTTAGTTATGATGATGAACATTTAGTCAATCAAGCATGTGAAGAATTTTTGAAAGGTTCTAAAACCATTGTTGAACAAGAGATTCGTGAAGCAGTAGATGATGGATGTCATCGTTTACTATTTCCATCGATTGAAAATGAAATTCGTAGTGATTTAAGTGAACGTGCGCAAACTTCTTCCATTGAAATCTTCTCTATGAATTTAGAAAAACTATTACTGCAACCACCACTGAAGGGAAGAGTAGTATTAGGCTTTGACCCTGCGTTTCGTACAGGTTGTAAGTTAGCTGTATTGGATGAAACAGGAAAGATGTTACATATTGATAAAATTTTCCCACATGAACCAGTGAATAATGTGGAAGGTTCCAAAGAAAAACTGTTGGATTTAATTAAGCAATACCATGTTCAAATAATTGCGATTGGAAATGGAACGGCATCTAGAGAAAGTGAACGCTTTGTCGCAAATGTGATTCAAGAAAATCATCTAGATGTCAGTTATGCGATTGTTTCTGAAGCAGGAGCGTCTGTTTATTCGGCAGGCGAAATCGCACGTGCTGAATTCCCAGATTTACATGTTGAGGAAAGAAGTGCAGTATCCATTGGTAGAAGATTATTAGATCCTCTAGCAGAACTCATTAAGATTGATCCAAAATCCATTGGGGTAGGACAATACCAACATGACCTTCCACAAAAAGCTTTAACAGAAAGATTAGATGAAGCGATTATGAAGTGTGTAAATAGAACAGGTGCAGATTTAAATACAGCTTCAATTGAACTGTTAACACATATTTCTGGATTAAATAGTGCGACCGCAAAAGAAATCGTTAACTATCGTAACCAAAATGGACGTTTTGAAAATCGTGAAGAATTACGAAAAGTTAAAAAACTAGGTGATAAGACCTTCCAGCAATGTGCGGGATTCTTGCGTATTGTTGGTGGAAAAGAACCACTCGATGAAACATCGATTCACCCTGAAAGCTATGAAGCCGCAAAGAAGTTAATGGAAGCTTGTGGCATCACAAAACTTGGTGTAGCGGAAGCAGAGTTTCCAGAAGAGAAAGTAAGTGGACTTGGGATTGATGAATATACACTAAAGGATATCGAAGAAGCGATTCGTCAACCACTACGTGATTATCGTGATCAATTTGAAGGAGCTCTCTTAAAAAGTGATGTCTTAGAAATAAGCGATTTACATGAAGGAGATCAATTATCGGGTACTGTACGTAACGTTGTAGACTTTGGGGCGTTTGTGGATATTGGGCTTCATGAAGATGGCTTAGTTCATGTGTCAAAGATGTCAATGAATCGTATTTCACATCCTTCTGAAGTTGTATCAGTAGGAGATATCGTAAAAGTGTATGTCGCTGGTATTGATGAAGGAAAAGGAAAAGTTCAATTATCTTTACTTCCACTTAGTGATATTGAAAAAAGAGATGCGATGTGGCGTCAGAATAGAGGAAATCAAAAGAAATCTAGAAAACCACAACCTAAGAAGAATGAGCCTGTAACCATGGAAGATGCGACAGCACGTTTATTAGAACGATTTGGAAAGAAGCATTAAGATGTTAGTATTTACACCAGAACAGATTCAAGAAATAAAAGAAGATCGCATTGAACGATATAAACGTTTGAATTTGTTCATTTAAGAAGGGCAAGCATTATTTGCGGGTTCAAGTTTAATTCCATATAAGATTTATAATCGTGGCGAGAATTCAATTATTCATTCAATAAACGAACTAAATAAGGTATCGCTTTTTCGAAGTTAACTCCATATGTAATATGGTTCTCTTCTTCTAATGTAATACGTATACATTCCACAACATAATCTGTAGCGATTTGAAGAGAACGTTCAATTCCTTTTTCACTAGTGAGTGCGCCAAAGAAAGTGGATGCCCAAATATCACCTGTGCCATGGAATTTTTCTGGTAATTCATCACGATAGTATTGGAACCATTCATCGCTTCTGGAATCATACGCATATACACCAAGTTTTCCCTCTTCTAGTGAGATTCCTGTTAATACCGCAACTTTACATCCTAAAGTACATAATTTCTTTAATGTTTCTTGAACAAATGATTCATCATAGTTATTTCCACGATACTCTTCTCCTAATAAGAAAGCAGCCTCTGTTAAGTTTGGACAGATGATATCTGCTTCTTTACATAGAGTTGCCATATGAGAAGCGAAAGCAGTATCAAAACTAGGATAAAGAGAACCATTATCTGCCATACAAGGATCAACTAATGAAAAACTATCTTTGGAAAATGTATGAATGAGTTCTTTTGCGAGTTCAACTTGTTCAAAAGAACCTAAGAAACCAGTATAAACACCATCAAAATGAAACTTCTCTTTCTTCCAGTGTTCCATAATTGGTTTTACTTCCATTGTTAGATCATGGAATGTAAATCCTTGAAACATTGTATGAGTGCTTAAAACGGCAGTTGGTATAACACTTGTTTCGATACCCATTGCGGAAACAATTGGTAAGGCAACGGTTAAGGAACACTTTCCAACACAGGAAATATCTTGCATTGTGACAATTTGTTTCATTTATATCCCTTCTTTCAAAATGGTATTATAACATCACAAAGAAAGATATAATATAGAAAGAGGAGCGAATATGTCTAAAACAATCTATTTTGCAGGTGGGTGTTTCTGGGGAATGGAAAAGGTATTCCAGATTGTTCCAGGAGTTCTTGAAACAACCGTAGGTTACGCAAACGGTATTACAGATAATCCAACCTATGAGGAAGTTTGTTCCAATATAACCAAACATCGAGAAACTGTAAAAGTAATCTATGATGAAAAGAAAGTTTCACTAGAAACATTATTAGATGTTTTCTTTATTTGTATTGATCCAACTGTTAAGGATCGTCAAGGAAATGATATTGGAACGCAATACCAAACAGGTGTATATTATAGTATTCAAGATGATTATCCAATCATCATGAAGAAGTTTGAAGAAGAGAAGAAGAAATATAATCCATTTGAAGTGGAATGTTCAAAATTAAAATGTTTCTATGATGCAGAAGAGTATCATCAAGATTATTTGATGAAGAATCCAAATGGATATTGTCATATCACAAATGCAGAAATGGAAGAAGTAAAAGAGTATTTAAAGAATAGGTGAATTATGAAAGTTTTAGTAAAGTGGAGAGAAGGACAAAAAGAAGTATCATTTGATAAATTAGTTACAGTAGAAGATATTGTGGCTTCTCTTCAACCTGAATTACCATATGAAATTATTACGTGTCTAATTAATCGCGAATATCATCGTTTAAATTATGTTATACAAGAAGATACAGAAGTTTTTTTGTCGGATATAAGAGATAAGGGAACCTATAAGATTTATCAATCTTCTTTACTCATGGTTTATATCAAAGCTGTTCATGATGTATTAGGAGAAGATGTTGGGGTGCTTGTGAATAATGCACTGAATCGTGGTATTTACACAACAATTAAACACAGTGGCATTACTAAGGCACTTGTAACGAAAATTGAGAATCGTATGCGTGAACTTGTGGAAATGGATATTCCATTTGTGAAAAGTGAACTTTCAAGAGAAGAAATGTTAGAAGAATTAAAGAAAGTCGGAAATAAATCTTCTCACCAAACTTTAAAACATCTACCAAACTTAAAACATATTCATCTCTATTCATTAGGAAATGAATTAGAACTTTTCTTTACACCACTTACGACGAAAACATCCCATATTAAACAATTTGAATTAAGAAAGTATAAGAATGGAATCTTAGTGCGTTTTGCGCAACCAGATTGTCCAGGAGAGATTCCTCCTTATGAGAATGAAGAAATGTTATATAAAGCATTTGCGGAAGAAACAAGATGGGGAAAGATTACGGGAATTCAGTATTCTTGGGATGTGAATAAGATGATTCTAAGAAATCAATATGTGGATTTAATCTTATTAACGGAAGCTCTACATGAAAAGAAGATAGCGGAAATCGCAACGCAAATCTTTAAAGCGAAGAAAAGAATTATATTAATTGCGGGACCATCTTCTTCTGGCAAAACTACCTTTGCGAAACGATTGTGTATGCAGTTACGAGTGAATGGATTACGACCGCTATATATGGGAACAGATGATTACTTTGTGGAAAGAACAGAAACACCGATAGGACCAGATGGAAAACCAAACTTTGAAGATTTAGATGCAGTAGATATTAATCTCTTCACAAAACAAATGAATGATTTATTAGATGGAAAGAAAGTGGATTTACCATCCTTTGATTTCATTCAAGGAACGAAAATTTTCGGAAATCGAATCACTTCCATTGATCATTCTCAACCAATTGTGATTGAAGGAATTCATGCGTTAAATCCAGATCTTACTAAAGGAATTGATGATAATCAAAAGTATCATATCTATATCAGCCCATTAACCCAATTAAACATTGATGAACATAATCGCATTTCCACAACGGATGCGCGTATGTTAAGAAGAATTGTACGTGATTATCAATTTAGAGGATATAGCGCAGCGAAAACCATTGAGACATGGCCTTCTGTAAGAAGAGGAGAAGAGAAGAATATCTTCCCATATTATGAATACGCAGATACATTCTTTAACTCACAGTGTCTATATGAACTTGCATGTTTAAAAAGAATCGCAAGGCCATTACTAGAAGATATTACTCCAGATGATGAAGCATATTCAGATGCACAAAGGATGTTGGAGTTCTTAGATTACTTTGCGGAACTAGAAGACTTTAGCGCAATCCCAAATAACTCGATTATGAGAGAGTTTATTGGTGGAAGCATCTTAGTTTAAGAGGAAGAAGAGGACAGAAATCAGCCCTCTATTTTCTTTCCTTCTGCTTCATTCTTTATTTGGCAAAACTGACTATGATTTATGGAAAAAAACGTATTGGATTAAACAAAGTAATACGATTACATCGATAAGTTTTTTTCTCTTCTTACGAGAGATCGTTTTAACCAAGTACCACGATAGTAATAAATAACAAATAATAAACTTGTAACAATCCATGAGATTGGATAACAAACGAGTATTTCATAAATAGTTTTACTTGGGAAGAACAAAATCCACATAATACGATAAACACCAATACCTAATACGAGGATTAAAGTAGGAAAGAAAGATTCTCCACATCCTCGCATTGCGTTGGCGTAGATTTCAACTCCAAAGAAAGTGATCCAGAAAGGACATATAAAACGCATAATCCCAATTCCATATTGGATAACATCAGAATCAGATGTAAACATACGATAAAGGATTGGGGAACCAAAATAACAAATGGTCGCAATCACAATCGCTAATATACATTCTTCAAGGATGCCAACATGGACTCCTTTTTTAACACGGTCTATATTACCTGCCCCAAAGTTTTGGCCAGAGAAGGTTAATATCGCAGTCCCCATTGCACCAGAGGCATTCCACCACAAGGCATCAATCTTTCCAAAAGCTGTATACGCCGCTACAACATCAGTTCCATGTCCGTTGATACTTGCTTGAACAAATAAGTTCGCAAAACTATAAAGAGAAGATTGTAAACCAAGTGGGAAACCAATCGCTAAGATTTGTTTTAGCATTGGCCAATCTATATGTAAGTCTTTCAATGTGAAATGGAAAGAATCATCTGTACGATGGAAAACTAATAACATTAATAAACAACTCACAATCTGTGCAATGATGGTGGCGATTGCAGCACCACTAATTCCCCAATGAAAGACTGCGACAAACACAATATCTAAAATGATATTCACAAAGCAGGAAACAATTAAAAAGTAGAGAGGTCTTTTGGAGTCCCCTGTCGCACGTAAGATGCTCGCTCCGGTATTATAAATCATTGTCGGAATCATACCTAAGAAATAAATACGTAAATAAATAATTGAGAATTCTAATATATCAATTGGAACATTTACCATTCCAAGTAGGGATGGAGTAACAAAGTATCCGATAACCGTAATAAGGATTCCTAATAGTAATGCGAGAGTCATACCAGTTGATACAGCCGAATGAACACGTTCTCTATCTTGTCTACCATAGTATTGTGCAACCGCAACGGTGGCTCCAGAAGTTAAACCTACTAAGAATCCCACAATGAGATTTACGATTGTTCCAGTTGAACCACCGACTGCAGCTAACGCTTCTTTTCCAACGATATTCCCAACGATAATCGCATCAATGGTGTTATAGAGTTGTTGGAAGATGGTGCCAAAAAATACAGGGAAAAAGAAAAGAAGGATTTGTTGCCAAATCACGCCATGTAAGATATCACTACGTGTTCGAACGAACTTCATTTCTCATCCTCCGCATAGGAAATATACCACTTAATATTTATAAAGAAAATAAAAATTATTATAAATTATAAGAATAATTACTTTATAATAAATGTATGTATAGAATAATCCATGTCGCTGTTTTAGCAATTTCCCTTTTATTACAGTTATTCCCAATACATGCAGAAAATGATTCTTTTACTTGTGGATTTTCGTATGTTGGAACGCATGATAAGAATGCAATGCAAAATGAAAAGTATCCATTTCATAATGATCATTCCATTCATTTAACCGGATGGAAGAACGATTTGGTATACGCTAAGATTGCGATTGAAGCGAGTGAAGAAATGGAGGTATCCATTTCACATGGTGCATTTAAAAATGAAACAGATACATTAAATGATAGTCAAATCGAATATGGTTTATTGGAAGAAGCGAATGCGAGTTTGGGGATTGGGTATGATGCATCCATTCCTCATGTATCCATTCCAGAAATTATAACCGATACAAAAGAGTTTTCGATTCCAACAAATCAAACAAAATATGTTTGGATTCGTATCACACTTCCAAATGATCAAAAGGAAGGTGTCTATAAAGGATGCTTTATCATTCAAGGAAATAGTCAAAAGGAAGAGCTGAATGTGGTTGTTAGTGTTTTACCATATACCTTAGAAAATATTGAAGATGAATATTCGATTAATCTTTGGCAATATCCATTTAGTTCATTGCGGTACTATGATGTTTTACAAAATGAAGAAGCATTCAGCAAGAAACATTTAGATGTATTAAAAGAAGAATTAAAACTCTATAAAGAAGCAGGTGGGAATAGTATTACTGTTACTGTCTTAGATGAAGCATGGGGACATCAAACTTATGATGATTATCCATCTATGGTCGATTGGATTAGAAATCCAGATTATAGTATTACCTTTGATTATTCTAAATTTGATGCGTGGGTGAATTTGTGTATGGAATGTGGAATAGATGCGAGGATTGATACATTTAGTATTCTTCCATTTGATAATGCAGTGACCTATGTATTTGAAGATGGAAGCCGTGTTCGTTACCCAATGCGTGTAGGAAGTGATGAATGGAAAGATGTATGGACATACTTCCTAACAACGTATATTGAACATTTAGAATCCAAAGGATGGTTTGAGAAAACATTTATCTTTATTGATGAAAGAGAAATGAATGATGTGATAGAAGCTATTCAATTAATAAAAAGTATAAAGAATTCCAAAGGAGAGAGTTTAAAGATTGCGAGTGCGATTAATCGCGTTCCTAATAATGAATCGATCTATGATGAAGTGGATTATTTGTCCATCGCTATTGCGGCAACCCCTCATCAAGATCCATCCTTTGAAAGGTTTATTCAACATCGTCATGAATTAGGTTTAGAAACAACCCTCTATAACTGTTCCACCAATTACCCAAATGCATTTACAATTAGTGAACCAGATGAAAGTATTTGGACAATGGAATATATGGGAATTAATCAATTTACAGGTTATTTACGATGGGCACTTAATGCTTGGAATGAGAATCCATATCAAACATTAGATTATCAACACTTTGAAGCAGGAGATATCTTCTTAATTTATCCAGATTATAAAGATGCAACATCTCCAAAGCCAAGACGTACGATTAGACTCGATATGATTATCTATGGACTACGTAACAGTATGAAGTATCAATACTTAAAGGAGAATTTACCATCCTCTTTAAAGTCTCAATTTGAAAAAGAGTTTGAAGAGATGGATAGAAGCTATGGATATTTCAATTCCTATGGATCAATGGTCGGAAGTGAACAAGCAAGTATCACAATCTCAGAAGAAGTTCTTAAACAAGAAAGTCTTCTAAATAAATATGCACGATTACTGAAATTAAAAAGAATAATGGAGGGATAACGAAAAGACTATTTATTGAATGTAATATGGGTGTTGCGGGAGATATGTTGACTGCGGCTCTCATAAATCTATTTGACGATGAGGGAGCGATTGTCAACGAATTAAATGAATTAAAGATTCCAGGAGTTACATATGAATTAGAAAAAATTAGTAAAGCAGGTATCTTAAGTAATGGAATGAAAGTGATTGTGAATGGAGAAATAGAAGATGATCACCATCACGATCATAGCCATGAACATCACCATTCATCTATGCATGATATTGAACATATCATTAATGACCATATTCAAGTAAGTGATACAGTGAAAAAACATGTATTAGATGTCTATCAAAAAATCGCAGAAGCAGAAAGTAAAGTCCATAATACAAGTGTAAGTGAAGTACATTTTCATGAAGTAGGAATGATGGATGCGATTGCGGATATTACAGCCGTTTGTTATTTGATTGATAAACTTAAGGTTGATGAAATTATCGTTTCTCCAATTCATGTTGGAAGAGGATTTGTGGAATGTGCGCATGGGATTCTGCCAGTTCCAGCTCCTGCAACCGCACTACTTTTAGAAGGAGTACCAATCTACAGTGATGAAAGAGTGGAAGGGGAACTTTGTACACCAACAGGTGCAGCACTCGTCAAACATTTCGCGAATAGTTATAAATCACTTCCAACAATGAAGATCAAAAAGATTGGATATGGAAGTGGAAAAAGAGAATTTGCATTACCTAGTTTTGTGAGATGTTTTTTAGGAGAAAGTAGCGAAACTGATCGTAGTGTAGTTGAGTTAAGCTTCAATGTGGATGATATGACGGGAGAAGAAATGGGATACGCAACGCAAAAACTTATTGAACACGGCGCATATGAAGTATATACCACTGCGATTAATATGAAAAAGAATCGTCCAGGCATTCTATTTACAATCATTTGTTCAGAAGAAAAACGAGATGAAATGGTAGAACTTATCTTCCGTCATACAACAACCGTTGGGATGAGAGAGAGTCGAATGTCTAGACATATTTTAGAGCGTGAAGAAGAAGTGATGGATGTAAATGGAGAAACCATTCGTGTTAAGAAATCGCATGGCTATGGAGTTGAAAAAGAAAAAATAGAATATGAAGATATTGCTCGTCTGTCAGATAAAGATAATGCAGACCTATATACAGTTAGAAAAACACTATCAAAGTTTTTGAAGTAAAGGAGTATTATGCAAGCATTTAGAAACAAAGATTATTTTTCATTTGAATCCATTCGCGACAAAAATAATGAAGTCGTATGCTATCACGTAACCGTTATTGGAACCATCGAAAAAGATGGGGAGACTCGAATACGTTCGGGTATTGGCACAACTGGCGACAAGAGAATGGCATTTGGTAAGATTACGGTCTACAACAATGATCGTAAGATTAATGTCTTATTACGTGAAACGAATTCACGTTGCTATTATCATTCTACAACGATTGATGGAGAGCCATACAATATCATCAGTTTTGCGGCGAATGAAAAACATGCAGAAGAGATTTATAACTTTAATGTTGGAGATCGTGTTCTCATTGAAGGGCGTGCGTATATTCGTAATGTACCAGAAGGACAAGAAGGTCGTTTGCCAGAATTAAGTATTACCGTCGTCAGTTCATTTGTGTTAGGTAGACGTAGAAGAGCACAAATTGATTTAGTTCCACAAGAGGGCATTGAAGAAGGAGTAACCTATGTTGATCCATTAGCTCCACGTATGGTTGAAGATGATGAAGCACCAATGGGGAATATTGAACCTCAAGAAGGAGTAGGCGAACTCGAATGAGAAAAAACTCTGGTATCTTACTACCAATTAGTTCATTGCCTTCTCCATATGGGATTGGGACACTCGGAAAAGAAGCAAAACAATTCATTGATTTTTTAAGCGATACCAAACAGACCTATTGGCAAATTCTTCCGATTGGTCCAACTGGTTATGGGGATTCACCATATTCTTCTTTTTCCTCCTTTGCGGGAAATCCATATTTCATTGATTTTAATGATTTAGTCAAAAGAGGATATCTAAAGAAGAGTGAGTTTTCTACGATTAAGTGGAGTCATAAAACAAGTGAAGTAGATTATGAAAGACTTTATCGAAATCGTTTTCTTGTTTTAAGACATACCGTGAAACGAGTAATGAGAAAATCAAAAGAATCTTTTGAATCTTTTGTGGAAGACGAAAAAGATTGGTTAGTTGACTACGCATTATTCATGGTGATTAAGAATCTATGTGAAGGAAAACCAATCGAAGAATGGCCAGAAAAATTCCGCAAAAGGGATAAGAAAGAATTAAAGCGAATTCAAGAAGAATATAAAGATGAGATTATCTTTTATGAAATCATTCAATACTTATTCTTTACTCAATGGAAAGAGTTAAAAGAGTATGCGAATCAAAAAGGAATACAGATTATTGGAGATTTACCAATTTATGTCGCAAGGGATAGTGTTGAAGTATGGTCTAGTCCACATGTATTCCAATTAGATGAAGATTTAAGAGTTAAGAAAATTGCAGGATGTCCACCAGATGCGTATGCACCAGATGGACAACTATGGGGAAATCCTTTGTATGATTGGAAGTACTTGAAAAGAACAAAGTATCAATGGTGGATGAAACGGATTCATCAACAATTACGGTTCTATGATGTATTACGTCTAGATCACTTTAGAGGATTCGAATCCTACTTTGTAATTGATGCTAATGAAGAGACGGCACGTAATGGAGTATGGAAGAAAGGACCAAGCAGTCATTTCATTCAAGCAATAAGAAAAGAATTTAAAAATATCTCAATCATTGCAGAAGACTTAGGTTTCTTAACGCCAGAAGTCAAACAAATGCTGAAGGATAGTACATTTCCAGGCATGAAAGTCGTTGAATTTGCGTTTGATGAGCTTAGTTTAGACAACGATTACTTACCACATCATTATCCAAGTAACTGTGTTGCGTATCTTGGAACACATGACAATGATACTGTCATGGGATGGATGAAAAATTTATCTAAGGAAACCTATCAATTCGCTAAGAAGTATTACCAAGTAAAAACAAAAAAAGAACTCTATCATGCGATGGTTAATTCATTATTTGAATCAAAAGCGAAAACCGTTATCATTCAACTTCAAGATTACCTATTATTAGATAGTAAAGCACGCATTAATACACCATCGACTCTAGGAGGTAATTGGCTTTGGAGAATGAAACCAAATCAAATAACTTCAAAAGAGAAAAAAGATATAAAGGAGTTAACAGAGCGTTATCATCGGGAAAGGAAATAAAACTATGTATGAAGATTTAAAACAGAAGTTTGAAAAACAATATGGCTCACAGCCTGATTTTATTGCGTCTGCACCTGGGAGAACAGAACTCAGTGGTAATCATACAGATCACCAACATGGACTCGTAATTGCAGGAGCAGTCAATCGTGAAACGCTCGCGGCTGTAAAAGCAAACCATACAATGGAAGTTCATTTATTATCAGAAGGATATGAACCTTTTACAGTTGATTTAAATGACTTATCAATTCATGAAGAACAATTTGGGACACCAATGTCCTTAATACGTGGTGCTGCGAAAAGAATGAGTGAATTAGGAACTTCTATTCAAGGGTTTGATGCGTATGTGATATCTGAAGTATTAAGTGGAAGTGGATTATCTTCTTCGGCAGCGTTTGAAGTATTAATTGGCGTCATCTTTAATCATCTTACCGGAGCAAAACTTGAAGCGTGTGAAATCGCAAAGATTGGCCAATACGCAGAAAATGTTTATTTTGGGAAGCCGTGTGGATTAATGGATCAGATGGCTTCAGCAGTTGGAAATATGATTGCGATTGATTTTAAGGATTCTGACCAAGTTATGATTACACCTCTTGATTTTGATTTTGATCAAAGTGGATACGCGCTTTGTATTATTGATTCTGGTGCATCACATGAAGACTTAACAGATGAATACGCAGCTATCACAAGAGAATTAAAAGATGTATGTAAAGTGTTTGATAAAAATGTATTGCGTGAAATACCAGAGGACGAATTCTATGAGCGAATTAAAGAAGTTCGAGAAGTTGCGGGAGATCGTGGAGTCTTGCGAGCTGTTCATATCTATAATGAGAATGAACGTGTCATAAAACAAATTAAAGCACTCCAAGAAAATGATTTTGACACATTCTTAAAGTACGTAAAAGAATCTGGACAATCTTCTTGGTGTTTATTACAGAATGTGATACCGACTGGAAATACCTCTCATCAAGATGTTGCATTTGCACTATCATTAGCTGAAAAAACATTAAACGGAAAAGGTGCCTGCCGTGTACATGGTGGTGGTTTTGCGGGAACTATTCAAGCATTTGTTCCAAAAGAAGATGTTGATTCTTTTAAAAAAGAAATGGAAAGAGTATTAGGTGAGGGGAAATGCCATGTCATGAAGATTCGACATGAAGGAGGAGTTATTAAAGAATGATTGTGCGTAATCCGTTTGGAGAATATGAATTAATCACTATTCATAATGAACATCTTGAAATCTCTGTTATGACTTTAGGTGCAACTATTCAACAGTTGAAAGTTGATGGAAAAGATATGATTTTAGGTTTCGCAACGCCTGAAGAATACTTGAATGCGGAAGGATATATAGGTGCGATTGTAGGAAGATACGCAAATCGTATTAAAGGCGCATCATTTACATTAAACGGAAAAGAATATTTATTAACTGCCAATGAGAATGGAAACCAACTTCATGGAGGACCAAATGCGTTTGATCGACAAAGATGGGATGTCGAAATCGTGGATGAGATGACTGTTCAATTCTCATTATTTTCTGAAGATGGACATAATGGATATCCAGGAAATCTAAACACAAAAGTCACTTATCATATTGACGATTATGAGCTACGCATAGATTTTGAAGGAACATCCGATCAAGATACAATCTTCGCTCCTACAACGCATATGTATTTCTCATTAGGAAGTGAAGATACAATTCTGGATACTAAGTTATGGATAAATGCCGATTATTATCTTCCTGTAGACGAAGAAAATATTCCACATGATCAAGAAAAATGTGAGGGAGTATTTAACTTTAAAGAATTAAGAGAAATCGAAAATGATTATGATCATTGTTTTATCTTGAATGGGGAACATGCGTTAACTGCGAAAAGAGAGAATATAACGCTTGATCTTTATACAGACTATCCAGGAATACAACTTTATACAGGAATCTTTCTAACAAATGGATTTCATAAGAATCAGGGATTTGCGATTGAACCAGAATTCTTCCCAAATACCCCAAATCGTCCTGACTTTCCATCCTGTGTATTGAAAAAGGGAGAAACCTATCATAAATACGTTTTGTATCAATTTAAAAAACAGGATGATGTAGATTAAATATTCATGAATTGGAAAAACGACAGATGAATATCATCTCAAAATTGCGAGGCAATTTGATTATAAGTATAGGAATTAAAATGTGATAAACTAATAAATAGTAAAATATATGGAGGCTGTTTATGAACCAATATTTAGATATTAATCCTGAAGTTAAAGAAGCTTTAGAACAAGGGAAACCTGTTGTGGCTTTAGAATCCACGATTATTTCACATGGGATGCCTTATCCACAAAATGTGGAAACAGCACTTAATGTTGAAAAGATTATTCGTGAAGAAGGAGCGATTCCTGCGACCATTGCGATTATTGGTGGGCGTTTAAAAGCGGGATTAACACCAGAAGAAATTGAATACTTTGGTAAAAAGGGAACAGAAATCACAAAAGCATCTCGTAGAGACTTAGCTGCCTTATGTGCCAAGGGAGAAGATGGAGCTACTACTGTTACCACAACGATGATGATTGCGCATATGGCAGGTATTAAATTATTTGCGACAGGTGGGATTGGTGGAGTTCACCGTGGTGCAGAAACCACAATGGATATTTCTGCCGACTTAGAAGAACTCGCAAATACACCAGTTATGGTTGTATGTGCAGGTGCGAAAGCAATCCTTAATCTACAACTCACGCTAGAATATTTAGAAACGCATGGTGTCCCTGTAGTAGGATATGGAACAAAAGAATTACCAGCCTTCTATTCTAGACATTCTGGTTTAGAAGTAGACTATCGTATGGATACACCAGAAGAGATAGCGAAACTATTTAAATCGCAAACAGATTTAGGTTTACGTGGAGGAATCTTAGTGACTAATCCAATTCCTGAAGAGTATTCAATGGATGACACTATTATCAATAAAGCGATTGATCAAGCAATTAATGAATTAGAAGAGAAGGGAATCCACGGGAAAGAAAGTACACCATTTTTGCTTGCACGTGTTAAAGAACTAACAGGTGGAGATAGTTTGGATTCTAATATTCAACTAGTTTATAATAATGCTAGACTTGCAAGTCGAATTGCGAAAGCATATGTAGAATTATCAAAGTAGAAAAGAGGGATTGTATGTTTAAGAAATTAAATGCACAAAAAGTAATTCACTTTTTCTCAGTTATTGAATTAATCTATGGCATTTTATTCTTGGTGGTAGCAGGATTATTCATTGCGGGATTATCGTATGTGAGTTCGCAAGATGCAACAATTGCGCAAAGAGTATCTAAAAGCTTTCCAGATCTTGTGTTTCCGCTAGTAAAATCGATTATTAATGCGATTCTTATATTTGTACAATGGCGAGCACTAAAAACATTATCAAAAGATGCGAGTAAACATCATCACGCTTGGGTCATCACATTATTCGTTATTGCATTTGAAATCATGAACTTCATCACCAACTTAACAGTAGGTGTTCCAAGAGGATTTGGAACATTAGTCTCATCGATTATCATTAACTTAATCATTCTATATTTTATTACACAAGTAAACGCACAAGCACAAACAAATGCATAATAAAATGGAGATTCAATAGAATCTCCATTTTCGTTAATTCATATGTTCTTCAATACGTTGTGTTGTGAGTTCTCTTTGGTAAGCATCTGTTAAGACACCGAAGTAGACAACATCACAATTTTTTAATGATTCATCCTGAACAGATAAGCGAGCAGGATCCGTTACAATTAATAAATTTGAATCTGCTTCTGTATGAGAGAATGATCCGTCACTTTCATTAAAGTAATCAAAATAGAAGTTAAGTCGATCTCCAGACTTGAAATCTGTATAACCTTTGGATGTATATGCCGTTTCATCGCTTGCTAGAGTATAGCCAAGAATTGTAGCAGTTCTTGCTTGATTTTCACCTTCTTTGATTGGTTCCCATTCAAGATAGATAATAATATCATCTTTGAAGTTCAATTTAGCTTTAGTGGTACCTGTAAAGATTGTTGTTCCATCATCTGTTAAACGAGATTGTCCAGCTTCATAATTGATGAGATGTCCATTCATATAGATCCACTTGTCATCGAATCCAATATATTTACTTCCATCTTCCCCATCAAATCCAATATAGTCTTTCCCGAGAGAACGTAGTTTTCCATCTTTTGTTTTTTGGAAGACAGCCACTTTCGTATCAACGATAATCTTTTGGATTTTTTCTGGAAGTTCAACACGATAATATCCATCTGGTGTTTCAACAAGTGGTAAGTCCACAAATTCTTCAGTTGAATCATAGTTTTCAAACCCTGGTACATACCATTCTTGATAAGTATAATCCATCTCAATTCCTAGAGCTGTGGAGAAGATATTACTGCTATCTGGTTTACCTTTTTGTTGGGCAGCAACGATGCTGAAGTAATCATTGAGGAAATTCATCTGCTCGTTCATGTTGAATGCTTTTAATTGTTTATATACAGCATCATAATTCATTAGAAATTGTACAGGGAAAGTAAATGACATACCATAGATACCTTCAGCAGAATTCTTATTTTGATAAGGAATCATCGCAAGAACATAATCCGCAACACCCAGACATGCATCTTCTGCGCAAATCTTTCCTCTATAGTCAACGGAATCAAGAATACGTAAGTAGTTGACGAGATCAATTTGTTCATTGTTGTGGAATGTATATGCTTTGTTGGCGGCTAATGCAATTTCTGCGAAGGATTCACCATCTTCTTTAATTGCATCATCACTCGCTTTGAGTACTTTTAATAGTTCTTCATAAACAGGTTTTACCATTGTTAAGTCAACGATTGATAATGTGGATTGTGAATCAACTTTGCCATCTTTAGCAATCGTGTTATAAACGTCGAATGCGGAGATTAATTCTTTTGCAAATTCGAGGGTAGGTATTGTTGGATCTTGTGCAAGTTTACCGAAGGCACTTGTATATGTCCAACCCAGACCACTTTCAACTTCTTCAGAAGCAAGATAGTAATCGGCATATGGTTCAATTGCGAAAGCTGTTTCAAGGTTTTGCATTAAACAAGCATCAAATCCGATTAAATCAAACTTCACGCCCGCATTCTTTAGAGCATTCGCAAATTCACTTACATACATTGTATCTTGACCCGCACGTTTATTGAGATTATCTATTCCATATCCTAATGAGAAGCCTCCTCCATGATCCCAAAGAACTAACATGTAACGATCGGCAGGATATGCTTTTGTTGCCCAAACAATGAAATCTTCTAATTGTTTTGGGTCACTTAAACTTAATGTTGGATCAATTTCATCGATGTATGTTAATTTTCCGTTTTTGATGAGATAACGACCATTCGCATTTTCTTCAATTCCAGATGTAAACCAACGGCTAGAACCACCTGCTTGTAAAACGAAGGATAAGTGATCACCTTGTTTGGTTGCATCAATCATTTGATTGAGGTTTGCCGTTGCTAAACCATGCGCATTTTCTAAGTCTGAACCAACAATATAACTTAAAACAACGACATTTTCATCTTTTGAATGATCTTTAAAGAAGTAATCACGACTATGCGGGATTGTATCAATAATGGAAGCATTTGCACCAAGTGCTTCTTCACGAGATAAAATATTACCATCGGCTTTTACATCTTTTGTTTCATTGTAAATCTCACGTTGTAAATTGTTCACCATGAATCTTGGCATGATAGACTGCATCGCGAAAAAGGCAATTCCACCAGAAATCACAAGAACTTCTGCGACTGCAAGTGTTGTAATCAAACCATTTTTCATCTTGGTAATGAAGTTTTGGTTTTCTTCTTCAAAGACAGGTTTTTGGAAAGTACCATTAAAACTGACTAAGAATAAGAAGATAGGCGAGAAGATTAACATAGGAATGAGTAATAAAATCGATTTATTAAAAGCTTTTCTTAAACGTAAGTATAAACGAAATAAGAAGCCAGAATAGACAATAATTGCGGCGATGATAAAGAGTTTACCCATTCCTCTCATTGGTCCCATATAGAAACCAGCTAAGACAAATGCCATCGTAATCGCAAATGGGCGATAGAATGTACGCATCTTTTCAAATAAGAACTTAGATAGATGCCATTCTGCAAAGAAAGGAATAATTGCATAGGATGTATCCTCTTTCATTGCTTTTAATACAAAATAGTATCCGATGGACTGTAACAACCAAGCGAGTAGCCATAGATACTTATCACCAACTAAAACAAGTATTCCCATATTCAAATCCTCCCCATTTAAATATTCATGTATATTATAATACTTTTTTTCTTATAACTCTTAATTGAGTTTATACATAAAATAGAATATATTTATAGATGGAAATAGGAGGTAACGTATGGGTTACAAATTAGTATTAGTTAGACATGGTGAAAGTGAATGGAATAAGTTAAATCTATTTACTGGATGGACAGATGTTGATTTAACCGAAACAGGTCATGAAGAAGCAAAACAAGGTGGTAAATTATTAAAAGAAGCAGGCTTCCACTTTGATGTATGTTATACATCTTATCTAAAAAGAGCGATTCATACAGCGAATCACATCCTTGAAGAATTAGATGAAGAATGGATTCCAATGATTAAGCATTGGCGTTTAAATGAAAGACATTATGGTGCTTTACAAGGATTAAATAAAGCAGAAACAGCTGAAAAGTATGGACAAGAACAAGTTACACTTTGGAGACGTTCTTATGATGTACAACCACCAGCGTTAGAAGAAAATGATGAACGTAACCCAGGAAATCAACCTGCGTATCATGAAGTCGATAAGAAAGATCTTCCATTAACAGAATGTTTAAAAGACTGTGTCGCTAGAGTTGTTCCTTACTATGAAGGTGAAATTAAACCAGCGATGGCTGCAGGGAAGAATGTCATTGTAGTCGCACATGGTAACTCATTACGTTCACTTGTAAAATACTTAGATAATATTTCGGATGAAGAAATTATTAGTTTAAATATTCCTACTGGAGTTCCTCTCGTATATGAATTAGATGATGAATTCAAACCATTAAATCATTATTACTTAGGAAACCAAGAAGAACTCGCTGCGAAAATTAATGCAGTCGCAAATCAAGCAAACGCTAAGAAATAAATAAAAATGCCTAGATTTCAAATCTAGGTATTTTTCTTAATGTGTATATCGATACGTCATGATGTCAAAGATACCACCTTCATCAAAACTTGTATATTTTCCAGGATGGATATAAGAAATGGACATTTGTAAGGATTGTATCTTTGGCTTAAAGAATGAGAATGTATGATATCCAATCCAGAAACTACTATCATAGTATTGATTGACGAGTTCTTCTTGTTCATCATGTGTGTAGTAGATTTCTTTGCCGGAAATATAAAGTAGGAAATGAATATCAATATTTGTGTTATTTAAATCAAATGTACCGGATTGAATATAGTCATGATAGAAATTTTTTATTAAGAGAGGACCTTCTATATAGTCATAGATAGGTTCTTCATCTTTATCAACACTAATCGTAATGGAATCACAATAATAATCACCATAAAGTTCAATAACTTTTTCAAAGGAATCACCTGGTTTTAAACCGAAGGTGGTTTCAAGGTTTGTGGTTTGATATGCGTATTGTGTATCAAAAGTAAGATTTTTTAAAGAAGGCTTTTCACCGGTTTCTGTGTTCACTAAGAAGTAATCATCCACAGGAAGATAGTGATCAGGAACACTTCGATTCTTCACAAAAAGAGAAGTATAATTCCATGTCCACGCAATGAAAAGGGCGATCACTATGATGAGAATTTGAAACAATAATTTCCACGAAAATTTTTTCATGTGTTAATTATAACGTAATTATGGAAGGTAAAAAAATAAGAACTTAATGGAGTTCTTATTTTGTAGGTTCACTTGTTGTGACTGGGAAGAAGCTTGTGGTCATACGAATGAGAGGGGAAGAGACATTAAGTGTAACTTTCTTAACTTTCTTGTCTTCTTCTTGAACTTCCTTCATCGCAGACTTTTCTTCGTCCTTCATTTTTTCTTCTTTGACTGCATCATACTTGCGGATGACATCAATCTCAATATTCTCAATATCTGCATCAACGAGTTCTGGAGCAATCGCTAATTGAACTTGTTGGGTTTCTAGATTACGGATTGGATTCTCTTCGTTTAGCAGATTTGGATTTACTAAATCGGAGTGGTCCACATTTGTAACAGGGCCATCTAAATAGATATATCCAATGAGACCTTGTCCATAACGAGAACCATAGCCACTTGACCATCCCTCGTTATAGCCACCACCGAAGCCGCCTTCCTTAATATAGATATTACCTTCGCCATCAACCTCAGTTACATAAACAACGTGTCCATACCATACGCCTACGGAGTTTGCTCTAGGTTCTGTACCAACAGAGTATCCCGCAGCCGCAGCATTGCCATACCATTGGCTAGCATTACCTAAGCTTGGTAGAGCGATACCAGTTGCCTCGTATACAAGCTGCCAAGCAGACCACGTACAGTTGGACCATCCTCCACCATAGGGGTTGTAACTTTCTGCCTTTACACTCTGACTATACGATAGAAAGAGTAGTAAACTCAGTGTGATGGTGAGTAATTTTATAATTGCTTTTCTCAACATACTCATATATTATCTACCTATTTAGAATAGAAAACAAGCAAAAAATATACATTTTGTGAACAGTTTCACAATATAATTGTAATGAAAAGTGGAAAAATTGATGAGAAAACAGTAAAATGTGATAACAGGGGGATGTTTTAATGAGCAATCGTCTACCAGAAAAACTATCTACACTTAGAAAACATTTTTCCTATTCGCTTGCGGATGTAGCGGAAAAACTTCAAGTTCCTGTACAGGAATATATGAAATGGGAAAATGGAAATATATTATGCGACATCATGCATTTAAAGATGATTGCAGCTTTTTATAATATTCCCATTCGTTCCTTATTGGATAACACAAAAGAATTAGAACTTCCTGAATTAGGGACAACCTATTCGACAGTGGATATTCCTTTTATCGATAAGATTAATCAAGGGGTTATGAAAGAACCTTCTTATCAAAATGCAACAATGGTTGAAATCGAAAAAGAACCTCAATTTGAACCTTCCGTTTCTCAACCTGTTGCAGAAGATACGATTGAACATACTCGTTTAATAAATAAGGATGAGTTTGAGCAAACCATCGCACAGAGAATAGTTGATGATGAACCTAAACCACGTCAGCCAAAGAAGAGAGTTGAAGAAACATCTGGATTCCAAATTCCTTTGCGAATGGTTGGTTATATGGGTGCTGCGCTAGCTTTTTTATTAGTATTATTACTTGGATTTAATTGGATTCGAAATCGAACCGGTTCCGTTAATAATACATTAACAAAAGTTAATCGTGTTGTATTAACAGATCGTTATTCTATTTACTTAGATGATACCGGTTCTTTAGTGACACGGGGAGAAGTTCCAACCCTCGCAGATTTTAATAATGTTGTTCAGATTAGTTCAAATGGAAATGGTCTTCTTGGATTAAAAAAAGATGGAAAAGTTGTATGTACGGGTGCGGGAACTGCGTGTGAAGTAAATGATTGGAAAAATATTACAATGATTGCTGCGGGCACACAACATTCAGTAGGTCTAAAAGAAAATGGCGAAGTTGAATGTGTTGGTGCAGATCGAGCATGTTCAGTAAAAGATTGGAAAGATATTGAAGCAGTGTATGCCGGAAACGAAATCACAATCGGAAAAACAAAAGAAGGGAAATTACTTGTTGCAGGTAAAGTGTCTTCTCAAACATCTTTAGAAGAAGCTGAGAATGTGAAAGATGTTTATATTGGAGAAACACAAATTATTGTTGTATATAATGATGGAACTGCATTATGTTATGGCATTGAAGGAAATGTTTTATCCAATACAGCAGGATGGGCGAATATAAATCGTGCTGTAGCAGGAAATAATTATGCAATAGGTTTAACACAAAACGGAACAGTTGTAACAACAATTACAGATAGAGAAATAAAAGAAGCAATTGAAAAGTGGAAAGATATTTCTTATATTGCTGCACGTGGTAATACGATTATCGCAGTTAAGAACGGAAAGATTATTGGTGTAGGTGATAACACCTATAAACAATATGGTACAGAAGAAGAAGTGGAAGCTTCTGATAATCCAGATTCTAAACTCAGTAAAGTTTCTAATATTCGTTTCACACCTACCAAAGCGGGTTTATCCATCCAATGGGATGCAGTACAAAATGCGAGTTATTATGAGATTACAGTGAATACTTCACCAGTAACGAAGATTAATGCGGCTAAGAATTCCGCAAGTATTGGTTCAAACCAATTAACATCTGGTACAACTTATACATTTACCTTTACGCCATATCCAAGTGATACTTCAAAATATAAAGAAGGCGAAACGGTAACCGTTGATTATAAGTATGAAGCATCCTTATTACAGTTAGAAAAACCGCAAAATGTCAGCGCAAAGCAAAATGGAAATCAATTAACAGTAACATGGAATTCAGTTCAAAACGCAGATTATTATAATGTCGCTATTGAAAGTCTAGTACAAAAAGTGGAAGGAACTTCAGTTGACTTAGATGCATCCGGTATGAAAAATGACAAAGAATATAAGATTTTTGTAACAGCAATGTCGAATAATACAAGCAAGTATTCTGAAAGTGAAGCAGGAACAATAAACTTTGTTTACCATACACCTGTAGTTGTACAACCATTAGCACAACCAACGATCAGTAATGATTGTCAGTACTTTGCTGAAACGCGCGAACTACAAATCACATTCACAAGAGCTGAAAATGCGGATCATTACGATATTTTGTTCCCAACGACAGGATTAACAAAAACAGAACCACAAAATGAATCGGGGGATTTAACTGTAAGAATACCAACGGGTGAATTAGAAAATGGAAAAGATTATCCTATAATAGTTAAAGCGATTCCGGCAGATACAAATCTTTACTCTCCAAGTGAAGCAAGCATCATGTATAAACATGTGAATCAGGAAGGATCAGACAATCCAGGGGAGGGCAATAACTAATGAACAAAATATGGTATTACACAAAAGGTGACGGAAATAAATATGGACCATATACCGATGAAGAATTGGTAAAACTTATTAAACAAGATATTCTTACCCAAAATGATTATATCTGGATGATGGATTTAGATGAGTGGATTAAAATTGGGGATACAATTTATTCGGAATATTGCAAGAAAGATGAATCACTTCTACATTAGAAGTGGTTTTCTTTATGAAAACTATATAGAAAAAACATAATGGCTTTCCAATAATCGTTGACGAAACTTCGGGGGGGGGTACTATTTTTCTAAGGAGACATATGATAAAAAGGTACTCGCATCTTTTAAAAAGTGTAATAGGAGAATGGGGATAAGATAATGGATTTAACAAAAGTAGATTTCAAACCGATACTCGATTCTGCAAAATCATCAGAAGATGGTCTAGCAGTTTTTTTGCGCACTATTCAACCATATGTAATGAATAAAGCGCGTTACATATTAGGTTCCAATGAAGCGGCAGAAGATATATATCAAAATGTATCATTAAAACTCTATAACAATTTAGATCATATAGATTCGAGAGGGTTTATGTCTTATTTAAAAAGAACCGTTACGAATGCATGTAATGATGAACTGCGAAAAGGACATAAATTAACTGATGATGGGGAAGAAGTAAAACTTGTATCATTAGATGAATATGAGGATTGGGATATTCCTGCTGAAGATCAAACGTTTGATTTAACGGAGGATTATCGTAATACGGTCGTGAATGAAGTTATAGATTCATTACCTGAGAATCAAAGAGAAGTAATTGTTTTAAGGTATATGGATGATTTAAAGATTCGAGATATCGCGAATGAGTTAAATGTGAATGAGAACACAATTAAATCTCGATTAAATCTTGCGTATAAGAAAATCGAACAACAAATCAATGTGATTCAAAAAAGAGATGGTATTCGTTTACACTCTTATACACCAATTATGTTCTTCTTAATGTTATTTAAAAGAGGAGAAGGTGCATATGTTGGGGATATTTTAAAACCAATGGAAATAGCATCTGAAATATATGGGGTGTTAAAAGGCACGAATATTGTGGCAGAAGGAATTAAACATGTAGCAGGAGAAGCTGCAAGTAAAACGATTCCTACACCTCCACCAGCACCTACACCACCAGCTGCGCCAGTACCTATTCCAGATCCAGCTACAACAGTTGGAGTAGGTGGAAAGGCTCTTGGGAGTCTAACGGTTGGTAAGGTGGCTGCAGGTGTTGCGGCAGCAAGTGTTGCCTTAACGGGCGGATATTACGCAGTAAACCATTTTAATGATTTCGTATTATTA
>JAFWFT010000017.1 GCA_017515505.1 Solobacterium sp.
ACCAAGTTACAGGTAGATTAAACGGTGAAAATGTAATCATTCCAACTGAACAAGTAGATTACATAGATGTATCACCTCAACAAGTTGTATCAGTAACAACAAGTTTAATCCCTTTCCTTGAACACGATGATGCCACTCGTGCCCTAATGGGTGCAAACATGCAACGTCAGGCATTACCTTTGTTAACAACAGAAGCACCATATGTAGGAACAGGTGTAGAATATGTAGCAGCACGTGATAGTGGTGCAGTAGTTGTATCAAAGGCAGCAGGAGTTGTAGAATACGTAGATGCTAAGAAAATAGTAATTAAAAATGCAAAAGGAATAGACACATACGATTTAGCTACATTTGAAAGATCTAACCAAGGAGAAACTGCAAATCATAGACCAATCGTAAGAAAAGGCGATAAAGTAAAAAGAGGACAAGTAATAGCAGATGGTCCAAGTACAGATAAGGGAGAACTTGCCCTAGGAAAGAACATGACTATAGCATTCATGACATTTAATGGATACAACTTTGAAGATGCTGTAATCATGAACGAAAGATTAGTAAAAGAAGATGTTTATACTTCGTTACATATAGAAGATTATGAAACACAATGTCGTGATACTAAATTAGGCCCAGAAGAAATAACAAGAGATATTCCAAATATAAGTGAAGATGCTCGTAAAAATCTTGATGAAAATGGTATCATAAAAATAGGAACTGAAGTTAAAGAAGGAGACATTTTAGTTGGTAAAGTAACACCAAAAGGAATGGCCGATTTAACTAGTGAAGAAACATTACTACATGCAATATTTGGTGAAAAAACAAGATAAGTTAGAAATTCCTCATTAACAATACCACATGGTGGTGAAGGAATAGTTCATGATGTAAAAATTTATACAAAAGAAGATAACGATGAATTACCTAGTGGCGTAAGCAAAGTTGTCAGAGTTTATATAATTCAAAAACGTAAAATACAAGTAGGAGATAAAATGTCTGGAAGGCATGGTAATAAGGGTGTTATTTCCTTGATATTACCACAAGAAGACATACCATACTTACCTGATGGTACTCCAATTGATATAATGTTAAATCCACAAGGTGTTCCATCACGTATGAACATTGGACAAGTACTTGAATTGCATATGGGAATGGCTTGTAAAAAACTAGGTGTACACGTTGCAACTCCAGTATTAGATGGAGCAAGTACAGAAGATGTTAAAGAAATGATGAAAGAAGCAGGAATGGATGAAGATGGTAAAACTGTATTATATGATGGAAGAACAGGTGAACCATTTGATCACAGAATAAGTGTAGGAGTAATGTATTTCGTTAAATTACACCACATGGTTGATGATAAATTACATGCGAGATCAACAGGACCTTATTCATTAGTAACACAACAACCTTTAGGTGGAAAAGCACAATTTGGTGGACAAAGATTCGGAGAAATGGAAATATGGGCTCTAGAAGCATATGGAGCTTCCCATGTATTACAAGAAATTCTAACTTATAAGTCAGACGATGTAGTAGGACGAGTAAAAGTATATGAATCAATTGTAAAAGGAAATCCTTTACCAAATCCAGGAATACCTGAAGCGTTCAGAGTTCTTATAAAAGAATTCCAAGCACTAGGTCTAAATATTTCTGTAATTAATAATGATGACGAAGTTGTTGGATTTAAAGAATTAGAATCTAAAGATGACGATGACTATGACGACATGCCACTTGTAGAAGAAATTAACAACAAAAGTGTAGAACAAGTTGCAGATGAAAATGATGTATTAGAAGATGATTATGATGATGAAGATGACTACGACGAAGAAAATACAAATTTTGATAACTACGAAGATGTAGAAGAAATAGAAGAAGATATTGAAGAAATAGGAGGTGAATTCTAATGGTAGAAGCT
>JAFWFT010000018.1 GCA_017515505.1 Solobacterium sp.
ATATCGAAGAAATCTATTTTTTGAAAAAGATAAATGGTTTATTGAAAGTTACCAACCATAAAAAAGTGGCTAATGTAGAATTATCGTGTTTTAATTGAATGGCTAGAAGTAATAGTATTAACACCGATTATCTTGTATATATCGTATAAATTTGTTGAATTTTTGCTTATACGAAAAATAGAAAAGCGAATAAGGAAATTAGAAAGACGAAATAGATATTGGTTTTAATTAATTGCAAAGGCAATTAAAAACTCAAAGGAGTTAGGAATGGAATTATCCATTTTTAGCTCCTTTTTTGCATAATGAATGCCATAGGACAGATTTCAAAAGTATGTATGAAATGTTTCAAGTTATTATCAAATTGGTAGCACAAAAAATGAAAAGTGGCTTAGCTAAGCCACTTTTTGACTACTGGCGCAGGATCAGGGATTTGAACCCTGGCGCCCTGTTACAGACCTACAAGCTTTCCAAGCCTGCCCCTTCAACCGCTTGGGTAATCCTGCGTGCTAACTTATCATAGCATAAGTTTTCATAAACTCAATCATTCTTTTGTGAAAGAGAGGTTAAAATACTTGCAAATAAGATGATAATAATAAAGAATAAATTTAATAGAGGACGTACCATGAATGATACAAAATTAAAACTTTCAAAGGCCCTACAGCAACTCATGCAAACAAAATCTTTAGATAAAATAAAAATTAGCGATATTACAGATTACTGTGGAATGAATCGTCAAACTTTTTATTATCACTTCCATGATGTTTTTGATCTCATTGAGTATTCCTATTATCATGCACCTGCTCGGTCTCTTGCAATTGATAATATTAAAAACCACCCAGAGTATTCATGGGAAGAAATGTTTTATGAATTATTATTTTTTATTCGAGATAATAGTTTATTTATTACTAGGGTTCATCATAGTATAGCGACTCGATATTTAGATATGTTCTTTGAACAAACGATTGGAGACTTTGTGAAAGGGAAACTAGAAAAACTCAATGAAACGATTCACACCAAAGAAATCTTTGTGGAACATATTGCGGCTTTTTATACGCACGCTCTTGTAGGACGTATTACAGACTGGATTGAAAAAGGGATGAAGTATTCCATCGATGAAGTTGTTTTTGAACTTTCCAAAATCATGGAAGGGGCTGTGGAAAATACATTAAAAACCTTTTCTTCTTCTGAAAAATAGAATCTTTTCCTAAAACATAGTAAAATACTATTTGTATGAAAATTAAGCTTTTTAATAAAACTTTTTATGTGAATGGAACAACTACAGGTATTGTCTTAGGATGTGTTCTATTATTGATAGCTCTTATTATTGGATTGGCGATGAAACCAGAAGATACAACCGATCATCCAGAGGTTAGTGCAACTCCTTCTAAAGAGCCATATGACGCAAAGAAAGATGCGATTGATGAAACAGAGTTCGAAGGAACCATTCTTCCAAAAACAGATGATGAAGGAAGAAAGTATATTGAAAAAACATTATTCTTAGGAGATTCAAATACTGCAAGATTTTTACGTTTCTTAAATGAAGATAATAAAACATTTACGGATATCGAAAATACAATTGGTGTTGTGGGAATGGGAATTGATGCGATTTCAACACTACCATGTTTAGATTTTGTGACCGGAAGATTCACCATGCCACAAGCTGTTAAAATGATTCAACCAGAAAGAATTATTATCACGTTTGGAACAAATAATCTATATGGAAATAGTACAGATGCAACATCTTTTATTGAACGTTATGAAGCGCAATTAAAAGAAATTGTGAAAGCATATCCAACTGTTGATTTAATTGTGAATGCGATTCCACCTGTAACGGCTACTTCCCATTATACAAATGTTTATATGCAACAAATCGATGCCTACAATAAAGCAATTGTTAAAATGTGTGAAAAGAATGATTGGAAGTTTTTAAACTCTTCTGAAGCATTAAAAGATAATAAAACGGGATATGCAAAAACAGAATATATGGATACGGATGGTCTTCATTTTTCACAAAAAGGACTTATTGAATTATTTAAGTATATTCGCACACATGCGTATAGTACAGAGGATGATCGTCCAAAACCATTAGCTGCAATTCCAACGATCATTGGTGTACCAGATGGCCTCATTCAGATTAACCCATTAAGCAATGAAGAATTTACAGAAGAAGAATTAACCATTACGACTCCAGAACCAACCGCAACACCTACACCGACTGCAACACAAGAAACAGTCGTTCCGACCGTAATAAAGACGGAGGAAGAATGTGTTATGGCGCGTGGTAAGACAGGGTGTTGGTACAATGGTGTATGTTATAACACTCCAGAAGATGCTGCAGCGCAACAACAAGTTGATGCTGAGGCAAAACTACAAGCCATGATTGCAGAATGTGAAACAGGTGGCGGAAAATGGTCAGAAGGAACTTGTGTCTATCCGCAACCAGATCCTACACCAGTGTGTCAAGATACGAATGCATTAAATAATGGGGATATGGTTAATCCGTGTGTATATCCTGAATCTCCTCAACCAGAAAGTCCAGATCCACAACCAGAATCACCACAACCTGGAACTGATGAGAATCCATAAAAACAGTAAACCCACAGTATATGTTCTGTGGGTTTTCATATGAGTTCTAATTTAATGTTCCAGTTAATGTTACATTGAATTCTAATTCTTCATCACTTCGTTCTACTTTCACAATGATTGTATCACCGATGCTTTTCTTCTTTAGAATTTTTGATAGATCTGTATAAGATGAAACGTTTTGTCCATCGGCTGCGATGATTTTGTCACCTGGCTTTATCCCTGCGGCTTCTGCTCCAGAACCAGATAAGATATCTGTGACATATAATCCTGGGGTAAAGGAACCATAAGTTTGGTTAACTGTTTGTAAGGTAACTCCTAACATTGCACGATTTGTTACTTTACCATGTGTGATGATGTCTTCTGCGACATCCATCGCATCATTGACTGGAATCGCAAATCCTAATCCTTCAATCGTAGAACCACTACTTGTAACACCTGAGTCTTTCGCATTTACAATTCCAATTAAATTCCCATGGCCATCAAATAAGCCACCACCAGAGTTACCATTATTAATTGCGGCATTTGTTTGGATGAGATTCATGGCTTCATTATTGATGACAACCTCACGATCAGTTGCGGAAATAATTCCATTTGTGACAGTTCCACCAAGTGTCCCAAGGGGATTACCAATAACAACAGCAGTATCTCCTACACGAATCAGTGAAGAATCTCCAACGGTCGCAGGTGTTAAATTAGTTGCTTCAATCTTGATGACTCCAATATCGCTTTTTGCATCTGTCCCAACTAATGTAGCATCATATACAGTGCCATCATTCATGGTAACAGTGATTGCTTCTGCACCTTGTACCACATGATTATTTGTGATGATATATCCATCACTTGTAATTACAACACCACTTCCAGCTCCTTCTGCGGAATATGGAACAGCGAAGAATCCATAACTACTTGTCACTTCTGTTTTTGTACGTACTTCAACAACAGAGACGGATGCCTTTTCTGCGATTTCATGTATAGAAAGTTCATTCTTTTGAACTTGACTTGTATTGGATGTTGTGGGAATAGGATCAGCTTGCTGATAAACAATGGTTGTTTTACCAGCACCAAACTGTTTTAAACCAACATACGCTCCACCTAAACCTGCTAGAAACGCAAGAACTACTGTTAGTAATAACTTTAACAAGGGGTGTTGTCTAGGAGTTGGGGCAGGTTCGTAATACGAATGGGGAAGATATTCTTCTTCTTGATTGTCATCATCATGATACATATTGGACATATTTGTGTACCTCCTTATTTGTTTACGACTATAAGATAGACTCTAAATGTGAACTTTAGGTGAATAAACACTTAAAAATGTATAATTGTCGCAAATAAACATCTATATAGTATAATTATCAACGGAGAATGAATTATGGCAAATAAAAAAACAAAAGATTTACCATTTCAGGTAAAAAATGAAGAATTAAAAGCACTATTACAACAGATTAAAGAAGAAAAGTCGATTGCGGTGGAGCAAAAAATGTTTTTAAAACTTAAAGAAGCAAAACTTTTATCCCCAGCAGTCATTGATAAACAAGCTTCTCTAGCAAAAAAAGGAAATGGCGTTTCTGTCCGTTTTGCGCTAGTGCAAGCAAAAGATGGAAGTAGTTTTTTTCCAGTCTTTACAGATATGGAAGAAGCGAACAAAATGGATATGAATGAGCAAAACCAGCAGTTAATCGTTCATTCATTAAGAGATTTAGAACGATTATTAAATAATGAAAAATCAAATATAAGTGGAATCATCGTGAATCCAACAAGTTCTCAAATCGTTCTACCAAAAGAAACGATTCACACCATTATTCATAATACTTCTTCCCAACAAGGTAAAACCGTAGAAGATTATCTTCAAGAAGGAAAGATTCCACCTGGCGTTCAAGTGAGTTTTGTGGAACCTGCGATTTATCCAACTGCACTTGTGAATGCGGTCTATGAGAAATGTCAAACGATGAATGGACTTGTGCGTGTTTGGTTCAAGGGTGCTCAAATTGGATCTGGCTTAGCACATGCGTTTATTGTGGAACAAGAAAAGAAAGATCCAAACCAATTAAAAGAAATACGTGAAGCAGCTTTACCCGTTGCGAAAGAAGTGCCAGTCTTTGTGATGGAATATACAAAAGACTTACAAGAGAAAGTAATCCAAGATGCTTTCCCAATGTTTGATAAGGAATTAGATTTATAATGAATATTCATCATCTTCAACAAAACGAAAAAAAAGACGCATATACATTTTGTAAGGAAGTTTTCCTAAATACAGAAAACTTCTTTTCAAGTGAAGAAACGATTAAACCTTTCTTAGAATCTGTTGAACACTTTACTTCCACAATGGAACTAATCGGTGCGTATGAAGAAGAATTAATCGGTATTATTGGTTATGAGAAAGATACCTGTGCACTTTTATTATTCTTATTGAAAGAAGAAAATGAAGAAGTTAAAAATAATCTGTTTCAATACTATTTAGATTACGCAAAAGAAAGACAACTCGCACGTGTAGGTGCGATGGTTTCTTTAAGTGCGAAATCTTTTTATGAAGAACTAGGCTTTGAACAAGTCGAACCTGTTCAAACTAAAAGTGAAATTGAATATATTGTCATGGAATATTTACTTCAAAAAGAATATTTAGGTAATGAAGTGCGAGTCATCATTGATTATCCATATGGTAATTTACATCCTTTAATTAATGAATTCTGTACGTGTAATTGTGGATATGTGGATGATTCAAGATTGATGGATAAAGAATTTCAAGATGCCTATGTCATAGGTATTAAAGAACCTTTAGAAACCTATACAGGTATAGTGGTGGGTATTCTATATCGTAAACATGAACAATACTCTAAATGGATTATTTATAAAGATAAAAACTATGATAAAGAAGAAGTTATACAAGAAATTGCCTTCATTGAACAACATTATGACTCTAGAATCCTATGGTTATAATCGCTTATAATAAACTTATAAAAGGGTTATTAATATGAATAAATCAATTTATGACATAATCAAAGAAGCATTGGTAGATGGAAAACTACCAGAGGATTTTGAATTACCTAAATTACATGCGGAAGATGAAATGGTATTTGCGGATGGAGCATTAGATGGAATCATGATGTATCATATGCAACCATCTGAAATAAGTGATGAAGATCGTGAATTAATGATTGAAGCGATTAAAAACGCAAGTGATCATGAATTTGAAATTGCGGAAGGTTTATTCCATCAATTAGCCAAAGATAATCGAGCACTTTCAATTGCCCAAACTCTACAAGATTATATCTATGATGAACATAGAGAAGAGCTACAACCAGGTAACCTATATGAATTTGCGATTGGACTTATTGAATTATCTACGAATATCGAATGTGTGAAATATGGTTTACTTATATTAGATACATTAATCATTCAAAATGAAGAACTTAAAAATACAATTCGTACCTTAGCCCTTAGTGATGAATTTACACTTTATTGTGTTCATATTATGCATAAATGGAAAAATGGCAATGATGAAATTTACGAAGTCGCAAAGAAGGTACATGGATGGGGAAGAATCCATGCGGTTGAACAATTAAGAGCTTTAAACCCAAGATATGAAGAAATTAAAGATTGGATATTAAAAGAAGGAATTAATAATTCTGTTTCGCCATCGTATTCTGCTTTAACGTGCTGGAAGAATGTGAATTTAGGTGGCATCTTATTTACGAAACCAACACGAGAAGAGTTTCTATATTTAGGTAGAAACATCGATGCATTATTAGATGAAGATGCAGTTCCTGGTATGTCCACATTAGATAAGCGAAAAGAAATCTTATTAAAATATCTTGAACAAGCACAAAACTTCGCACTTACAGGTGAAGAATATGAAATTATTTATCATATCTATGAATACGCAAATGAGATGGATGAAAAAGAAGTTTATGAAGAAGCAAAGAAACAACTTCATAGTATGAATGCGAAAACAGTTATCTTAAGCAATGTAAAAAAAGGTTTATGTCTTGATTTAGCAACTGAAGTAGGGATTGATGTGAAACCACATGTTTTAAAACTTTTAAAAGATGATTTTAAAAATCATAACTATGTATGTCGTTATTTAGCACATGATAAAACATATCGCAGTATGTTGTTAGATATCTATCGTAAACAATTGCCACTTGAAGAAATAAAAAATAAACCAAGCACAACAGTTGGCTTTGGTGAAGAGTATTGGAAAGAAAACGCACTTGATTTCTTGCTGCAGGAACTAAGAGAGTATCCACTAGAAGGCATGGAATTTGTGGAAGTTGCTTTACAATCAAAACCAATACGAACAAGAAATGGTGCTTTAACGGTTCTACAACATTGGGTTGAAGAGAAAAAACAACCTCTATCTGAAATGGCTTCGAATTTCTATTCTTTATTGAATGAATTAAAAGAGATTGAACCAAATGAAGGTACGAAGAAGATGATGCATAAACTTCTTGAAGGGAGAATTGTGTTTAAAGAAGAACCTACTACTTTCTCGCAAGAAATACTAGATATCTTATCGGATGCGATATCAGATGTTGGTGTATGGCAGTGGTGGTTTACACAAGATGATTCCATACAATTAGAGTTTGGTGCTGTTCAACTCTACGATGATACAAAAGGGGAAAAAGAGCCACACTCAAATACAATCGCATTGCGTTTCTCAAATAACGCATTCGCTATGTTTTTAGATAATTATGATGAAGAGACGAATTGGCATACACAATTAGCGAATGATGAATTAGAACCTTTAGAACTTGATGG
>JAFWFT010000019.1 GCA_017515505.1 Solobacterium sp.
GATTAAGTATGAAAGAGGAACATATTATTACAGTAGGATTTTTAATAGGTATATGGTATTTAGGTGCTTTTATGGTACATAATGACATCTTAATACCATTTCCGCATGAAGTTTTACGTAATATGTTCCTTTTATTAACTGATTTTTCAAATTATCATGCGATTATTTTAACGATATTTAGAGTTATAAGGGGATTCTTAATCTCATTTTTATTCGCACTATGTTGTAGTATTCTTGCGAATGAATATAAACTCGTTGGTTCTCTCTTATCTCCAATCTTTCTAATCACTAAAACCATTCCTAATATTAGTTATATTATTCTTTGTTTAATATGGTTTGGATCAGAAGGGGCAGTATCAGTTGTAACATTTATGATTTTATTCCCAGTCTTTTATTCCTCATTTTATCATTCTTTAAAAATGGAAAGTCAAAACCTAAAAGATGTGGATGCAATCTATAACCAATCAACGCTTGATAAAATATTTCATCGTCTTATACCATCTCTTTATATTCCTATCTTAACAACGAGTAAAACTGCTTTATCTTTAGGATTTAAAGTAGGGGTAATGGCAGAAATTCTAGGACAAATAAGAGTTGGAATCGGAAAACACTTATACTATGCTAAAATAAATCTAGATTCGACAAGTCTATTAGCATGGACTTTAATTATTATATTAATATCTTTATGTATTGAGTTCTTATTTGATTATTTACTCAAATTGCGATTGAAGGAGGAGCAATTATGGAAAGATTAACCGCCGCAGCACTAAAACAAATTGACAGTATTGTCGAAAAACATGTAGGAGAACCTGGACCTGTAATCGTTATGTTGCATGATGTCCAAAATGAATTAGGGTATATTCCTTTTGAAGCAATGGATAAGATTGCGAAAGCAACTGGTGTTAGTGCTGCAGAAGTATTTGGAGTTGTAAACTTCTATGCACAATTCACAACTGTTCCAAAGGGAAAACATGTTATCAATGTATGTTTGGGAACAGCTTGCTATGTTAAAGGAAGCCAAGCTTTAATCGATGAAGTGATTGCTCAAACCGGTACACAAATTAATAGTACAAGTGAAGATGGCTTATTCTCACTTGATGCGACACGTTGTGTTGGTGCATGTGGTTTAGCACCTGTTGCGATTATTGATGGAAAAGTTATTGGTTTATGTACACCAACAATCATCGCTGATGAAATTAAACGCATTAAAGATGAAGAGAAAGAATTATTGAAAGCCTAATGATTGCGAAAGATATTGTTGAGGCAATTGAAGCAAAGCCCCTGGCAATTTTCAATGAGCACTTATTAAAAAAAGAATATACTTGTGCATTCGCTTCAGATTTAATGAGTGATGCACTTGCATTAATTCAGAATTCTCCAGAATCCACCGTTTTAATTACTGGTTTGTGTAATGCTCAAGTTTTAAGGACAGCTGAGATGTTGGATGTTGAGATGATCATTTTTGTTCGTAATAAAGTTTTATCCGATGAAGATTTAGAGATTGCGAAGGAAATGGGTTTTAATATTTTTAGTACGCGTTTTACCATGTTTCAAACATGTGGGGTGTTATATGGGAAAGGACTAAAGAGTATTTATGAATAGTGTGATTCATGAGAAATATACGGTTGCTCAAGATGACTTTGCAAATGCTGGTAAAGCTAGTTCTCATATTAAAGAACATTTAAAGGAAATTGGTGTGGATCCACAAGTATTGCGTCGTATTGCCGTAGCGTGTTATGAGAGTGAGATTAATCTGATTATCCATGCGTATGGTGGAGATATAAATATGGATGTTTTTGATGATGGAAGTATCCAACTAGTATTCAAAGATAAAGGTCCTGGAATTGATGATATTGAAAAGGCAATGACACCTGGTTTTTCAACTGCCAGTGAAAAAGCACGTTCCATGGGTTTTGGAGCTGGTATGGGTTTACCAAACATAAAACGTGTCTCGGATGAATTCGATATTCAATCTTCTCCTGAAGGAACAACCATTACTTTATTATTTAGGGAGTCAAAATGAGAAAATCTGCCGTCATCTATACATTAGATTCATGCGTGAAATGTTTAAAGTGTGTCAGGGCTTGTCCTGTCTCTGCTTTAACAATGAATGCGGATAGTCGGATTGAGATTGATGGAGAGAAGTGCTTAAACTGTGCTCGTTGTATTACAACTTGTCATAGTAAAGGGTTATTAGGACAAGGAAGTACTTTAGAAGATATTCCTAATTATGATTATTCGATTTGTATGGTACCTCCTGCTTTAATCAATGTTTGTAGTACTAAAGAAGAAGCGGATGAAATGATGTATGCGATTAAACAGCTTGGATTTGATGAAGTTGTGGATATTAGTCCTGTCTATGGACAAATCATGAATGAATACTTTAATTTAGCTGATCACTATGTGGAAGGAACGATGATTACCTCCTTTTGTCCAGTTGTGAATCGTTATATTCAAACAAAATATCCAATGTTACTAGATAATCTAGCTCCCATTAATTATCCTTCAGAAATCGCTGCGAAAATGATTCGCGAACAACATAAAGACAAAGGGAATGTAGGGATTTTCCATTGTTGTGAATGTGAAGCATTACTAGAACTTGCGAAATATCCATATCTGAATGAAGAATATGAAACGGATCATGCACTTGCGATTGTCGATATCTTTCCAAAAATTCGTAAACATTTAAAAGAGAATAAAATGAAATGTGACTATAACCTTCAAGGTCTTCAATCGGTTAATCCTTCCATGATTTTACAAAAAGAAAACTATTTAATTGCGGATGGTTTTGAAAAAATCACAAATATATTAGATCTTGCAGAATTCGATATGTTGAAGGACTTTAAGTTATTGTATCTATTTGCTTGTTTTAATGGCTGTGTAGGAGGACATTTACTTTTTGGTAACAGTTATCTCTATCGTAATAATGTCTATCCTCTTACAAAGAATGGTAGTTCCGAAGTCACTTCATTACCATTTGATGACATTTATTCGGATTTTATTTCCTTAAACGCAGAAGATAAACGGTCCTTTAAAGAAAAGATGGCTTTTTTTGCGAAAGTCAATGAACAGTTAGAAAAACTACCAGGTTATGACTGTAGTGCATGTGGCTTACAAACTTGTCGGATTATGGCAGAAGAAATTGCGAAAGGAAATAAGACACTCGACCATTGTCATATATTAGCGTTAGCGAAGGAGAAGGAAAATGAAACTACATGAACTCTTTAATGAACTGAATTGGGATAATCTAACACCAGATGTAAGTCTTGATAAGGATGTTGAAGGTGTCTATTGTGGAGACTTATTAAGTTGGGTAATGGGAAATGGACTTCCAAATCAAGTATGGATCACAGTTCAAGGACATATGAATATTATTGCGGTTGCGGGACTACGAGAGTTTTCCTGTATTGTGATTGCGGATAATGCCTCCATTGAAGATACTGTTCTACAAAAGGCAACGGAAGAGGGTATTCCCGTTTTTGCGAGTCATTTACCTGTCTTTGAATCCGCTAAATTATTAATCGAAAAAGGTGTCTAATGTATTACGACCTTCATATGCACAGTTGTCTTTCACCTTGTGCAGAAGATGAAATGACACCTAATAATATCTGTCAAATGGCCATTCTAAAAGGATTAGAGGTAATTGCTGTTACAGATCATAATTCAACCAAACAATTAGCTTCGATATCTGAAGTGGCGAAATCGTTAGGACTTTATTTTATTTATGGTTGTGAATTAGAAACCATTGAAGAAGTGCATATACTAGGTTTATTTGATTCCATTGAAAAAACAAACAATCTACAAAATTGGATTGATGAACATATGCCAAATATTCCTAATCAAGTGGATTATTTTGGAAAACAAGAAATACGAAATACAAAGGATGAAGTAATCGGAATTGAAGATAGATTACTAATTGTTTCATTAGATGTTTCGGTTGAAGAATGCGTGAAAGCGATTCATCATTTTGGCGGAAAAGCAATCTTAGCACATGTCTTAGATCGTAAGAATTCTATCACGCACCAATTAGGATTTATTCCTAATGATTTACCGTATGATGGTTTAGAAATCAAAACGCTTGAGCAAAAACAAACGGTTCTAGAAAAGCACCCTTGGATTCAAGAAGATTCAACGGTTTGGTTCATAGATTCAGATGCACATCGACTCATTGATATTTCTGAAAAAGAGAATCAATTAGAGAATCAATTATTTAAAGATTGGTGGGGAATTGGCGTATGATGGAAGATCTTGCGATGCATATATTGGAAATCTTAATGAATTCCATTCATGCTTGTGCAAAAAATATCAAATTTATTGTCCAGGATAGTACTATCAATGATAAAATATCTATGAGTGTAGAAGACGATGGAAAAGGGATGTCTAGCGAACAAGTTCAAAAGATATCAAGTCCCTTTATGACTGGTCGTTCTACGCGTAAAGTAGGTCTAGGAGTTGCATTTCTAAAAGGACTAACAGAACAATGTAACGGGGACTTCTTAGTAGAATCAGAAGTTGGCAAAGGAACGAGAGTGTTAGCTTCCGTTCAAAAGAGTTTCATAGATACTCCACCAATGGGAAACCTTGGTGAAATCATCATGGAATGTATTCAAGCTAATGAAGAGATTGATTATATTTTCCACTATATGACTGACACAAACGAATTTGTGTTTAACACGAAAGAAATCAAAAAAGAATTAGATGGAGTCAGTATATTAGAACCAAGTATCTTACTGTGGATTAAAGACTATGTTAATCAACAGGTTAATATGATAAAGGAGGATGAAGGATGAAAAGCTTAGAGGATTTAAAGAAAATGCGTGAAGAAGCCTTGAAAAAGGTAGAAATGCGCGAAGGCGACAAAGAATACCGTGTCGTTGTTGGCATGGCAACTTGTGGCATCGCTGCAGGAGCTAGACCAGTATTGAATCGTTTAGTAGAAGAAACGGCTGAAAAGAATTATAACTGCGCCGTCACACAAACGGGTTGTATTGGGATGTGTGTTTATGAACCAATTGTGGAAGTCTATGGAAAAGATGGAGAACATACAACCTATGTTAAAGTGACTCCAGATATGGCTACTGAGATTTTAGAAAAACATATTGGACAAGGCGAGATTATTGAAGAATATACCGTTGAAGCAGCTCGTAGTGGTCAAGGAGAATAATGTCTATGATTCGTACGAATGTTTTAACATGTGCCGGAACTGGTTGTAGCGCGAGTCAATCTGGCGAGATATTTGAGAATTTCAATAAGTATTTAAAAGAACACGGTTTAGAAAACGAAGTAAAGGTTGTTAAAACGGGTTGTTTTGGTCTATGTCAAAAAGGTCCTATTGTCGCTATTTATCCTGACAAAGTCTTCTATTCTCATGTAAAACCTGAAGATGTTGAAAGAATTGTATCGGAACACTTATATAAAGGTAGGGTTGTTACTGATCTTGAATTAAGTGATGAAGATATGGTTACGCATGAAAAGATTCTTGATATTGATAAGATTAAATTCTATGAAAAACAACAACGTATTGCATTACGTAACTGTGGAAAGATTAATCCAGAAGATATTACAGAATATATTGCGATGCGTGGCTATGAAGCAGTTGGAAATGTCTTAACTACTATGACTCCACAAGATGTTATTGATGTTATAAAGGCTTCTGGGCTTCGTGGGCGAGGTGGTGCAGGCTTCCCATCTGGCTTAAAATGGCAATTTGAAAAAGATCAACCTGGCGATGAAAAATATGTCATCTGTAATGCGGATGAAGGAGATCCAGGAGCATTCATGGATCGTTCCATTCTAGAAGGAGATCCTCACGCAATTATTGAAGGAATGACGATTATGGCCTATGCAGTTGGTGCACATAAAGGATATGTATATATTCGTGCAGAATATCCAATAGCAGTTCATCGTCTACAAGTTGCGATTGATCAAGCAAAAGAATATGGTTTATTAGGAAATGATATCTTTGGTTCTGGATTTGATTTTGATTTAGAACTTCGTTTAGGTGCAGGCGCATTCGTCTGTGGTGAAGAAACTGCCTTAATCGCATCTATTGAAGGAAAACGAGGTATGCCAAATCCAAAACCTCCTTTCCCAGCTGTCTCTGGTGTATGGGGTAAACCGACAAGTATTAATAATGTTGAAACCTTAGCTAATGTTGCACAAATTTTATTAAATGGTGCCGATTGGTATGCGGGTATTGGTACAGAAAAATCAAAAGGAACCAAAGTATTCGCACTTGGTGGAAAAATAAAGAATACAGGTTTAGTTGAAATTCCAATGGGTACTACTCTTCGTGAGATTATCTATGAGATTGGTGGAGGATGTCCAAATAATAAAGCTTTTAAAGCCGTTCAAACTGGTGGACCTTCTGGTGGATGTTTAACCGAACATGAATTGGACACACCAATTGATTATGAAAACTTAGTCGAAGCTGGTTCTATGATGGGTTCTGGTGGAATGATTGTCTTAGATGAAGACAACTGTATGGTTGATGTTGCGAGATTCTATATGGAATTTATTGTTGATGAATCTTGTGGTAAATGTACACCATGTCGTGTTGGAACAAAACGTCTATTAGAAATGTTAACGAAAATCACAAAAGGGCAAGGAACAATGGAACTCTTAGAAGACATGGAAAAACTTTGTCATGAAATTCAAGATACAGCTTTATGTGGTTTAGGACAAACAGCTCCAAATCCAATCCTATCAACTCTAAAGAACTTTAGAGAAGAATACTTAATGCACATCTATGAAAGGAGATGTCCTGCAGCGGTATGTAAAGATCTACTTACATATACAATTGATAAAGAAGCTTGTAAGAAGTGCTCTGCTTGTGCACGTCAATGTCCAGTGGATGCAATTACTGGTGTTCCTGGTAAAGAACCATTTGTCATTGATCATAACAAATGTATCAAATGTGGTGGATGTATGACAGCTTGTCGCTTTAACGCTGTTATCAGACGATAGGAAGGAGTGGAATTATGGCTAGTGTTCATTTAAAAATTAACAACAAAGAAATTGTAGCTGAGCAAGGACAAACAATCTTACAAGCCGCTATTGATAATGGCATCTATATTCCTACTTTATGTTATCTAAAAGATATCTGCCGATCTGGTGCTTGTCGTGTCTGTTTAGTTGAAGTTAAAAACGCAAGAACTTTATTATCTTCTTGTACAACTCCAGTTGCGGAAGGAATGGAAGTTTTTACAAACTCTGAAAGAGCTTTAAGAGGTAGAAAGAATTCAGTTGAACTGATTATGTCGAACCATAATAAAAACTGTTTATCTTGTAAGAGAAACCAACATTGTGAACTTCAACGTTTATGTGAAGAATTAGGAATTCGTGATAATCACTATGAAGGGGAATATACAGAATCTACCTTTGAAGATTTCAGTTATGGAATCGTACGGGATACTTCGAAATGTGTACTCTGTGGTAGATGTATTGAAACATGTAAGAAAGTTCAAGGCTTAGGAATTCTAGGGTTTGAAAACCGTGGGTTTAATACAATCGTAGGACCTCTCTACAATATGTCTTTTGCGAATGTGGATTGTATGCAATGTGGACAATGTGTCATTAATTGTCCAGTAGGTGCATTGACGGAAAAAGAACATATTAATGATGTTGTTGCAGCACTTAATGATCCAACTAAAACCGTCATCGTTCAAACTGCTCCAGCTGTTCGTGCTTCTTTAGGTGAAGAATTTGGAATGCCTATTGGAAGTCGTGTAACAGGGAAGATGGTAACTGCTTTAAAGAGAATTGGATTTGACCGTGTCTATGATACAAACTTTGGTGCAGATTTAACCATCATGGAAGAAGGAAATGAATTATTATCTCGTTTAACAAATAATGGTACCTTACCAATGTTTACATCTTGTTCACCAGGATGGGTTCGATATATTGAATATGAATATCCTGAATTATTACCTCATTTATCTTCCGCAAAATCACCACATATGATGTTAGGCTCGATGCTTAAATCATATTGGGCAAAACAACATAATGTTGATCCTAAAGACATCTATGTTGTATCGATTATGCCATGTATCGCAAAGAAATCTGAAATAGAAAGAGATGAATGTAATACAACTGGATTAAAAGATGTTGATGCGGTATTAACCACAAGAGAATGTGGAAGACTCATCAAGATGAATGGAATTGAGTTCACGGAACTAGAAGATAGTCATTTTGACGAAGACTTATTTGGAGATTATACAGGGGCAGGTGTTATCTTTGGTGCATCTGGTGGTGTTATGGAAGCAGCACTTCGTACTGTTAAACAAAAACTTGATGGAAAAAAGCTTGAAAAAGTAGATTTTGAAGCTTGTCGTGGTATGCAAGGAGTAAAAGAAGCAGAAATTGATCTCAATGGTACAAAAATTTGGATTGCGATTGCTTCCAGTATGACGGCGACAAAACCACTTCTAGAAGAAGTGAAGAATGGAACTTCTAAATATACATTTATTGAAATCATGGGATGTCCAGGTGGATGTATTAATGGTGGAGGTCAATCGATTGTATCGAGCCGTATTAAAAATGGGAAACTTGGATATGGCTATAAAGAGCTTCGTATGAAAGCACTCTATGATGAAGATGAATTATGTGAAATTCGTGTTTCGAGTGAGAATCCACAAATTCAAGATCTCTATAAGAATTATTTAGGAGAACCTGGAAGTGAACTTGCGGAAGAATTACTCCATACATCTTATTCGCCAAAAGAAAGATTTAATATATTTAAAGAATAAATTTGTGGGATGATTCTATAATCAAATGATTCGATGATGAAGGCCTCTTTAGTAAAGAGGCTTTTCATATCCAATAATAAAAGAATTAGAGCTTAACTCTAATTCTTTTGGTATTCATTCTTAATGAAGGTGATTGCTTCTTCGATTGTTCCTTCTAGTGTTTCCCCAGTTCTTGATTTAAATTCAACTTTTCCTTCTGCAGCACCTCGACCTACTGTAATACGATAAGGTATACCGATTAGTTCCATATCTTTGAATTTAACACCAGGTCTTTCATCACGATCATCTAATAGAACTTCAATATGTTCATTTTGTAGGCGCTCATATAGTTCTTCGGATAGTTTTACTTGGGTCTCATCTTTTATAGAAATACAAACAATTGCGCATTCATAAGGAGCTAATTCTTTAGGCCAATTGATACCATTTTCATCATTGTTTTGTTCTACAAGAGCTGCCATACATCTTGCAGGACCAATCCCATAAGAGCCCATCCATACATATTGAAGGGTATTATTTTGATCTAGGTATTGTAGGTCTAAAGCTTTTGAATATTTGGTTCCCAATTTGAATGTATTTCCAACTTCAATTCCATGTGCGAAGTGAATCTTTTTACCACAGTTTGGACAACAATCATCTTCTTTGATATTTACGATATCTCCAACTGCATCATAGCTATAATCTTCTGGATTCACATTGATGTAGTGATAACCATGTTCATTGGCTCCGCAACATAAATTATTTAATGTGAGTAATTCCTGATCGACCACAATCTTGGTACCTGTTAAATTAATAGGACCTGTATATCCAGGTACGGCATTACTCTTACTGATGAGTTCATCATCTGCGAAACTAATTTCTTTCGCATTTAATAGTTTTAATGCTTTGGATTCATTTAAGTCACGATCTCCACGAATAAAGAAGATTGTGAGTTCATCATCCACATTCATTAATAATGCTTTCATACATTGTTTTTGAGATATCTTTAAGAAGTTACTAACTTCTTCAATAGATTCACAATGAGGCGTTTCTACTTTTTCTTTTGGTAGTTTAGAAGGTTGTTCAACTGTAAGTGGTACTGTTTTTGCGACTTCAATATTACTGGAATAATCGCAATTATCACATAATACTAAGATATCTTCACCAATAGGAGTAATAGCTTGGAATTCTTCACTTAAAAGACCACCCATCACACCTGTATCAGCACGTACATTTTTATAATCTAAATGAAGACGGTCCATGATACGACAATATGCATCAAATTGTTTCTTATAAGCGATATCCATTCCTTCTTCATTAATATCAAAAGTATAGGCATCTTTCATTTGGAATTCACGAACACGGATTAATCCATAGCGTGGACGTGGTTCATCTCGATACTTTGTTTCGATTTGGTAAAGAGAAAAAGGCATATCTTTATAGGATTGAATCTTCATTTTTGCGGCAATTGCGAAGAGTTCTTCATGGGTTGGTCCTAATACATAGGGTTGTCCTTTACGGTCTTTTAAAGAAAACATACCATTTCCAAATCCAGCTCTTCTTCCACTAGAAATATAAACATCTTCTGGAATAAGAGCAGGCATTAATAGTTCTTGACATCCTGTACGATCCATTTCTTCACGGATGATAGTATTGATTTTATGTAAAACTCGTAGTCCTAATGGTAGCATCATATAGACACCAGAACTACTTTTTTTAATAAAACCTGCTCGAACTAATAGATTACTACTAATTGAGTCTTCATCTTTGACATCTTCTCGAATGGTAAAGAAGTAACTATTTTTTAGTTTCATAACGATAACTCCTTACAAATATGAATTATATCATGAGTATTCCTTTACTTTAATGCATTTTATATCTATAATTACAAACAAGTAGGAGGATTCATATGGCTAAGTATTATAAAGAACCATCTCATACGTTCAGTGAATACCTTTTAGTTCCAGGATTTACATCCGAAAAGTGTGTTCCTAGTGCAGTTTCTCTTAAAACGCCACTCATTCGTTTTAAGAAAGGTAAAAAATCTTGTATTCATTTAAACATTCCCATGGTAAGTGCGATTATGCAGTCCGTTTCTGGTGATCAACTTGCGATTGCCTTAGCGAAAGAAGGGGGAATGTCTTTTATTTTTGGAGCACAATCCATTGAGTCACAAGCTGCTATGGTAGCACGTGTAAAGAATTATAAAGCAGGATTTGTGGTCAGTGATTCCAATATTACACCCGAAACAACCTTACAGGAAATGTTAGTATTACTGGATAAGACAGGACATTCGACGATGCCTGTTACAGATGATGGATCAGCTAATGGAAAACTCTTAGGTTTAGTTACTTCAAGAGATTATCGTATTAACCGATTAAAACCAACTGTTAAAGTCAAAGAGTTTATGACTCCTCGTAAGAATTTAATTGTTGGTAAAACGACAAATACATTAAGTGAATGTAATGATTTGATTTGGGAACATAAATTGAATTCTTTACCGATTGTTGATAGTAAAGATCATCTTCAATACTTAGTCTTTAGAAAAGATTATGAATCTCATAAAGATCATCCAGATGAATTATTAGATGATGAAAAACGTTTTATGGTAGGTGCTGGTATTAATACAAGAGATTATCAAGAAAGAGTTCCTGCACTTGTAAAAGCAGGAGTCGATTGTCTCTGTATTGATTCAAGTGATGGGTATTCTGAATGGCAAGGAAATACCATTAAATGGATAAAGAAAAAATATAAGAATAAAGTTTTAGTAGGTGCAGGAAATGTTGTCGATGAGGAAGGATTTAATTATTTAGCAGATTGTGGTGCAGACTTTATTAAGGTAGGAATTGGTGGAGGTTCCATCTGTATCACAAGAGAAACAAAAGGAATTGGTCGTGGACAAGCGACCGCTACCATTGAAGTTGCGAAGGCAAGAGATGCTTACTATAAAAAACATGGTGTGTATATTCCAATTTGTAGTGATGGTGGAATTGTTTATGACTACCATATTGTATTAGCTTTAGCGATGGGGGCTGATTTTGTGATGTTAGGAAGATATTTCTCTCGTTTTGAAGAAGCACCTGGTGAAAAGCTAATGCTAAATGGGTCCTATGTGAAAGAATATTGGGGAGAAGGAAGTAATCGTGCCCGTAACTGGCAACGGTATGATCTTGGTGGGACTTCTAAATTAACCTTTGAAGAAGGGGTAGATTCCTATGTTCCTTATGCAGGTTTCTTAAAAGATAATGTTGCTTTAACGATTTCAAAGATTAAATCAACGATGTGTAACTGTGGTTCTTTATCCATTCCTGAACTACAAAAGAATGCGAAGTTAACGCTTGTATCTTCTACTTCGATTGTGGAAGGTGGAGCACATGATGTTATCGTGAAAAATAAAGAAAATGATTTTCATAAATAAGTGATTCGATTACGAATCACTTATTTTCTTTTACCATCTTCTTTAACATTTCAAAGGTCTTTTCTTCTCCATTTTCTTTGAGATATAGAAGAATCCGTTCAAATTCTTTAGCTGTATTGGGATGCATATAGTTGCGATCATTATTACGCATTAAATATTCATAAGGACTTGCATCTGTATATTTATCTTTTAGATAGATTTTACTTGCCGCAATTCGATCACAGATAGATTCCACTAAATATCTTGTCGGCATCTCAATTGGAACAAATTGATGATTTAAATGGGCATACCAATATTCCCAATGGTGTTTATTACGGCCTTGGTGGTGAAGCCAAGCTTTTGAATAGCCATTGATTTGTTGATCTAAATCAAGAGGAGAACGATCGCCTTGATAGTATTTTATTCCTGATAATAGTTCGATTGGAGAATACTTTGATAAATCATGGACTAAGCCTTGTGCATAAAGACCACACTTAAAACAATTCTCACGTACTAATTTACGATGAATATGTACGGTTTTTAGATGTTTAAACGTGTTTTTTAATTGTTTTTTATTCATTTTCACATAAGTTATCATAGAATAGGTTTTTGGATTCTTCAACTATAAAGAGGGGCTTTTACGTGGTAAAATAATATGGTTAGAGAGAATATGATGAATCGACATGAAGGAAGAAAAAAAGCGATGATTCTTGTTTATCAATATCTATTATATGAAAGAGATATTGAAGAGCTTTTACGTAATCATTTTACGGAAAAAGAATTAGAAAAAGATTCTTATATCAAAGAAGTAATTCTAACTGCAATTCAAGAAAAAGATCGCTATATTGGATATTTAAATCAAGTATTAGAAGGATGGTCATTTGATCGTTTAGGTTATATTGAACAAGCAATCCTACTTTGTGGTTGTTCTGAATTTGATTTAAAACAGATTGAAACATCAATCATTATTGATGAGTATATTGAACTAACAAAAGAATTCTGTGATTCTGATTCCTATAAACTGATTAATGGAGTACTTGATCGTGTATGAGTGAAAAAGCAATTTCAGTTAGTCAATTAGTCCATTATCTGAAAGGTGTAATTGAAGATAATCCGTATACCCATAATGTGATGGTAGAAGGGGAAATCTCTAATTTTACAAATCATCGTAGTGGGCATTGGTACTTTAGTTTAAAAGATGAAGGGGCAGTCATTAGCTGTACAATGTTTTCTTCATATAATAAGTCGGTCAATTTTGAACCAAAAGAAGGAGACCAAGTCATTGTACGAGGAAATGTCTCTATTTATGAAGCTAGAGGAACGATGCAGTTAGTTGTTACAAAGATGGAGAATAATCGTTTAGGAGAGCTCTATCTTAAATATGAAGCTTTAAAGAATAAATTATATGAAGCAGGATTATTTGATGAAGATCATAAACAAGAGATTCCTAGCTATCCGATGCGTATTGGTTTAATTACTGGAGAAAAAACAGCTGCCCGTGCTGATGTTTTGACAACCTTATCGAGAAGATGGCCTGTTGCGAAAATCGTAGATTATCCGGTTAATGTACAAGGAAAAGAGAGTGCACCACAGATTATTGAAGCCCTTAAGAAAGCGGATCAAGAAAATAATGATGTTTTATTACTTGTGCGTGGAGGAGGCTCGATTGAAGATTTATGGTCTTTCAATGATGAAGCACTTGCGAAAGTCATTTATCAATTAAAAACACCTATTGTTACGGGTATTGGGCATGAGATTAATGAAACGATTTGTGATTATGTCGCAGATTTACGTGCTCCTACACCTACTGGAGCCGCAGAACTCATTAGTCCGAATATAGAAGATGTATATGATTCAATCCAAGATTTGAAATCAAGGTTAAATAACCTAATGAAACAAATCTATCAAAGTTCTGTTAGAGAGTTTAAAAATCTAAAAGAAAGTCGTATCTTCTTAAATCCTGAAAGACTTTATAGTGAAAAACAAATTCATCTTCATTATCTAGAACAATCTCTTGAAAAAATGATGAATGATGCACTCTATACAACGAAAAGAGAACTCAATGAACACCAAAACCAATTAAGTATTCAAATGAATAAACGGATTAAACAATATCAGTTATTACTCATTGATTATTCTCATCAAATCGATACCAATATGAGCACCATCACTAAAGAATCTCGAAATAAACTAACAAAGAATATTGCACTCTTAGATGCATATTCACCTCTAAAAATCTTACAAAGAGGATATGCAATTACTTCAAAGAAAGATAAAGCGATACGTAGTATTAAAGAAATTCATACAAAGGATACTATTCAAATTAAATATATTGATGGAACTGCAGAAGCAGAAATAAAGAATACAAAGGAGAATTAAGATGGCCAAAAAAGAACAAACCTTTGAAGTCTCAATGAATCGTCTTCAAGAAATTGTTGAATTATTAGAAGAAAATGAACTTCCTCTAGATGAAGCAATTAACCTCTTTGAAGAAGGTTTACATTTAGTAAAAGAATGTGATACAAAACTAAAGAGTTTTGAAACTAAAATTGAAGAAATTAAACAAAAGAGTGAAAACAATGAATAATCTTGAAAACTTATTAAATCTACAAATTAATGAAATCATGGATAGCGAAGTGAAAGAAGCGATGCGTTATTCTTTACTAGCTGGTGGAAAACGGATTCGACCAAGAATGGTTTATGCAGTAGCGAAAGGATATGGCATCGATGATGATTTAGCGAATCATTTCGCTTATGCGATTGAAATGATTCATACGTATTCGTTAATTCATGATGATTTGCCTGCGATGGATAATGATAACTTAAGAAGAGGGAAACCAACTTGTCATATAAAATTTGGAGAAGCAAATGCAATTCTTGCAGGAGATGGTTTATTAACCTATGCCTTCGAAGTCGCTTCAAAAGCAAATGTCGATGCTTCTATTATTGTAAAAGCGATTGAAATCTTAAGTAAGAATGCAGGAGCTAATGGAATGATTCTTGGACAATGTCTTGATGTCGATGATAATAGACATATGAACTGGGAAGATATAAAGAGAGTTCACTATTATAAAACAGGTTGTTTGTTTTCCGCAGCCTTAGAATTAGGTGCTATCTTACATACGTTGAATCAAAAAGTATTAAACCAATGGAATTCTATTGGAAAAGAATTAGGGTTGGCTTTCCAAATTCAAGATGATTTATTAGATATTCACCAAAGTGCTGAAGTATTAGGAAAAAGTACTTCTGATGAAAGAAACGGGAAAAAGACGAGTGTGATCGTTTTAGGAGAAGAAACAGCAACAACGACAATGAATGATTTGTATGATCATTGTCTTGAACAAATAAAAACATTTGAGGAATTTGAGCCATCTTATCTAATAGATTTAGTGAAAGAGGTCCAAGTTCGTATTTATTAGGTTAATTATGAATATTACAGAAATTAAAGATCCTACATTTCTAAAAGATTTATCGATTATTGAACTAAATGATTTAGCACTTGATATTCGACAGTTTTTAATTAACTCTGTTTCGAAAACGGGAGGTCATTTAGCGAGTAATTTAGGAGTTGTGGAATTAACGATTGCCTTACATTATGTCTTTGATTCACCAAGAGATAAGATATTCTTTGATGTAGGACACCAATGTTATACACATAAGGTGTTAACAGGGCGAGCGAAAGAATTTTCGACACTGAGACAATATGATGGAATTAGTGGATTTCAAAAGCGTAAAGAAAGTAGCCATGATGTATGGGAAGCAGGACATAGTTCGACATCTTTAAGCGCAGCACTTGGAATGGCTGTTACACGTGATTTACAGCATGAAGATTATGCAGTGGTTCCTGTTATAGGGGATGGGGCAATTGCCTCAGGAATGGCCATGGATGCCCTAAATTCGATAGGTTCTGAACAAAAGAAGATGATTATTATCTTTAATGATAATAATATGTCCATTTCAAAAAATGTAGGAGCCATGTCTAAGGGATTTGCACGCTTACGAAGTGCGAAAAGCTACAATTCTTTAAAACAGAATATGAAATCAGTTTTAAAAAAGAATGAATTAGGAAAACTGATGTATTCAGGTATGAAGAGTTTCAAAGATGCAATTAAAGAATCTGTAATCGATAAAGGAATCTTTGGGGAATTTAATCTTGAATATATGGGGCCAGTAGATGGACATAATCTTACGGATTTAATTCGTGTTTTAAAGGTTGCCCAAGAACATGATGGACCAGTGGTTGTGCATGTGATTACACAAAAAGGACATGGATATTCTCCATGTGAAAAGGACTTAGATGGTAATTGGCATGGGGTTGGACCATTTAATGTTGAAACTGGATTACCTTTAAAACATACACCTCTTGGCTTTAAAAAATGGTCTTCTTTAATTTCTGATACTTTAGTAGAACTTGCGGAACATGATCCACGTATTGTGGTTTTGACTCCAGCCATGATTAACGGAAGTGCTTTAGAAACCTTCTTTGCGAAATTTCCAAACCGTAGTTTTGACTGTGGGATTGCGGAAGAGCACGCCTTAACATTTGCGGCCGGTCTAGCCATTTCTGACTATAAACCTTTTATTTCCATTTATAGTTCTTTCCTTCAGAGAGGATATGATCAAATTAATCATGATATTTGTCGGATGGATTTACCGGTTGTAATTGGAATTGATCGAGCAGGAATTGTTGGGGAAGATGGAGATACCCATCATGGTTTATTTGATATTGGGATGTTACGACCAATCCCTAATATTATTCTTTCTCAACCTAAAGATGCCAAAGAAGCTCGGGATTTACTTTATACTGCTTTTAATCAAAAACATCCATTTGCGTTGCGGTATCCTAGAGGAGAAATAAAAGAACATATGACATCTTTTGATGAAATTGAAATTGGAACATGGCCAATCTTCAATGAAACAAGTACGACAAAAGGGTATATCTTAACGTATGGAGAAGATGTCGATCGATTATTAGAGAAAATTACAGTTAATCAAATTGATTTAGCGGTTGTGAACTGTCGTTTCTTTAAACCACTGGATGAAAATTGTATAGCGCATTTATCCAAGCAGAATAAACCAATCTTCGTTTATGAAACAGATATGCTAGCAGGTGGTTTATCTTCCGCAATCTTAGAGTATAGTAATGATATAAATATTGAATTGAAAATGAAACGATATGGAATTGGAGACCATTATGTTGGTCAAGGTTCCACAAACTTATTACGAAAAGATCAATTTATTGATATGAATTATGTATTAGATGACATTTTAAAAGAGATTTAATAGATATGTTAAACCATTTATATATTCAAAACTTTGTCTTAATTGATTCGTTAAATCTAGATTTAACAGAAGGTTTTAATGTATTTATTGGAGAAACTGGAGCAGGGAAATCAATCTTTATTGATGCCATTTCTTTACTCTGTGCAGAAAGAAGTAGTTCAGGACTAGTAGGAAAGGCAAATGATAAAGCAATCATCGAAGGGACTTTCTCATTAGAGAACGATGAACATGCGAAAAGAGTATTAGAAGAGAATGGCTTTGAGGTTAATGAAGAAACAACGTTTACACGTGAAATCATGTTGAATGGTAAAAGCGTTGCCCGAATTGATCATCGCATTGTCTCATTAGGTTTACTAAAAGATGTATTAAAGAATCAAGTAGATATCCATGGCCAACGAGAAACACAATACTTATTGACGAAGCATACACATATTCATTTATTAGATGAATATTTAGGTTTAAAA
>JAFWFT010000020.1 GCA_017515505.1 Solobacterium sp.
AAAGAATCGATTGTGAATGAAACTGCATTATATATAAAATCAAAACTCGTTGGTGAGTATAAAACGATTGGGGTAATCTCTTTACTAAAAATTCGTGATCAATATCGTTCTCGTATTCTTTTGAAAGGAATGGATTTAGATGTGATGCGTAATGATATTCGAAACCTTTTAGGAAATGAAGAACTAAAAGGAAAAGATATCCGCATTGATGTCAATCCGATGGTATTAGACTAATGAATCCAAGAGAATATAGTTTTGATATTTTAAAGCGGGTCATTTTAGAAGAGGGCTATGCGAGTTTACTATTGCGTAAGAAAAAAGATTTTAGTCCAGAAGATCAAAGTCTTGTTAGTGAACTTGTGTATGGGGTTTTACGTCATTATTCTTTTTTGATGTATCAATGGAAAGACTTGGTTAATAAACGGGTTAAATCAAATAATGAAATCCTATTGAATCTAGGTTGTTACCAACTACTTTTCCTAGATCGTATTCCTTCTTACGCAGCGATTAATGAAACGGTTTCTCTTGCGAATAAACATGATAAAGGGTTTATTAATGCGATTCTTCATAAAGTTAGTGAAAGAGGAAGAATTCCTGTTCAAGAAACAAATGAAATGAAGAAAATAGCGATTGAAACATCCCATCCAGAATGGATATTAAAGATGTGGGAAGCACATTATGGAAAAGATAAGATGGAAGAAATCGCTAGATTTAATAACACAAGAGGAAATGTATATGGAAGAATCAATACATTAAAGTGTACAAAAGAAGAATTTCAAGAAGATCAGAATGTTCATATGATAAATGATGTTGCGTTTCAATATAATGGAAATCTAGTTGAAACCGATTGGTTTCAAAAAGGAGAAGTTCTTATTCAAGATTTATCCAGTCAAAAAGTTGTTGAATTCATGGGTGTAAAAGAGGGAATGACCATTATGGATTGTTGTTCAGCTCCAGGCACAAAAACACAATATATTGGGATGTTATTAAATCATAAGGGCTCTTTATTTGCGAGTGATATCTATGAAAGTAGGATGAAATTAGTTGAAAAGCTCATGATAGATACCGGTGTTGATAATTGTATATGTTTTACAAGAGATGCGTGTATTGAGAAAGAGGATTTACCACTATGTGATATTGTCTTACTGGATGTTCCTTGTTCAGGTCTAGGAGATTTACGCCATAAACCAGAAATTAAACTTCATATCATTCCAGAAAGTATTGATACTTTAGTACAGATTCAAAAGCGTATTTTAGAAGTTAATTCGAATTATTGTAAGGTAGGTGGATGTCTTGTATATAGTACTTGTACGCTGAATAAAAAGGAAAATGAGGTCCAAATCCAACAATTCCTTAACAGTCATGACAATTATAGCCTGGAAGAAGATAAAACCATTTTCCCGATGGAATATAATAGTGATGGCTTCTATATGGCAAGGCTCAGAAGAAATTCATAGAGTTGTGATAGAATAATAAAGATGCAAAGTATATATAGTTTAGACATGGAACAGTTGCAGTTTTGGCTCCAAGAGAATGGGCAAAAACCATATCGTGCCAAACAAATTTATAACTGGTTATATAAGAAAAGAGTTTCTTCATTTGATGAAATGAGTGATTTATCACATGATTTTATCCAAAAGTTGAAAGAATCTTTTACAATGGAACCGTTTGAAGTATTGGAAAGACAAGTTGCGAAAGATCAAACCACTAAGTATTTATTTGGTTTAGAAGATGGAGCTTCCATTGAGACGGTATTAATGCATTTTAATTTTGGCAAGAGTGTCTGTGTTACAAGTCAAGTAGGTTGTAATATGGGTTGTACATTCTGTGCGTCTGGTTTACTTAAAAAACAAAGAAATCTAACAGCAGGAGAAATGGTAAACCAAGTTCTTATGGTTCAAAAAGAACTGGATGAAGTAGAAGAAAGAGTAGACAATATTGTAGTGATGGGAACTGGAGAACCATTTGACAATTATGAAGAAGTCTTACGTTTCTGTAAGATTATCAATAGTGATTTAGGTTTGGCAATTGGAGCACGTCATATTACAATTTCTACTTGTGGGATTGTGCCGATGATTGATCGCTTTGCGCATGAACATTATCAATATAATCTCGCTATTTCTTTACATGCTTCAAACAATGAACTAAGAGATCAATTAATGCCGATTAATAAGGCTTATCCAATTGAGGCATTGCTATCTTCTTTAAGAAGTTATAGTATAGATAATCATCGTCGTTTAACGATAGAATATATATTATTAAAAGATATAAATGATTCAGAAAGAAATGCGAAAGAACTCGCAAACCTACTAAAAGGGATGAATGCATATGTGAATTTAATTCCATACAATGAAGTGGATGAACATGGATATAAAGCAACTGATGAAAAAGGGGCTTTACATTTCTATGATACATTAATGAAACATGGCGTTAAAGCAACCTTACGTAGTAAACACGGGGATGATATTGATGCTGCATGTGGGCAACTAAGAGCGAGACGCGAAAGGAAACAATGAAGTATTACGGAATAACAGATAAAGGAAAGTTGAGAAAAACCAACCAAGATAATTACGTAATCGCCACCAATGAAGATGGAGATGTTTTTGCGATTATCTGTGATGGAATTGGTGGGAATCGTGGTGGAGATATTGCCTCACAACTAGCGGTTTCCTATTTTTCTGAAGCTTTCTCAAAGACTTCTTCTTTTGATGATGAATATGAAACAAAACGTTGGATCCGAACCAATGTTGAAATCGCTAATAAGAGAATCTTTGATACGAGTGCGGCTCGACCAATCCTAAAAGGAATGGGAACGACACTTTGTGGTGTATTAATTACGAAAAAGAATTACTTTTTGGTCAATGTTGGAGATAGTCGGGTCTATGCCTACTACAAAGATGGATCCTTTAAACAAATGACAGTGGATCATACGTTACTAAATGATATGCTCATGCGTGGGGAAATTACAGAAGAGGAAGTAAAAGACTTTCCACAAAAAAATGTAATTACGAATGCCTTAGGTGTTTGGGAGAATGTACGTTGTGATATTATGACTGAATCAAATGATGTGAGTGGCTTCTTACTATGTAGTGATGGACTTCATGGGTATGTATCAGAAAGAACAATTAGTACTATTGTAAAAGACACAGAAAGTGCTCCATCACGTCGAGTACGTAAGTTAATTAAAACCGCTTTGGATGCTGGAGGCTATGACAACATTACAGCGATTATTATAGATTTAGAGAGGGAGTTTGATGAGTAAGAATACAATCGCAAATCGATATGAAGTATTTCAACATATTGGTCAAGGTGGCATGGCCGATGTTTTCCTTGCGATTGATACCATTTTAAATCGTCAAGTTGCGATTAAGATTCTTCGTAGTGAACTCTGTACTGATGCGATTAGTATTTTACGTTTTGAACGTGAAGCCCAAGCCGCAACCGCATTATCTCATCCAAATATCGTAGAAATCTATGATGTAGGAGAATATAAAGGGCACCACTATATTGTCATGGAGTATGTACCTGGTAAAACCTTAAAATCAATCATTCGAGACCGTGGCGGACTCGTCTTAGAAGAAGCAATAGATATTTCAAAACAACTCTGTTCGGCAACGCAAGAAGCGCATAATCGTGGTATTATTCACCGTGATATTAAACCACAGAATGTCATTGTCAAATCCGATGGATCAATTAAGATTCTAGATTTTGGAATTGCTTTAGCAAAGGGAAGTATGCAGATAACCCAAGCCAATAATGTGATGGGTTCAGTTCACTATTTGGCGCCAGAACTGGCAAAAGGAGAGCCTGCAACGGTTCAAAGTGATATTTATGCATTGGGAATAGTTCTTTATGAAATGCTAACTGGAGATGTTCCATTTAAAGCGGAAAATGCTGTTCAAGTAGCGATTATGCAAATGCGTAATACGATTCCTAGTCCACGTTCCATTAATCCTAGTATTCCTCAATCCGTTGAAAATATCATCTTAAAGGCGACTTCTAAAGATCCTGCCTTACGCTATCGTACATGTACAGAAATGTTAGATGATTTAAGAACTTGTCTAAAACCAGAAAGAAGAGATGAACCTAGAATTGTTTTAACTTCACAATTCTCGAATCCAGATGTTGCGTTTGATGATTTACCGGATGACGAGGATGAAGAGTATACAAATAAACCTACAAAGAAACAAACAACCGCAGTACGTAAAGAAAAAGAAAGAAAACCAAAACCTGCTGTTCAGAAAAAAGAACGTAGTCATAAACCATTACTATTCTTTATGTTCTTATTGCTTTTTGCACTTCTTTCAGCAGGTGCTTATTTTGCCGCAACAAGTTTAGGATTGTTTAAAACATTATCAAGAGATGTTGAAGTTCCAAATCTGATAGGTTTAACAGTTCCTGAAGCAAGAGATGTTTGTGTAGATAATAATCTAGTATTAGATACAACAAATGTTACCTATACACTGACGGATAATGTTGAAAAAGGAAAGATTATTTTGGTTGAACCTAGTGTTGGTAGTGAAATAGAAAGAGGTTCTAGAGTCAGTGTTACAGTATCAAGTGGGATAGGAATAACTGTCGATAATTATGTTGGTAGAAATATCAGCGATGTTTTAGAACAACTTGGAAAAGATACCAATTTCCAATATATGAAAATTAATACACAAGAAGAAGAAAACGAAGATGCTGCTCCAGGTTCTATTCTTCGTCAAGAATTATTGGCGCCAGGAGATAAATTCAATCCTTCTACAACTTCGGAAATCACATTTGTTTATGCAGCTTATCCAACGATTACAATTCCAGAAGAAATCGATCATATGCCTATTGAAGAAGCGAAACGCATATTAGAGGATTTAGGAGCACGTGTACTAGAAAGCGATTTAGATTATAGTGGTTTATCGGAACTTGAAATATCAAATCTTGAAACAGGAGTTGTGATTAAATCAGATCCTGAAATTGGACAAGATTATACCCAAAGAGAAGACAATTTCATTACGCTTTTCTACTATGGAAGATAACAGGAGGACTATGCAGGCAAGAATCATTAGAATTATTTCGAAGAATTACACGGTTCAATTAGAGAATGGTGAAAAAGTAGATGCTATTTTAATGGGGAAAGTCCGTTTACAAACCTCTCCTGTAGCGGGTGATGTTGTTGAACTTAAGTTTACAAACAATCAATATACAATTGAAAAAATATGTCCACGCACAAATCATTTAGTGAGACCTCCTGTTGCGAATGTGGATCAAGCATTAATTGTCATGAGTGTCAAAGATCCTGATTTTTCTACAACATTAATTGATCGTTTAAGCTTCTTGATTATGCATGCGAATATTAAACCTGTTCTTGTTGTCACAAAAACGGATTTAGGAATTATACCAGAAGTTCAAAAAGCAATTGAAGACTATCAACGTGGACCAATGGAAGTCTTATTGAACACAAAAGAATTTCTAGATCCTTCATTAGCCAAAATTCTTGAAAATAAGATTTCGGTATTAACTGGACAATCTGGGGCAGGGAAATCAACATTATTAAATAGTTTAGATCCTTCTTTTCACTTAGAAACGCAAGAGATTTCTAAAGCTTTAGGTAGAGGAAAACATACCACAAGACATAATGAACTTCATGAAGTCGCAAATGGACTTGTTGCGGATACACCGGGGTTTAGTTCCATTGATTTTGCGGATATCGATGAAGATGAATTAGATGAATGTGTCATTGATTTTGTGCCATTTCTACATCAATGTAAGTTTAATGATTGTAAACATCATAAAGAACCTGGTTGTAAAATAAAAGAAGAAGTCGAAAAGGGAAACATCCCTGAAATAAGATATAAGAATTATCTAGCTGTCTTAGAAATGATTCAACAGCGAAAGGAGAAATATGTATGACAATTATCGCTCCATCGGTCTTATCACTAGACTATAGTAAACTCAATGAACAAATGAATGAAGTGAACTCTTCGGGGGCAAAGTGGCTTCATTTTGATGTGATGGATGGACATTTTGTGCCAAACTTAACCTTTGGTCCAGATATTCTAAAGGGATATAAAAAAGTGACAGATTTATATTTAGATGCGCATTTAATGGTTACAGATCCTACATTCTTTTCCGATGTGTTTATCGATGCGGGGGCAGATCATATTACATTCCACTATGAAGTGTTTGACCATGGAGAAGAGATTAAAGCTCTTGCAAAACATATTCATGAACGTGGAAAAACAGTAGGTTTATCCATTAAACCAAAGACACCTGTGTCTGTCTTAAAAGATTTTTTAGAAGATTTTGATTTATTTTTGATTATGTCTGTGGAACCTGGGTTTGGAGGACAAGCCTTTATTGAAGAATCCATTAATCGCATTCGTGAATTGCGAAAGATGCTAGATGAAAAAGGTCTTCAAACGCATATCCAAGTGGATGGTGGAATAAATGCAGAAACAGGAACGAGGGTAAAAGAGGCTGGTGCAGATGTCTTAGTTGCAGGATCTTATATCTTCAAGAATGATATTCATGAAACAGTGAAATCGTTGTTATAGTAAACAAAAAATGATGCGGAAGCATCATTTCTTGTTTTTATGCAGTTTTTGCTTTCGCTCCTGCTTTGAGTGTTTTCATTGCACGAGCAGATACACGGACTGTTTTTGGTTTTCCATCAACAATCATATGTACTTTTTGTAAATTAACATTCCACTTACGGCGTGTTGCACGTAATGAGTGAGAACGTCTATTACCAGACATTGCTTTTTTACCGGATACGGCACAAACTCTAGACATTACCAGTACCTCCTTTATAAATATTGCCTAATTAATTTATCACGGTTTGAACCTAAATGCAAACAAATCTTTATTGAAATAATAATAATTTACTTTTTTTAATAATAGTATGATAAAATATCCTTTGTATTGTAAGGAGGACGAGTACGTGAACGAGAAAGAGATTTATGCTGCATTAGAAGTTTCTGATCATGAAGTTCGTATGATTGTTGGCGAATTTTTTAATACTCGTTTTAATATATTAAGAATTGAGCGTATTCCTACTGATGGATTATCATATGATCAAATCAAAAATGAAGAAGAAGTAATTCGTGCAATTCAAGAAGCAAAACAAAATGTTAAAAGTGTTTTAAATACAGATGTGAAACGTGTTATTTTAGCTGTTCCATCCTACAACTTAAAAAGAATTCCTTTACAGGTGACTGTACCAATTGAAGGGTTAGATAAAAAGATTACTGTGCAAGATATTCGTAATGCGATTAAGCAAGCACAGAGTTTTTCAATTGGCAAAGAATATGCATTAGTTCAAACAGTATGTGTTGTTTATACAGTTGATGGTATTTCAGCACGTAGAATGCCAATTGGTGAACAAGCAAGTGAATTAACAGTGGATGTTGAACTCATCTGTTCGGATCGTGCTTTAACATATGCACTCGTTACTTGTGTAGAAAAAGCAGGCTTAGAAGTCATGGAAATTTTCTCAGATGTTTATGCAATTGGAACAGAAGCAAGTTTATTTGAACGTTCTGTAAAAGAAAATGTACTCTTACTTAATGTCGAACGTGAAAGTACAACGATTTCACGATTTGGTAGAGGAAAACTACTTGATTCAACAATGTTACCGATGGGAGTGGGGACTTTTGCTTCTCCTGCAGTCGATGAATATGGGATTAAACGTGCAGTCGCAATTGAAAAGATTAAATATCATATTGATTTAAATAATACAAACAATACAGATAATCCTGTTTATGTTTGGACAGATAATGGTACAGAGAAAAAATTCACAGAAAAAGAGCTCATTACATGCATTGCTCCAGAAGTGTCGAAATGGCTTTATTCAATAACGAAAATGTGCGCAGGAATCTTGAAAGCAGGGCCAACTACTGTTATCATTACGGGAGAGGGTGGCGAAGTTCAAGGACTCGACGCTCTTCTTCAAAGACAACTCAAATGTGAAGTAAAGAGTTATGTTCCAGAAACCTTAGGCGGAAGAAGTTCAGAACTCGCTTCATGTTTAGGATTGTTTTATTCATATAAAGATAAACTTCCTATTACAGGTTATACCGATAGCAGTTTAGATATGGAGGCTTTTTTACAAGCCGTTTCTTATCGTAATACAGATGACGATCAAGAAGAAACATTTACTAGTAAGTTAAGAAAACGTTTCTTAGCAAGCAATAAAAAGTAGGAGAGGGTTAAAATATGTCAGAGTTAACATATAACCAAATCGCCAGAATTAAAGTAATTGGCGTAGGTGGTGCTGGTAGCAACGCAGTCAACCGAATGGTTCAAGAAGGAGTCCAAGGTGTAGAATTCTATGTCGCAAACACAGATTTACAAGCTTTGGATGTTTCTCCAGTTGCAAACAAAATTCAATTAGGAAAAGAAGGATTAGGTGCTGGAGGAAATCCAGATAATGGCCGTAAAGCTGCCGTTGAAAGCGAAGCAGAAATCAAGAAAATGATTGAAGGAGCCGATATGGTTTTCTTAACTGCTGGTTTAGGTGGCGGTACAGGAACAGGAGCTTCTCCTTTATTTGCAAAAATAGCGAAAGAATTAGGTTGCTTAACAGTTGGTATCGTTACAAAACCTTTCAGTTTTGAAGGTAAAAAACGTATGATTCAAGCTGAACAAGGTCTTGAACAACTAAAAGAATATGTTGACAGTTTAATTATCATCTCCAACAACAAAGTCTTAGAAGTCATTGGACATATTCCATTTGAAGATGCCTTCAAAGAAGCTGACAATATCCTACGTCAAGGTGTACAAACCATTACAGATCTTATTGCGGTACCTGCAATGATTAACTTAGACTTTGCGGACATTAAGATGGTTATGGAAGGCCAAGGAAGTGCTTTAATTGGTATTGGTATGGCATCTGGTGAAAACAAAGCGAAAGATGCTGCTCTTAAAGCAATTCAATCTCCATTACTCGAAGCACAAATTACAGGTGCGAAGAGCGCAATTGTCAATGTTACAGGTGGACAATCCATGTCAGCGTATGATGCTCAAGAAGCAGTTGACTTTATCCGTCAAGCAGCTGGAAATGATATCGATATTATCTTCGGTGTCGCGATTAATGAAAAGATTGGGGAATCCATTATTGTCACAGTAATCGCAACAGGATTTGATTTACCAAAACCTGTTATGATTGAAACCGATGGTCCTGCATCTGAAAAATCTCCAATTATTGGAACAGGACACGCAGGAATTGTGGCGAGTCAAGATGATGATGGCTTATCCTTTGATAAGGTAGCTGCACCAGATGAAGATGATGATGACGATGATTCTGTCGTCCCTAACTTCTTCTCTCATCTATAAACTATCGAAACCCATAGAACTATGGGTTTTTTTATATCTAAATGATTTATAATAAGAATATGATTCTATTAGGGGCAGATATTCATTCTATAGTAAATCTAGAAGATTATCATTTTTTAGTTGATAACTATACCAATCATTTACTGATTAAAAAGATTTTGAAGTGATTGGTGTTTTAGTATGGAAGGTTATAGAAGAA
>JAFWFT010000021.1 GCA_017515505.1 Solobacterium sp.
AACGATAATAAAAATATTGAGTTTAGAGGTTTATTTTCTGAAGAAGGTGGACGTTTCTACCATGAAGAAAACTGGAATACGATTATGTACGTAGAAAAAGAAGACTTAGGTGATTTACCAGAGGGATATTTCTGGGTTGATTTCCATACATTAAATACACTCATTCAATTTAATAACTGTTTAAACATTCAATTACGAAATCTTATTTCCATCTTAGATATTTAGGAGAGATTTATGGAATATTTTACACTGAATAATGGGGTGAAGATGCCTATGTTAGGTTTTGGAACCTCCAATTTAAAAGGCATTGAATGTCAAAACGCTGTGAAAGAAGCGATTCTAGTTGGCTATCGACACATTGATACCGCAAGTTCCTACTACAATGAAAAAGCAGTGGGTAGAGGCATCAAGGAAAGTGGCATCAATCGAGAAGAATTATTCATTACGGTTAAGGTGTGGCCTTCACATTATGAAGAAGCACGTAAATCGATTGAAGACTCTTTTCGTCGTCTTCAAATTGAATACGCGGATATGGCTATTGTGCATCATCCTTGTGGTAATTATGATGCATGTTATCAAACCTTTGAAGAACTCTATCATGAAGGAAAGATTAAATCCATTGGTTTATCTAATTTCTCTATTCCTCAAATTCAACATTTCTTAGATAATTATGAAATTAAACCTACTTTAGTTACGGTTGAATCACATCCTTATAACTCGCAATATATTCTTCAAGAATACTTAGAAAAATATAATATAGTCTTGGAAGCTTGGTATCCACTAGGACATGGAGATAAAAAACTAATTAATGAACCAGTTATATTAGAACTTAGTAAGAAATATCATAAGTCCCCTGTTCAGATTCTATTGCGCTGGCATATTCAGATGGATCATTCTGTTTTACCTTCTTCTAAGAATCTAGAACACATCAAAGATAACTTTTCTATATTTGACTTCACAATTGAAAGAGAAGATATGGCTAAGATTGCGCATTTAAATAATAACCAATCTTATAAAGTATTCGATGATGAAATGTGGAATAAATTCTTAGATTGGCATCCCGATTTCGATGATCAAGAATAATTAGGAGATTATTAAAATGGCTAGAAAAAAAATAACACTATTGCATTCAAATGATATGCATGGCGATTTTTTACCAAAGGAAATAAATGGTATTTCTACAGGAGGATTATCTCGTCTAAGCGCCTATATCAAAAAAACTCGCTCTGAAGAAAAGAATACAATATATTCCATCGCAGGTGATATGTTTAGAGGTTCGATTATCGATTCTGAATATATGGGTCTATCTACAATTGAATTAATTAATGTATTAGAACCTGATATCGCAACAATTGGTAATCATGAGGTCGATTATGGATTAGCACACTTATTGTTTTTAGAAAAGTGTGCAACTTTTCCTATTATCAACGCAAACATGTTTGTTACCATGAATAATGCTAGACTGTTTACTCCTTTCTACAATATTGAAGTTGATGGCATACGGATTCTATTTATTGGCATTCTCACAGAAGAGGTACTTGCATCAACAAAACAAGAAAAAATAATTGGAACTTTCGTAGATATTGAGGAAGCAGCAAAAGAAATTGGCATCATCTGCGACAATTATCGCACAAAGAATACGGATATAACCGTTTTACTAACGCATATCGGAATTGAAGAAGATCGAAAACTCGCATCCTTATTAAGTAAAGATTTTGGAGTTAACATGATTATTGGTGGTCATTCACATACATTGATGGATGAGATGGAAATTGTAAATGACATCCCTATCGTTCAAGCAGGTACAGGTACTAGTATTATTGGACGTTTTGATATTCTATATGACACTTGGAGCAAAAAAATCGTCAAATTGGATTGGAGATGTGACGAAATCAATGAACACACTATTGGCAATGATGATGTTATGGATCAAATCTTATCTCATTATCAACATCAAACAGACATTAAATACAAACGCATTGTTTCACATCTCCAAAGAGAATTAACGCATCCAGCAAGAAATCAAGAAACAGAGATGGGAAATCTATATGCAGATATGTTACAGGATGAAAGTAGTTTTGACATTATGTTTATGGGCTCAGGCTCCATTCGTAAGCAAAGTATCGGACCCATTATTGATTATCAAACACTAATTGAAAATACTCCATTTGATGATTCATTATGGATGGTAAAGGTTCGTGGGGATCAATTGCGAAGAATGATACAATTCATTTTACGAGATGAAGCTTGGGAAGGTCATACAGAATTCTATCAATTTTCGAAAGGTTTCAAAATCACATATCGGAAAAGTACACACACAATTGAAAAACTGCAATTAAATGGAAAAGATATTCATGATGGGGAGTCGTATTTGATTGCACTACAAAACTATCATTATGTCAATTTTGATGAGTTTCTTGGCGTTCCACTAGAAGAAGTAAAGAGCAATATGAAACCTAAGGTAATCGCAACTTCCGTCAATAATATCTTTGAAGAATATCTAGCAACACATCATGGATTAGATGCGCATGTGGAAGGTAGAATTGAAATAATTGAATAAAAAAAGTTGTAACTGACATAGCAGATACAACTCTTTTCACACACTAGTTTAGTATTCAGGCATTTGTGGCATTGGTGCAGGATTCTTTTCTGGAATCTCTGTGACCGCAGCTTCGGTTGTGATAAATAAGCCAGAAATACTTGCGGCATTGAGTAAGGCAGAACGAGTTACTTTCGTTGGGTCAATGATTCCCTTCTTAAACATATCAACCCATTCACCATTTTTTGCATCAAAGCCAATATTGGCTTTTTTGGTAAGTTGTTCGTCAAAGATTTCATGACCATCATAACCTGCATTTTCAGCAATCTGCATAATTGGTTCTTTTAATGCTTCTAATACAATATTGATGCCTCTTTGAACATCCACAACATCAGATTTCACTTTATCTTTCGTTGCTTTATAGGCTTCTACTAATGCAAGTCCGCCACCTGATACAACTCCTTCTGCAACGGCTGCTTTTGTCGCATTTAATGCATCTTCAATACGTAATTTCTTATCTTTTAATTCCGTTTCTGTCGTCGCACCAACTTTAATGAGTGCGATACCATCCGTTAGTTTTCCTAAACGTTCTTTTAATTTCTTTTTATCATAATCACTTGTGGAATTTTCAATTTCATTACGAATTTCATTTACTCTCGCTTCAACATAAGCTTTCTTTCCTTTGCCACCAATGATTGTTGTTTTATCTTTTCCAACGATTACTTTCTTCGCTTGTCCTAAGTCTTGAACTTTCATATCTGCTAAGTTAGAGCCTAAGTCTTTTGCGAAGAAGTTTGCGCCAGTTAAAGTAGCGATATCTCCTAACATATTTTTCGCATTATCGCCAAAACCAGGAGCTTTTGTTGCGACAACATTGAATGTTCCTCTTAGCTTATTGATGATTAAAGTAGACATGACTTCATTATCGAAATCATCCGCAACAATCAATAATGCTCGATTGGCTTTCACAACTTCTTCTAGGACAGGAAGAATGTCTTGAATCGTAGTAATCTTTTGATCGGTAACTAAAATTAATGCATCATCCATGGATACTTCCATCTTTTCACGGTCAGTGACCATATATGGGGATACATAACCTTTGTCATATTGCATCCCTTCTACCATCTCAAGTTCCGTTTCAAAGGATTTTGATTCATCCACATTGATGACACCTTCTTTACCAACTTTCGCCATTGCATCCGCAATGATTTCTCCTATTTCTTCACTGCCAGAAGAAACAGTTGCGATATTTTTAATATCATCATTGGTACTAATCTTTTTCGAATTCTTTAAGAGTTCTTCCGCAACAACTTTCGCTGCCTTTTCAATTCCTTCTCTCATTAGAACTGGATTAGCCCCCTTATCCACTGCTTTTAAACCAGCTGTTATCATGGATTGTGCTAGAACCGTAGCAGTTGTTGTTCCATCTCCTGCTAATTCGTTTGTATTGTTTGCGACTTCATAGACAAGTTTCGCCCCCATATTTTCAAAGCGATCTTCAAGTTCAATTTCTTTTGCAATCGTAACTCCATCATTGGTAATTAATGGAGATCCAAACGATTTCTCTAAGACTACATTTCTACCCTTTGGACCTAGTGTCACTTTTACTGCATTCGCTAATGTATTGACCCCATCCAGCATCTTTAAACGGGCATCTTTTGAATATTTAATATCTTTTGCCATATTTCATTCCTTCTTTCTATTTGCCTGTAACGACCGCAAGAATATCTTCTGCGCTAATTAATAGGTATTCTTTCTTATCTATTGTAATTTCAGTACCGGAATACTTCTTATAGATGACTTTTTCTCCTTTTTTAAGGTCAATCTTAACAACTTTTCCATCCTCTACTTTACCTGGTCCTACTTCTATCACAACACCCATAGATGGTGCTTCTTTTGCTTCACCAGTTGTAAGAATAATTCCAGACTTTGTTTTGACTTCTTCTTTACATTTTCTAATACAACATAATCATGTAATGGTTTTAACATATATAAGCCTCCTTTAGCACTCTTAGCCATTAATTGCTAACATGAATATTGTAGCACATTGTTATGGAGTGTCAAATGAAAGAAATCATATCAATCAATACATAAACTGCTATAATATTTATTAGTTTATGATACGTGATTTTAGTTTAAAAATAACCCAAAATACAGAACTCTTTTCATTACTTATCATTATTTTATTTTTTAGTTTTGTAACCTATTTTATATTTAGTCGCATGAAGGAAAAAGAAAAGAAAGAGGATAAAGATTTTCTAAAGGATTCTCTTCTTCCTTCTTCTAAAAAGACTACGTATTCAAAAAAAGATTATTATTATATTGTTTTATTAACTGGAATTTATGCAATTGTATCTGGTTGGATGTTAGGAAACCCCACGTTTCCAAACACTACCTGGCAACCTTCCACAACTCCACAAACCATCATCTTAGAACTGCCTGAACAAACTGCCTTTGATACAATCTATTTGGTGTATGGAGAAGGTGATAATAATCACGCAACAGATTATCAAATCGGTTTTCATAATCTAAAACTAGAAGGTTCACAAACCTTACAATCTTGGGAAGAAATTAGTACCTTAGATGATGGAAGTATTTATCAATATACGATGATTGATGGAGTGTATAACTATAAATTTATTCGAATTACTTCTACTAATCTTTTAGATACAATTAGTGAGATTGGATTTGTATCAAATGAAAGATTCTTACCTATTCAAGTCTATGAAGATGATTATAAAGATAGTATTTATCCTGCTACTCTTCTTATAGATGAACAAGCAAAACTTGTCTATCAACCAACGTATTATGATCAAGGTTTTTTTGATGAAATCTATCATCCTAGAAACGCATGGGAAATCTACAACCAACAATATATGTATGCGCATGTCCATCCATTATTTGGAACCAGTATAATGGCTTTCTTTATGATGATTTTTGGATGCACTCCATTTGGGTGGAGATTTGGAGGATGGCTTTTTGGAGTATTCCTTGTTCCTTTATTCTATTGTTTAATTAAACTCCTATTTAAGAAAACAAAATTTGCATTTCTTGGAACATTATATTTATGTATCGAATTCATGCATCTAACCACCAGTCGTATTGGAACCTTAGAACCCTATAGTGTGTTCTTTATCTTGCTTATGTATTTCTTTATGCTGAAGTATGATCAAACTAATATTTATGATACTCCTCTAAAAAAGAGAATACTCTATTTATTCTTATGTGGATTAACAATGGCATTGGGTTTCGCCACAAAGTGGACCGCATGTTATAGTGCGATTGGTCTTGCAATAATATTCTTTGTACATTTATATCGGCAATATAAAGTTACCAAGAATCTTCAAACATATATAAACGATCATCCCGAGCTTGATGAAGAAAAGATTATCAAATACAAGAAAATCTATCATCAATTCTATAATGAACTTCCAAACTTATTCTTATTATGTGTTTTATTCTTCATTTTGATTCCTGTTATCGTTTATTTCTTAGCGTATACGATTACACCTGTTTGGAGGGAAGGATATTCCATTCAGAATGTCATTAATCAAACAATTGGGATCTATGACTATCATGCACATCTTGAAGCAACGCACCCATATCAAAGCACTTGGTATCAGTGGTTATTAGACTTACGACCCACTTGGTATTATATCGGTAATGATCAATACGCACATACAATTGCGTGTTTCACACATCCTTTATTAACTTGGTTAGGACTCATCACAATCATCTACACATGCATTGATTTTATAGCAGAAAGAAATCATCAAGCATTTATTATTTTAGTTGGATACTTAACTGCGTTACTCCCTTGGGTTTTCTTAGTATCCCGCTGTGTCTTTTCGTATCATTTCTATCCAACAAGTTTCTTTATGATATTATCCATTGTTTATTTCTTTGATAAATTTCAAAAGCGTTTTCCAGCGTTTATAACATTTATTAAACTATTCACGATTGTTTCAATTATTGTTTTTATCCTATACTTACCTGTTTTAACAGGTTGGGGAACCACTTGGGATTATGTACACGCATTGGAGATTTTTGGTTCATGGTACTTTGGATAAAAAAGAATAAAGTATATTTGATACTATCTCTAGGATTCTCTCTTCTTTTCCTTTTTCCATATCTCTTACAAGATTTTGTGAATATTGAACATGATACCTTTTTCCATCTATCTAGAATTGAAGGTTATGCAGGAGCCCTCTCCAATGGGAAAACTTTTCCTACCATCTATCCATATAAGAATAATAACTTTGGCTATGCATCTGGTTTATTCTATTGTGATTTATTCTTAATACTTCCTTCCCTACTCTATCTACTGAATGTTCCGCTATCAATTTGTTATGTATGTGGTTTATTTCTTTATACCTATTTCGCTTGTTTAACAATGTTTTGTTTATTAAAGAGGTTCACAAAAGATCTTTTCGTTCAAATTGTTGTATGTTTTGGATATATGTTTGCGAATTACCATATAACCAATGTTTATGTTCGAGGTTCTTTAGGGGAAGTGATCGCAATGATTTTTATCCCCATAATTATCACTGGACTCTATGATATTTATGAAGATCATAAGCTGAATCACCTCTATGTATTCGGCTTAACTGGTTTAGCTTTAAGTCATAATATCAGTTTTCTATTTGGTGTAATGATTGTTGTCATTTATTCTTTCTGTTTCTTAAAAAAGATACAGAAAGATCAGATTTTATATGTATTCAAAGAAACAGGTTGGGCATTTTTATTTACCCTTTTCTTTATTCTTCCTATCATCGAACAAACGCAATATCAAACTTTATTTGTGAATCATGAAATGAGTGCCAATATTTTATCTTCGTATACAATTCCATTATGGAAGTATTTCGCAAATACAACTATATTTGGATTTGGAGAAAAAACACTTGAGGCAAGTCAAAGTATGCTTGTGAATCCTGGATACTTCCTATCTTTTCTACCTCTTGGTTACTTTTTAATTCCAAAGAAAAATAAGAACCTTTTTACAGATGTCAGTTTCTTATTAGGATATTTCTTTTATCTTATCGGCTCCGATTTCATTCCATGGCAATATCTAAATGCTTTCGCAATTATTCAATTTCCATGGCGTAATATTGGAATTTCAATGATTCTTATGCCTATCTCTTGTGTAGTTGTATTAGATGGAATCAAAATGAAACAAAAAGATCTATTATTAACAATTCTATTAATTGTCTTAGGACTTGAAGCATTCTATCACGTATCTCCCGTCTTGAGTCGAACATTTGGAATTACCTCTAAAACGAGTTATACCGATATTACGGAAGGCCGATTGACCGATCCATACTATGGAAACTCTTTCTTCAAACGAGTAGAACTCGCTTCTGCAAATTATCTGCCAGTAAACTCTCCTGACTTCAGAACCTATTCAACACAAATTAAAGATTCAAATAAGAATGATTTAAATGTTCCCTATGAAAAGAATTACCAAACCTTAACCTTTTCTTTAGATGAAAGATATATCAATCAAGAAATCATTCTTCCTATTACAAGTTATAAAGGTTATCAAGTTTATTATCAAAACGATAAGCTTCCTACTTATACATCTGATAACGGGATGGTTGCATTCGTCGCTAAAGAAAAAGGAAATTATCATTGTACATATGTTGGAACAACCTTCCAACACATTACTCGAATCATTTCCTTCACTTCATTTGTCTTATTCATTGTTTTAATGATTAAGAATACATTAGTTTCCTCCACCAAATAATCCATCAAAGAATTGTGAATATTCTTGAATTTGTTCAATCGCTTCTTGATATCCAGAGAAATCTTGATTGTTGATGATTTCTTGAATGTTTTGATATTGTTCTGTAATGCTTTCGATTTGTTGCATGGCATGTTGATAGGATTCATACATTTTAATGAGATTTGGCACTATACGCATGAGTAAAACTCCAACAACCACAGCCACAATAATCCATAAGACTATTTTTATTTTCCGATTTCGATCTCTTTTTCTTTTATCTTCTAACAACTCTAATAATAGTTCATGGTCTGTTTTATCAAATTGCTGAGCCCCCATAACGATTTCCTCCTATTTTTTTTGAAAGTGTTTTTTCTCAATCATATAATCAAGTACTCTACGGCTTTGTTATTTCTCACTCTCTAAAATATATTCTACACCAGTGGGTATTAAAGTTGACTCATCGCTTGCATATCCCTCTTGGTAATATTCATAAAGTTTACGCTCATCCGCATATGCATACACAATAAACCTTCTTCTGCGCTTTTCATCCTCTTTTGCATCAAAGATGTCCTTTGACTCCTTACCTTCTAAAAGTCTTTGATATGCCACCTGTAAATCATCGTATGAGATTGGTTGTTTCGATATAATTAGAGAATCATGCTTTTCTTGGATTCCTTTCACAAATAGAACCGGATTCTCTCTTCCTAAAAAGCCTTCTTCATCTGGCACATATCCATGATCTGCCATGATGATAATCGCAGAATCATCATAAACATCTGCCTCTTTTAGCCTTTCCATATACTCTTTCACAATTGTCATCGAACATTTGATACTCAGTTCATATGAACCTTCCGAGATTGGAATCGTATTCACTTGCTCATCATATTGAAATGGAACATGTGCACCATCAATATGAATAAAACAGAAACACTTTTCATCAACTGTTTCAATATCTCTTGTTTTCAGTGCATGATAGAAATCTGCATTGGATGAAAAGAATGCATCTCCATCCGCTTCTTCTCGATTCTTCAATACCGAAATCATCCCCGGGTCAGCAAATACCCTTTTTAATGGATATGGCGCATATAAGAACCATACATATCTTCCATTTGTACGTGCAAACTCAAAGATATTCTTGATATGATATCGTCCTCTTTGGATATTCGAGAAGCGGAAAACATGATCACTATCATATGTTAAATCTGCTTCATACATCCCTAAGTCATAAGATCGATTTTCTAATGTTTTTAGTAATTCAGATTCATCCATCGCTTTTGTCTCAAATGAAATGAAATCTTCTTGATTCTCGTTCCATATTCCAGTAAGAATAAATGGAATCGAATATTTCGTAAAAGGATATGCTGCAACCGTATCTGGATAAAAGGTAAAATCACTAAATATTTCTTTATACTCTTGTCTTTCCCCTTCAATTAATTGATGAACCTTTTCCGCATCGACAGCATCGATGATGAAAATGATAAAGTTCTGATTTGTTGAATATGTAAATAGATTCTCTTTACTCACCACAACTGGACGTTTTGTAAAGAATCCATTAGAAATAATTCCATTTAATAAAAGTGTGATTACGCATACACAAATTAATAGTATCGATATCGCATTCGACAAAAAGACAAAGACATTTTTATTTAGCTTAATAAAGGAATATGAAACTAGAACAATGACAATTGTCCATACCACAATGGATGATAAGGATCCAAATGAAAAAGTATTCCATTGAAATGTGCTCCCATCCAAATGAGGCAAATCACTGAGTAAGAAATTTCCTTGGATGAAAGAAGCTATTAACAATATCAGTGCAACACAAATTCCAAATAAATATACTTTCTCATGTATTTTCTTACTGATTAAGAAAACAATGATACCAACTATCAAACCAACCACAAACATCAATAGGATGGTTGGTAGTATTGCGTATAAATCATATCGGAATTCATGTATATTTGTGAAATATAACTGTAATGGTGCATAAAACATCCATAAACAACTTAACGCTATACTGATGAGTATTCCACTTTTTAAACTGATTGGATGACTAGAAGTAGATGTTTTTTTGAAAAATGCCTTTTCTTCAATATATTGACTCTTTTCTTTATCACTTCCATGATAAAGATCATTTCCTTCTTCAACTTTATCCCCACTAAAATCAAGATGATATTTTTTCTCTAAGAACCTTTTGATTTTCCGCCAGTATAATCCAATAAAAGTTCCTAACGCAATTGCCATTCCTGCAATTGTTTGTATCGCATAAGTCATAACAGAAGGATCAACATATGCTTCTATTCTTTTTGTCGACATCAAGAAAAAACAACAAATAAAATATAGATACTTAATTATTCTCTTCATGACGTTTTTTCCCATTACATCTTTCTAATACACGACTTGCGATATAGTCCCCTCCAATATGACTACTTTCATTTAGATGGTAGACTTCTTCATGAACAAGTTGTTCAATAACATCATGATATGACTCTGCGTTTTCAATTAGTTCTTTTATACTTTCATAGGTTTTATCTAGATGTTCTAAATCCAAAGATTTTCCAACAATATTTCGAATCCGAATATTAAATGGTTCAACCTGAATATCTTTATAATCAGGATTCATTACTTTCATTGGAGTATCAATGAATAATACTGGTTTACAGGTTGTAAATGCATATTCAACGGCAATATCTGACCAGTCAGAGATTAGTGCATCTGCCTCAAAAACGGTACTATTAGAACTAAAATCAGTTTGAATGATGATTTCTGGATTATTTTGATATTTAGTTTTAAGTGATTCCATCTTTTCTGGCATTAACCGTACTTGTTGAGGATGTGGACGCACAATGATTTGATATTCATGCCCTTTTAGATTATCTAATAAATCTTCTAAGCATAAATCTACGATGTTATCTTTCTGCCAAGAAGGCGCAATAAGAATCGTTTTCTTCGCATTCTTTGTATCGAGTTTTGCGTAGGATTCCCTCATCTCATCTAATAGTGGATACCCACATTCCACAATGGTCTTTTTTGGTAAATGATAATACTCTTCTTGGGCAAGAATCTCTTCTTTTTGATTCTTTGCAGAAACAAAGACAGTATCAAAATGATCAAGTGCACCTTTACGATAAAGCAAATTGACTGACCCTATCCCATGTTGCACATTAATATACTCAATATCTTTACGTACATAACTTCTTTTAATTTGATATGTTTCTAAATCAGGCATTGTCATAACAACAATATCTGCATCCATCTTCATCATCAACGTAATTAACGTAGTGGAATCAATATAATATGGTTTAATTTGCTCTACCTTCTTTGCGATTTCAAAGATTTGATCATTTGGATCACTTGTAATATAGTGAATCGGAATATTTGTATACTCTAATAGATATTCGATAAAACCTTTAAAATACTTGTAGAAACCACTACCTTCCGAATAAAATACGAGATGCTTATTATTAATAGAAAAAAACCGATTATAATCATTTTTAACACGTTTCGTGTCAATCTTCTCTTTTTTTGAGTTTCCTTCTAATTCATTTAAAGTTTGTTTTGTTGCATTTAACGCTTCAAAGTCAATGTGCTTCTTTGGATCAGCCATTAAGTTACATATATATTGAATTAAAATCGCTAACAAATTACTCGCAACCCAATATAAACCAACCCCAGCAGGAACAAAATAACCTAAGTACAAAGATAGAGCAATCGAAAAAATCATCATTCCATACTTATTAAATGTCGTTTGCTCACTTTGTAGGACATTCATACGATTTTGTGCAAAAGCTAATAACCAGGCACTAATACCTGCATAAATTGGTACAAGTAATGCTTTTCCTTTATGAATAGCCGCAATCCAACTTAAATCATATCCCAAGAAATACATATCTAATTTTTGAACTTCATTTAAAGTTTCTTGTTGAATAATATCTTTATATGTATCAATACCATGAATCTTTTGAATATCATTAATCGTACTTAATTCAACATAATTATTATTAGGATTAATCGTTTCATTTAAAGAAACAGCACGTTCAATCATTGCGCTTCTTTCGCTTTGTGGAATCTGAAGAATATATTCCATGGGATGATAAATAACTTCAACAACACCCATTAATAAAACAATTTGAATGATTAAAGGAATTAAAGATCCTAATGGATTGTATTTATTCTTTTTATAAAGCTTTGTTTGTTCATCCGCAATGGCATCTTTATCTCCAAAAAAATCAATTTTTATTTGATTAATTGCAGGATACATTTTTACCATTTTGATTGAGTTCAATTGAAGCCAATAAGATAGAGGAAACAAAAAGATTTTGGTAATAACAGTAAAAAGAACGATAGCTCCTCCATAGTTTCCTATCATTCTATAGCAAATATTCATAATGTAGCCAAAAAGCAACGCTAAATACTTCATATAACCCTCTACTATTCTATACGAAAGCCAATACAATGACAACTTAATCAAAGAGATGATAGTTGCTTTGTATCATACAAATATTGATACTTCTGTAGTTGATAGTAAAAAGTAAAACCGATTGCATCATTTCCCTTAAAGATTGGCTCAATACGATTAATCTGTGCTTCTTGAATATGAAGTTGATGAGCGACATCTTTGATGATTTGTGATTTTGTATCTGTTATATAACTATAATCAATCTTCTTAATTCATCGATTGAATCAAATTCATAAATACAATTAGGTTCATACCGTCTAATTTTCATAGGAAGTTCATCAATATGATCAATATAAATCGATTCCCATAGTTTCGAATATGTCTCCGGATGATTATAAACCTTATCTAGAACAGATAAAAACTTCCTCGAAAAATCCTTGGACCAAAATGTATGACCTAACATAACCCAAGAATCATGCCCTCCAATTGTCACCTTTTGAATCACATCATTCGAATCTACTTCAACACACCATTCCTTTGTTGCTCCATCCACAAATACCGTTGAATAGAAAGAATCATCAACTTCTGGTTCAAATGGATTAACAGAATAATAGTTATCAGAAGAACAAACATAGGAATTATTTAAGTATTCTCTAGCCGCATGAATCGAAGAATGATTATTGCGAATATAAAAATCATTGTTATGAACAAGAATTACTCCAAACATATCTTTTAGATATGAAAGCATTTCATGTTTATAACCCGTCACGACTACAATCTCTTGAATACCTTTTTCTTGAAGTTGTCTGATTTGTCTTTCGATTAGGATTTCCCCTTTTACAGATACGAGACACTTCGGTATTTCATGAGAAAGTGGTGAGAAGCGAGAAGAGACTCCCGCCGCCATAATAATTGCGTTATCAACCTTTACCATTTTTATGAACGTAACTGTGCTTTCACTTTCGATTCTAAGTTCTTTAGAACCGCATTATGACTTTCTTGTATTTCATTATCGGTTAATGTATGGTCACTTGCTTGATAGATGATGCGTAAGGCAACAGACTTATATCCTTCTTCCACATGCTCTCCTTCATAGATATCAAAGATTTCAGTAGATTGAATCATCTTACTACCTGCTTTATGAATCGCATCAAGGATTTCTTTCGCACTCACTTCTTTCTTGACCACAAAGGCAATATCTCTTGAAACACTTGGATAACGTTCTAATGGTTTAAAGCGTACTTTACTTGCCTTAGAAGCGAGTAATCCATCAAGTGATAATTCTGCGTATAGAACATGATTTAAATCAAACTTTTTCGCATATTCTGGGTGAATCTCTCCAAATACACCTAAACAAGTCTTATCGAGCCATACTTCCGCACTACGATAAGGATGGAAGTGTTCTGTATCCTTGGAATTCGGATTGATATGAACTCTTCCTTCTTGATATCCACATTTTTCTAAGAAAGAAATAATCATGCCTTTCAATGTATAGAAATCAGCGATGAGAGTTTGTTTATGAAGAGGGTCATCTTGGAGTTTTCCATCTAATAGGATTGCTAAACGTTCTTCTTCATCCCCTTCAGCATATACCTTAGAAATCTCATAGAAATGATTATTCGAACTTTGGTGTGCCTCATTATATTGTGCACATTCTAAAACACTATTCATTAAGCTTGTACGAACATATTTACGTGCTTCACTCATAGGCATTGCTAAAGCAACTGCTTTACCTAGTGGTAAGAGTGCATTTTCAATATACGCATCATTCACTAATGTATATGTAATAATCTCATGAAGATTAAAACTACACATGATTTCTCTTGTTTTACGACGTAAACGTTGGATTGGAGATAGTTGTCCAACCGTTGCGCTCATCAATGGCAGCGTCGTTTCTAAAGAATCAAAACCGATTAAACGAATGACTTCTTCATCAATATCCGCACTTCTTTCAATATCCGTACGATAACTAGGAATGTGACAAGTTATTTCTTCCCCATTGACTTCTGGTTTGAAATCTAAAGCAGATAATACATCTGTGACTTGGTCCATAGAAAAGTTCGTTCCCAACAATTCATTACAATGACTTAATGTTTCCTTCACAACCTTAGGTTCGTAATCTTTCTTTCCAACAATGATTGTTTCTTCGAAGCCATCAGCTTCCGCATATTCTTTTAAAAGCTGAACCGAACGATCCATCGCTTTTTGCATTGCGAGAGGTTCTACACCTTTTGTGAAGTGTTGTGCAGCTTCCGTGATTAAGTTTAGGCGAAGCGATGTCTTACGAATAGAAACTGCATCAAAGTTTGCAGCTTCAATGAAAATCCCTTTTGTATTTTCATCAATCATACTTTCTTCACCACCCATAATACCCGCAATGCCAGTTGCTTCACCACCGGTGGTAATTAAGATATCTCCTTTTTGAATTTCAAATTCTTCACCATCTAAAGCGACCATCTTCATTTCTCGATCATCCACGACCGTAATATCACCCTTAGGTAATTTAGAATAATCATAATAGTGTAATGGTTGTCCTGTTTCTAACATCACAAAGTTTGAAATATCTACTACATTATTAATGGAATTAATACCTGCTGCATGAAGATAGTTCACCATCCATTTTGGAGTTGGACCAACCTTTACATGATTGACGACTTTCCCATAGAAAGTCGGACACTTTTCCGTTTCTAAAACAACTTTAAAGTTTGTTGGTTCACCAACATGGCTCTTTCCTTCATAATCAGGCCAATGAACTTCTTTATGGAGTATAGCACCAACTTCTTTCGCCATATTCCACATCGCATTACAATCTGCACGATTTGGAGTTAAAGAAACATCAAGAATCGTATCATCTAAACCAAGATACGCAAATACATTTCTTTCTCCAACTGGTGCATCTTCAGGAAGTTCTTCAATGCCAGAAAGTTGAACTTCACTTAACCAATGTTTATCAACTCCTAGTTCCATTAACGAACATAGCATTCCATTACTTTCTTGGCCTCGTACTGGTTTAGTTGTAATCTTTCCACCAGGTAGTTCTGCCCCATTTAATGCGACAATAACCTTTAATCCTTTACGACAGTTTGGCGCCCCACAAACAATCTGTAAGACTTCATCCCCAACACGCGTTTGGGTTACATGAAGATGATCACTATCTGGATGATCGACGCATTCTAAGACTTCTCCAATCACCAGGTTTGTGCCCTGTGCCATTGGTTCAACTCCTTCAACTTCTAAACCGGCAGTTGTCATTTTATCGGCGAGTTCATAAGGAGTAATATCACTTAAATCAATATATTCATTTAACCATTTATAACTTAATTTCATGATAAACCTCCCTTAGTCAAAGCGATTAAACGTTTCTAAGAAACGTACATCATTAATATAGAAATTTCGAATATCATCAATGCCATACTTTAACATCGCTACTCTTTCTAGACCTACTCCAAAAGCAAATCCAGAACACTTACGCGAATCAAACCCATTCATTTCTAAGACTCTTGGATGAACCATCCCAGCACCTAAGATTTCAATCCATCCACTTCCCTTACAAACATTACATCCTTTCCCGTTACAAAATGGACAAGATACATCCACTTCAACAGATGGTTCAGTAAATGGGAAGTAACTAGGACGGAAACGAACTTGTCTTCCTTCTCCAAACATGACATCAGCCATATACTTTAATGTTCCTTTTAAATCCGCTAAGGTAATATGTTCACCGACCACAAGTCCTTCACATTGCGTGAATTGATGACTATGGGTCGCATCATCATCATCTCTACGATACACTTTGCCAGGACAAATAAGTTTAATCGGAAGTTCGCCATGTGCTTTTTCCAATTCGCGCATTTGAATGGCAGTTGTGTGCGTTCTTAATAATGTTTCTGGATTAATATAGAATGTATCCTGCATATCTCTAGCCGGATGATCATGTGGAATATTAGCTAACTCAAAGTTGTAGTAATCTTTTTCCACTTCAGGTCCTTCCGCAACCTTATATCCCATTCCGACAAATAAATCTTCAATTTCTTGTTGGATAAGAATTAAAGGATGGATGGTTCCTAAAGTCATCTTATTTCCAGCTAACGTAATATCGATTTTTTCTTTTTCTAACTTAGAAGAAAGAGCTCCTTTTGAAAGAACTTCTTGCTTGGCTTCTAAGGCTTTTGTAACTTCATCTTTACAGATATTCACCTTTTGTCCAAACGCAGGTTTTTCTTCCTTACTTAAGTCTCTCATTAAAGACATCAACTCCTGAATCTTACCCTTCTTTCCTAGATAAGTAATACGAAGCTGTTGTAAGGATTCGACATTATCTGCCTTTTCAATCTCTGATAGTGCTTCTTCTTGTACTTGTGTGATCTTTTCAATCATCTTAAGATCCTCCTTCAAATAAAAAATTCCCACAAATATTGCAGGAACGTAAATTACGCGGTACCATCCTGTTTCGTATCCTATCGATACGCACTTAATTCATCTTTAACGCAGATTTACGGAGAGGATTAATCTCGCTGGAAAAGTGAATTCATTGAAGACTTCTAGAGGAACTTTTCACCAACTGTTCCCTCTCTTACTAGAGCACTTTCAACTACTACTCTTTTCTCATAACACTTTAAAAGAATTATAATGCAGAAATGAACTTCTGAAAACCTTTTTTACATGAAAAAAACCAGTATCGCTTATACTGGTTTAACAAGTATGATGGTGCCGCTGGTCGGACTCGAACCGACATGATATTGCTATCGGCAGATTTTGAGTCTACTGCGTCTACCAGTTTCGCCACAGCGGCAGTGCTCATTCATTTTATCGTAATGCCATCAAAAAAACAAGGAAACCCATCCTTGTTTAGAATAGTGTAAATAGAACATAGATCCAATGGGCTGAAATACCTGCCACAAGACCCCCAATGGTATGCGATAGAATTGCTTTTCCAATTAAGTTCTTGCAACCTAAACTATCCATCATAGAGGCATGTGTACTCAAATACCCACTCCAACACATACACATTGCTGTAAAGACAGCGATATCCGATACACCTACTAAGTGGTTTCTCACTAAGGTTGCAGTAATACTTAAACTTGCTCCTGCTGCACCAAGTGCAGTAACTGGCACACCAATTGCTTCTGGCGATTCAAAACCAAATAATGGACGTATGATGAAGTCTGCTTTTTCAGCAAGAAAAGGAAGTAAACGAATTCCTTCATAGGCGCTACCTGTGTAGGCTCCGTTTGCGCTTGGTCCATTAATCAACATCATCACAAAGGTACAGATAATAAGGACACCTGGAATAATACTGATTCCCATACGAACACCACTATGTCCCCCTTCTAAAATAGCAGCCATTATACGACTTCCATATCCCCCTGTGCGAATTGGACGCATGTTTTCAGGAATGGTATGTTCATACGATTGTTTCGTAACCATCTCTTCTTCAATTCCAAATTGCTTCTTTGTGAATCCTAACATTAGTCGAGTACTGACAATACTACCGATAAGAGCTCCTAGTAAGCCAATTAAAACCGCTCCAGCTAAAGGTTGTCCCAACAAATTTGATAAACTATACATATATGTGCAAACAATCAATCCCATCCCAAAGGCAGTTCCTAGATTTGTTAACGCAAAGAACTGATATTTTTTGAAAAAGCTTTGAAAGTGATGATCTTCCGCAAGGGTTAAAATTGCGGGATTATCCGATAAGAATGTTGTGATGATTCCTAAGGAAGCGGCACCTGGCAATCCATAAATTGGTTTCATGAAAGGTTGTAGAACTTTATCTGCTAGAGACACAAAACCAAACTCTGATAACAAACCAGAAATAGCACCCATAATAACACAGACTGCAGTAATATATAAGACCGTATCAATCAGTAATTGATAAGCTGTATTCATCATGGTATTTAGTGCATTCGCAAGCCCCATTTGAATAGCGAAAATCGAAAAGAATCCAATAAAGAAAATTGGAAAAATAAACGTTTCCAAACTTAAACTTTTAATATAATTACTCTTCGATTGTTTCTCTTGTTGGTCCATGCATTCCTATTATATAACATGAAATGCGAAAAGAAAGGAGCACTTACTATGTGCTCCCTCCTCTTATGCTTCTTTCTTTTCTTTTGCTTGGGCAATGACACGGTCAGCAACTTCTTGAGGTGCTGGTTGATAACGATCGAATTGAATTGTAAACTTACCACGACCTTGTGTCATTGAACGAAGCTCTGTTGCGTATGTTAGCATTTCTGCCATTGGAGCTTCTGCATGGATAACTTGGTCTCCTTCTTCATTGAGTGACATATCCATAATGAGACCTCTACGCTTTGTGATATCTCCCATTAGAGCACCGGTATATTCTTCTGGTGCGATAATGGTTAATGAAGAGATAGGTTCTAATAATGCAGGTTTTGCGTTAGGCATTGCTGAATTAAAGGATAAGCGCGCTGCTTCTTTGAAGGCAGCTTCCTTTGAATCAACTGGGTGATATTTACCATCATAAACCGTTGCTTTAACACCAACGACTTTATATCCAGCTAAAGGCCCACGTTCCATACAATCTCTTAGACCTTGTTCGACTGGTGGAACATATTGTCTTGGAAGGTTTTCACCTTTTAACTCTTCCGCAAATTCCATGTCTTCACTTTCACATGGTTCAAAGCGAATCCATACTTCACCAAATAATCCAGCACCACCATTTTGTTTCTTATAACGGCCTTGTGCTTCTGCTTTACCACGAATTGTTTCACGATATTGTACAGTTGGAGGTGCTGTATCAATTTCAACTTTATATTTGGATTTAAGTTTTGAAACAATGAGATCAATATGTTGATCACCCAGTCCATAAAGAACTTGTTCATGGGTTTCCGCAACTTTATCTAAACGAATCGTATGGTCTTCTGCACACATATTACGAATACCAACAGACATCTTATCTTCATCGGCTTTTGTCTTTGGCCAGATTGCGTATCCTAAGTTTGGTTCTGGGAATTCAATTGGATCATATTTCACTATTTTAGAATTACTGCATAAAGTATCACAGGTTTGTGTATTTTGTAGTTTCACAACTGCGCCAATATCCCCTGTAAAGAGCTTTCCAACACCAATTTGGAATTTTCCATTAATAACGTATACTTGGCCAACTTTTTCCGTTGTTTCTTTATTCGCATTATAGACTTGTGAATCTGAATTTAAGACACCACTCATGACTTTTAAGTAAGAGATTTGACCTACGAATGGGTCGATGATGGTCTTGAATACAAATGCGGATAGGGCTTCATTTTCATTGGTTTCTAAGTCAATAAGTTCACCCTTATCATTCTTTACTTGAACACGTCCCTTTTCTGCATAACTTGGGAAATATTCAGTAATTAAATCCATAAGACGCTCAATCCCCGTTTGTTTATCTGCACTACCACAGTAAACAGGAATAATATCACCACTACGGACACCAATCCGTAATCCTTTTGCGAGTTCATGTTGATCAAAGGTTTCTCCACCAATGAATTTCTCCATGAGTTCATCATCTGTCATCGCAATCGCTTCTGTGATTTCACTGTAGTAACCTTCCACTTGTTCTTTTAATTCATCTGGAACTTCTTTTGGTTCATTAGAGTTATCATAGTACCATGCTTTATTACGTAGAATATTAACAGAACCAACAACATTTCCATCTTTGATAATTGGAAGTTCAAAAGGAATAACCGATTTCCCAAACTTTGTATGAAGAGCTTGGTAAGCTTCTTCAAAGGATGCATTTGGATCATCCATTTTATTAATGAAGAAAATGGTAGGTAATTTACGTTTATTCACGGCTTCTTTCCAAGCACGTTCCGTTCCTGCTTCAATTCCTTCTTTCGCATCGACAACGATTAAGGCATTATCTCCAACTGTTAAACTCGTCACTTCTTCCCCTTCATAATCCATATAACCTGGAGTATCGATAAAGTTAATCTTCTTATCTTTCCATTCAACAGGTGCTAAGTGACAATAACAGGATAATCCTCTTTTTCCCTCTTCTGCATCAAAGTTTAAAGCGGTTGTGCCATCACTTGCTTTTCCATAACGGTCAATTGCTTTTGTAAAATATTGACATGCTTCGATAACAGAACTCTTACCAGCTCCGGAATGTCCTAATACAACGACATTTCTAACTTCACTTGCTAAATAATCTTTCATTTAGTATTCCCCCTATTTCAAGATGTCCTTGAGATCTTCTAAACATTCTTTACGAACATAGTGAATTGCCATATTCCCATCAAAGTCTTTGGCACTCTTATCTGCGCCATGTTCTAGTAGGAAGTTCACTAATTCTGGATATCCAATGTAAGCAGCTCTCATGAGTGCTGTACATCCACGGCTATCTACCTTATTTATATCTGCGCCATGGTCAACTAAGCATTTAATGACATCTGCTTTATATGCATTGACCGCTTCCATGAGTGCAGTACGTCCTTGTTCATCTTGTGCATCTACTTCTGCACCCTTGCTAACAAGGTACTCAACAACGTCTGTTTCTCCTAGAAGTGCAGCACGCATTAATGCAGTACGTCCTTTATTATCGTGGGAGTTCACATCTGCACTTGCGTGTTCAAGCATCTTACAAATTGCAAGATGACCCTTTTTGGCAGCTCCCATTAGTGCCGTCTTATTGTATTTGTCACGAGCTCTTGTGTCTGCACCATTATCTAATAAATAACGAACAATCTCCTCATGACCACGTTTTGCGCTACGCATCAAAGCCGTTCTGCCATCGCCATTTGCGATGTTAATGTTCGCGCCTTTTGCAACCATTGAGCAAACTTTTTCAAAGTCTCCTCTTGCTGCTGCATCAAAGAATTCTTGATTTACTTGATCCATAAACTCTCCTCCATTTCTTATTAAAATTTATGGTTTCTAACTTGAAATAAAATAAAGGACTACATAAAAGTTATGTAATCCAATTAAAAACAAGCCAATTGTAACGTATCAACCCCGCCTAAAAGAAGTTCTCCTCTTAAGGCGAATAACTCCTGTACAATGAAAACAGGTGTATTGACTTGAATCATGATCTTCAACTCCAATCTAAACTTGTTTCTTGATTATATTGTATCGTATTCTTATAAATCTTCAATATGGAAACCACATATTTATTCTATTTTTCATATAATTTTCATCTGTTTTTTGAAAATTATTTCAAGACTGCATCATACTTCTTATACTGAGGCATATATTTCACCACATACCTATAAAAACGTGAAGAATGATTACGTACTAAGAAGTGTATATATTCATGTAGTAAAACATAATCAAGTCCTTCTACTGGATAATGAACTAAACGACTACTCATCTTAATCAGATGTCTATCTGGATAACATACTCCCCATCTTGAAGTCATGTATTGAACTTTAATGGTTGGAATTTGAAGATCATGAGCCAAACAAATCTTCCAATCCCATTCTTCTCTTCTCTCGTTGATTTGATTCTCAACTTCTTGAATCGCATACTTTCGAAATGCTTTTTGAATTCTTTTATCTTCTATTTCTTTTAAATAGAACGTAATAATATCCCCATCTACGAATACAGAATCTCTAGAAGCTTCTTCATATCGGACATATTTCTTTTCTCCCCAAAGATAAATGACAGGTCCATTCACACCTTCTTTATCAAGTTCTTTTTTACGCTGTTGCGATTGATAGGTTTTTAAGATCCATCTTTCTTTTTCATGTATAAAAGAACGAATAAAAACTTCACTTGTTCCATATGGACAAGAAATAATAATCGTATTGTCTTTTAAACGCATATATACATTTCTTAGTCTTGGTTTTTTAATGACTTCAACCGGAAATGTCGTATTACCGATAATTACTTCCATCTTTCTTATTATACCTTGCTTTAAGTGATTCTTTACGTTAAAATAGAGTGGCTATGGCGGTCGTGGTGAAGTTGGTTAACACTCTGGATTGTGGCTCCAGCATTCGTGGGTTCGAGTCCCATCGATCGCCCCATAGAAAAAACAATGGTTCTTCTTAAAGAACCATTTTTTTATTCATCATAATCAATATCAATTTCTTCTTTGAAGACTATTTGTTCAATCTCTTCTTCCTGCTCAAGATAATGAATGGCATTAGAGTCAACAACACGTTTTGCCTCTATATTAGAGTCATATGTTTTACTAGAAGCCACCAGTTTAATATCTCCTCTTTTTTCTGCCATATTTAATAGTTCTACATCCTCAACTTGGATTGCTAAAACGGCTAGATATGGTGTCTTTGTGCTATCAGGATCATCTAAGTTAAGCCCTTGATAGTCTTTGATTGCGATGAGGCGTACATTCTCAAGAAGTGCTCCTGAAATTACACTTGCATCCTTTTCAACAAAAGATGCATAGATATCCACACGCTGTCCTGGAACTAAAGGTCCTCCTAATTTAGCTAAATCCACTTCTAAGGAATAGGCAGCTTGCCCTTCTTTCAGCTCTGTTGTCGGACTATCTGGCAGTTCTTCTTTATTAAATACCATTGTTTTATAGAATAAAGAACCTGCAGGTATCTTTCCTTGAATATCCGTATACTTTCCAAGCAAGTCTTCTTTACTGGTAAAGCAATCCGATAAAACATAATGTTTGGGAACCTCTACTTCTAATAAGTCCGTATCCATAATCATTGAACGTGGTGGAATATCCCTGCTTGCGATATACGTTTTCATGAGATGCATTTCTTTTTTTACACAAACCTTAAACGCAAACGTGCATAATGCGAGTAATAGCGAAGCCAATAAGACCACACTAATACTCTTAATAAGAATTGTTTTATTCATCTTCTCCTCCTTCAAACAATATATTCGCAAAAAGAGGAAGATTCCTTACATAAAAAAGCCCTACATTTTGTAGGGCTATATATACTACTCTAATTAGCAGGATGATCCGCTAAATATTGTTTGATTTGTTCTCTAGCTTCTGGCTTACTAGGTTTACATTTCTCAACATCTGCACTACCTTCTGCTAAAGCATCAGCCATACCAGAACATCCAGGATAGCCACATCCTCCACAGTTATATCCAGGTAGCATCGCTAGTAAGTCTTCGGCACGATGATCTGGTTCAACATAGAATGCTTTCGAAGCAAATCCTAAAATTAAACCACATACAGCACCTAAAGCTAACATCATTAATAATGCCTTTACCATAATTACTCTTCTCCTTTATTCTTATTACGAACCATACAGGATTGAATCCCACACGCATCACAATTCACTTTTAGGTTTTCACACCCTTCAGGAACTGGTGTTTTTTTATTGAGGGTTGAACCTATCACATAGAGGATAATCAAACCTAATACGATCCCAATCGCATAAAGTATTTTCATCTTATACGAGACCTGCAAATGCACCAAAGGCAATTGCCATAATAGCCGCTACCACTAACGCAATTGGATTCCCTTTGAATGCTTCTGGTACATCTGCACTATCGAGACGTTCACGAATTGTCGCAAAGATTACAAGCATCAGCATAAATCCAGCTGGAACACCGATTGAATTAACAATCGTTTCAACAAGTGTGTATTTTTGTGTAATGTTATCTAATGCAACATATAATACAGCACAGTTGGTTGTGATTAATGGCAGATAAATACCTAATGATTTATAGAGAGATGGCGAAGTCTTCTTCACAAACATTTCTACAAATTGAACAAAGGAAGCAATTAGTAGGATGAAACAGATGAGTTTCATATATTCAAGTCCTAGTGGTACTAATGCATAGTAGTAAAGAAACCAAGAGAATACACTCGCACCAAAGATAACGAAGATAACCGCTAGTCCCATTCCTACCGCGGAACTTAGTTTGGTCGATACACCCATGAATGGGCAGATTCCTAAGAACTTCGATAAGATGATATTGTTAATTAGCATTCCGCTAATAAAGATTGTAAATAGGCTACTTAAACTCATGCTTGTGCCTCCTTAGCTTTTTGTTTTGCTACTTCTTTCTTATCGTTTGCGTTTTTATAAGCAGTTACTGCTGCTGCTAAAATAGCGAATGTTAAGAATGCCCCTGTTTGTTGGGTAAAGATTCCAATCTCATATCCTTCTGGAATTAAACGTAATGAGAAGATTTCTGCATTCGTCATAGGATTGGACATTGATAGAACACCTGTCCCCAATAATTGGCGAATGAAACTCATCGCAATTAAACTGAAGGTATAAGATAAACCCATCATTAATCCATCTTTTGCGGAATCCAAAACATTGTTTTTACTAGCATATGCCTCTGCTCTACCAAGGATAATACAGTTCACAACAATCAAGTCGATAAAGGCACCTAAGGCAGAGAATAATTGCGGTGTAAATGCTTGCATTAACATTCCGACAATTGTAACTAATGAAGCGATAATGACGATATATACAGGAATATGAATTTCGTCTGGTGTAATTGGAGCTAATAGCGATACAACTATATTCGATAATACAAGTACCACGATAACAGCGATTCCCATACCAATCGCATTGTTTAGAGTTGTTGTAATGGCTAAACTCGAACAGATACCAAGATATAATCCGAAGACTGGGTTGTTATATAACATCTCTGACACGAAACTTCTTTTTTGTTTTTTCTCACTCATGTCTTATGCCTCCTAATTTCCACTTGCTGCATTTAAGGCAGCTTGTGCCATCGCAGCTAAGGACTTACCAGTCCAAGTCGCACCTGTAACAGAATCAATGGAATCATCAAGTGTCTTACCGACAAATTCTTGTTGTTTCTCTTCTGTTGTCGCTGTATCACCAATGCCTTCTGTATCACCAAATACAGTTAGTGTGTAATTTGTGATAGTCATCGAAGCTAAATCCACTTCAATCTCTGCTTCATTTCTCTTATACTCATGACCAGAATGAGATGCCATTCCATCTGGATCTAATAAACCAAAGCCACGAGATGTGACATGATACTTCGCAGTTGTTCCATCATTACTCAACTCTTCCACTTCACACTTGAATTCTGCATAATCACTATTCAGTGGCAATGGATCTCCCTTAGGAGCTGGAGCAGCTTCTGCAACAGCATTTGGATCATAACTAATGTTATTTGCTTCATTGAATAATGCTTTTGCAGCATCAATACCTTGTTGAACAGCTGTTGTTGTAATGGTTGCACCTGTTAAGAGTGGAACAGGATCAGAAGACGTTAAACCTTTAATTTGTTCTACATAATCTCCTTCAAATGCACGAGAACCAAATCCACTTGTTTCCCCATGCTCTAATGCGGTATATCCACCAACAGTCCCATCATTGTTGAATGCGATCAAGAATGTAAAGCCATTGGAGTTATACCCCGTATTCTTAATCTTATAAATCATTCCTTTACCCTCAGCTTCATAAACCCCTTGGATTAATCCACTTTCATCTGTAAAGTCTTTGACTTCTTTGAAGGTAGCTCCTGGATAGATGAGTTCTAAGTTTGCTTTTTCATTTTCAATCGCAGCCGCTTCAATAATTGGAGCTGTAACTGCATTGACGCCTGCAAGTAAGGTACCACATATTGCACATAGAACACCAAGAAGTAAAACTTTATATAATGTACTTTCTTTTTTCATCTGTTTCACCCCCCTAGTTACCAGCTGCAGCATTTAATGCTGCTTGTACCATTGCCGCAACAGATTCACTTGTATAAGTAGCCGTTGTAACACAATCAATGCTATCGTCTAAAGATTTTCCAATATGACCATTAAGAACACCTTCTTGGGTAGCGATATCGCCAATCCCTTCCGTATCTCCAAAGTGTGTCAGTTCAATATCTTTCACTGTCATTGTTGTTACATCAACCGTAATATCTGCTTCATTACGAGAGTATTCATGACCCGTATGAGACGCAATTCCATCTGGATCTAGTAAGCCAAATCCTCTTGCGGTTACATGATAGACAGCAGTTGTTCCATCATTCGAAACCTCTTCTGCTTCTGCTTTATAAGTGGCTAAGTCTTTCGATAAGCTAATTGGTTCTCCAAAATCAACATCGACATCAAGTGCCACACTACTTCCACTAGCAGAAGGAACACTTCCTTCTTTAACTTCAGCAATCGCACCAACTCCCATACCAACAAGTAAGAAGCAACAGCTTCCAATAAGAACCTTCTTTAAGATACTTGATGCATTCTTAATTTGGTTTCCATCAAAGATTTTATCTAAGGCTGGTGTCAACATATTCATAATGAGGATGGAGTAAAGTACACCATCAGGCATATTCGAACGAAGACGGAAGATGACCGTAAAGACGGCTGCTCCAAGTCCAAATAGAATCTTTCCAGGGATGGTTACTGGAGATGTCACAGGATCTGTCACCATGAAGACACCACCGAATAAGACACCACCTGCTAAGACATGGAATAACGCATAGTTGAAACCTGCCCCTTTGATTAATCCAATGAGTAATGTCAAGACAAATACACCGCCAATATAGAAGACAGGTAATTGCCAATCAATATCTTTACGAACAATTAAGAAGACCATACATAGAAGTAGTAATACTGCACATGTACTACCCATTGTACTAACATATTGTCCTAAGAACATATTGAGAACACCACCATAGTTCCCCATGATTGCGTTAACATTTTCTGCCGATGTCATCCAACTAAAGGAATTCATCGCAACCGTTGGTGTTGCTCCACTGACTACATCCACATTACTTCCTGCAAAGGTGCTCATTAAGACAGCTGCACCAAATGCTGCAGGGTTGAAGATGTTTTGGCCAAATCCACCAAAGACAAGTTTTCCAAATAAGATTGCAAGTACCGTACAAATGATTAATCCATAGTAAGAAACATTCACAGATGAGATAAGCGTTAAGATAATCGCTGTTACCCAACCATACGAACTTGTAATTCCTTCTAGTACATTTTGTTTGGTACAAGCAAACCAGATTGCTTCTGTTGCTAGTGCTGCTACAACAGATGCCACTAACATAATACCCACACGCATTGCGACTTCTGTTCCATAGTTCATTGCGTAGTATACACATGCAAAAATAGAAACAGCTAGTAAACAAAGCGTTAAGTCTCTCATGATACTTGAAGTACTTTGAGGACTACGATAATGTGGTGCTGGTTTAAAAATAAATTTCATTTTACCGATCCCCTTTCTACTTCTTTAACGCCATATAGCGCTTCGCTCTACGAACACCTTCCGTAACATCAATCTTAGATGGGCAAATGTAACTACACATACCACATTCAATACAAGCGTTCACATCAAGTTTCACAAGCGTATCAATATCTTTAATCTTTTCTGCGGAATTAATACGGACAGGTTCTAGTCCAGATGGACATGTTTCTGTACATTTACCACAACGTAAACATTTTACTTCTTTAACTGGTTTATATTCTAAAACGGTTAGCCCATTGACTGGTGCCCCAATCACAAATTGATCATTTGGAATGGAATTCCCCATCATAGGTCCTCCAGCGATAAGTTTTACTTCTTCCGCTGCATATCCACCACAAGCTTCCACAACATCATGTGCAGGTGTACCGATTGTTACCACCACGTTATGTGGTTCTTTTACACCATCACCAGATACTGTTACATATTTTTCTCTTAGTGGCATTCCGTTAACTAATGCATCTGCAAGCGCAATCGCAGTCGAAGCATTATTAAGAATACATCCTGCTTCAATTGGTAAACGATCATATCGTTTCCCAGTTAATAAGAGAACTAATGTTCTTTCCCAACCAGCAGGATAAATATCCGGAACGGTACGAATTTCAACATTGGTACCTTCAAATGTCTTCTTGAGTTCCGCAATTAAATCTTTCTTATCCTCTTTAACAGCAACACAACCCTTTTTCGCTTTTGATAATTTCAATAGCGCAAGTGTTCCTGTTTTGAGTAGTGATAAATTCTCCATCATATTCTTATAATCAGCTGTTAAGTATGGTTCACACTCAACCCCATTAATGATGAATAAATCTACATTCTCAGGATTCGTAAACTTTGCATACGTTGGGAAACCTGCCCCACCAAGGCCAAGCATTCCCGCATTCTTTACGAATTCGAGTAACTCCTCATGACTAGCACTTTCATAATCTAATGTGCCAAATGGCTTATCTACTGTATTTTGGTGATCATTTTCAATCTTGATATGATCCACATTCTTAAGTGTGGTCGCCATACGTTTTTCAATCGCTACGACTTTACCTGACACCGGAGAATATACAGGTAGATAAAAATGGTCATTTCGTTCTGCAATTTTTGTCCCTACTTTCACCGTGTCTCCTACACTGACCAAAGGTGTACAAGGCGCATTTCCATTAATTAATGGAATCCAAACAACATCTGGATTTGTTAACGTCACAATTTCCTTATGCGCTGTCAAATCCTTATGTCCATCTAGATGGTGATGCATCGGACCTGTTAAAAATGACATAATTCTATCCGTCTCCTCTACCGATATAAGATTATATCATAAATACTATATATATATTTATATAAATGTTATAATCTTAAACGATATGAGAAAACTATTTATTGTAGGTCTTGTGAGTTGTTTATTAGGAGGTTGTACAACCCCAAATACACCAGCCCCAACTCCAGAAGTTACTTTAAAAAGTAATACCTGTATTGATTGTGGATTTGATACATTCTTTTCTTTACGTGGTTTTCCACTTGAACAAGATGAGTTTGACCAAATCTTTCAAACAAGTTCTGCGTTATTTAAAAAATATAATGATTTATTTGATATATATTATGATCATGAGAATGTGAATTCCTTACGTGTCATTAACCAAAATGCAGGAAAAGAAGCCGTTAAAGTTGAACCTGAAATCATTGAGATGTTGAAAAAAGCCAAAGAGTTCTATGATTTATCCAATGGTGAATTTGATATTACAATGGGTGCCCTTCTTAAAATATGGCATGAATATCGTACGGAAGGGATTCTTTTAAATGAAGATGGCGAATACGGCCATCTTCCTCCACAAGAAAAATTAGAAGATGCAGCCCAATATCGTGGATGGGAATATATTGAGATTGACGAAGAAAAGAGTACTGTCTATATCACGGATGAACATGTTTCTCTTGATGTTGGTGGAATTGCGAAAGGATTTGCGGCGGAACAAATTGCCCTCTATTTAGAAAAAGAAGGATATCATACAGGTGCCGTAAACGCTGGTGGAAACAATCGTACATTAGGTCCTAAACCAGATGGAACCCCATGGCGTGTTGGCATTCAAGACCCTAAATCCCCTGATTCGATTGTTGTCGTCGAATATGAAGGGATTGGTTCCTTCGTCACAAGTGGAGATTATGAACGAAATTATATCGCTGAAGATGAACAACATTATCATCACATCATCGACCCTTCCACACTTTATCCCGCTCGTCATTGGCACTCGGTTTCTGTCTTTACCACAAACTCCACTGCTGCAGACTGTATTACCACAACCTTATTTACCCTCTCTTATGAAGATGGCATAGAATTTATTAAAAAATACAAAGCAGTTCATCCAGATGAAACATTAGAAGCTGTTTGGATTACAGATACCGACAAAAAAATAAATTCCACACATACCTTCACAAAAGATGATCAACTTATCATTTATACCGAAGGATTAGATAATAGGATTACGCTTAAGTAATCCTTCTTTTATGAATGTATGAAGGGATTAAGAAAACCTTCGTCCCTATAGGAACGAAGGTCTTTTATTAATCAAGAGGTTTTAAATACTTTTCTTTCTTTTTGACAGTAAAGAAGAATACAATCATTACAATAAAGATGATAACAGCTAGGATTGCTAGATTAACGGATAAGAATGGAGCATATTCACCTAACGTTAAGAATTCTTCAGATAGACCAAAGTCATATGCCCCATGAATGATCCACGCAATGAGGAAGCCAAGCACCGCATACCATTTCTTTCCTTTCACTTTCGCAAGACCATAGAACCATCCTTCAATAAATCCGAGTCCACCATGGAATGTCATTACCCCACGTACAAGTATTTGAATCACATCCGCTCCTACAACATATAGAATCGATTCTAATAAACCAAAACATAAACCAATCGTTGTCATGAAGATAATCATATCAAGCCATGTGTATTTATATTCCATCTTCTTAATAGAAGAATAGAATTGGAATGTCTTTACGAGTTCTTCCGATAAAGCTAATACAATAAATGTATGATATGCCGCAAATAGAAGTGGATATGAATCTGGTCCTTTGAGTAAGAATCCTAATCCACCTTCAATAACAGCAAATAAAGCAGAACACGCAATCACAAGTAGAATTGTTATAAATCCTTTTTTAAGAACTATTTTATATGCATTGTCATATGTCTCATCATGTTGTAATCCAATCCGTTTCTTAAACCATAACAACAAGAAAACAGTAGGAAGAAAACTGATGAGTGCAGCCCCAATAATTAATACCATTTTGTTATTCCCCCCTTATTTCTCTACCGATTATAGTGCAATTCTTTTCATCAATCAATTTATATTTGTGTACAATAATACTATGAGAGGTTTAGGAACTTTAATCAATACCCTCGCAATTCTATTGGGAGGCTTATTAGGAAATCTTACGGGGAAACTCTTTAAAGAAGAACAACTCTCTTCCCTTAGTAAAACTTGTGGGATTGGAGTGCTTTTCATTGCGATTGCAGGTGCGATGGAAGGCATGTTGAAGATTGATCAAGGAAATCTAATCAGTAGTAAAGCAATGCTTATTGTATTGTGTTTAATCCTTGGAACGATTCTTGGTGAACTTTTCCATATCGAAGAAGGTTTTGAAACCTTTGGTGAATGGCTAAAAAAGAAAACAGGAAACAGGAAAGATACACAATTTGTGGATGCCTTTGTGACTGCGTCTTTAACAGTATGTATTGGCGCAATGGCAATTGTGGGTTCCTTACAAGATGGTTTAACAGGCAATTACTCAACGCTTGCGGTAAAGTCTGTTCTCGACTTTGTGATTATTGCGGTGATGGCTTCCTCTTTAGGAAAAGGCGCAACCTTTTCTTGTATCCCTGTTTTTCTACTAGAAGGTGGAATCACATTGCTTGCCCAACTCATTTCACCACTCATGAGTGAACTAGCGATTTCTTATATCTCACTTGTAGGTTCTATTTTAATCTTCTGTGTTGGTATTAATTTGGTATGGAGAAAGACCATCAAAGTCGCAAATATGTTACCAGCGATACTCTTCGCAATGATTGCAGCGTATCTACCATGGGGGTTTTAATATGATCAACAAAATTGATGAGCTCTTACAAATGCCCTATTGGATTATTGATATTCTTCCTAAGCAAGTTAAAGAAAACAGTCCTGGACAATACTTTAAGGTTGAAAAGTATTTCTTATCTTCAAAACACTTTCATAAAATTAAACAAAAACATATTAACTTCATCTTGAAACTAAACTGTTATAAAGATATTTCTATCAATGAAAGTGAAATAATCAATCCTCTACCAGAAGTAATTGAAAAAGAAATGAAGAATCACTATTTATATCTTATGATGGATAACGCAATGATTTTATCCGAACCAGATGACACGCACTTAACTCTCTTTAATCCAAGTGAAGAATTATTAGAACTTGTAAAAGAGATTTCATTAAGTGAAGGCTTATATGTTTGGAAACCTACTATTTAATTTATGAAACTATTAACAGAAGCTCTATTTAAATTTGGTCTTGGGATTCTACTTGTAGGATGTTTACTATTCATTCCGGCAGGTTCTTTTCATTGGTTTCATGGATGGCTCTTTATGGCTCTTCTTTTTATCCCTATGTTTTTTGCGGGTATCATTATGTATGTGAAGGCTCCCGATCTACTTCGCTCACGCTTAAACGCAAAAGAAAAAGAATCTACCCAACAAGATGTCATTAAATATAGTGGAATAATGTTTTTAGCTATGTTTATTGTCGCAGGTCTCAATGAACGTTTTCATTGAATGTCTTTCCCACATAGCATTGTCCTACTTGGTTGTATCCTTTTCTTACTGTCCTATCTATTATTTGGAGAAGTATTACGAGAGAATGCATATCTATCAAGAACGATAGAAGTACAAGAGAATCAAAAAGTCATTGATACAGGTCTTTATGGGATTGTTCGTCATCCTATTTATTTTGCGACTGTATTCTTATTCATAAGTATGCCCCTAATATTAAATTCCCCTATTTCTTTTCTTATCATGTTAGTTTATATCCCAATTATTATTCAACGACTTAAGAATGAAGAAGAAGTATTAGAAAAAGAATTAAATGGTTATTCTGAATATAAGAAAAAAGTTAAATATCGTTTAATACCATTTATTTACTAAAATACAGATAATTATTAAGAAATATTTCGTACTTTCTAATAGCAAATTCAATAATAAAAGTTTATATGCATTACACAAGGTAGATTCATAATGAATGAACATTTTTGTGTTTGCATTCTTTTTTTATCGAATGATTATAGGATTTTTATCGCACAAATGTTACTCTTTAAACGTTATGTATATTGAGGAGGAAATAATCCATGGATTTAAATGAACAGTACGACAAACTCCTCAGGTACTGCTATATGAAAACAAAAGATCGCTTCCTTGCAGAAGATATCGTGCAAGAAACTTTTCTTAAGTTTTGGAAAAGCCATTCCTATGAAGATACTGGTAAAGAAATGGCATATCTCTATACAATAGCTAGAAATCTATGCATGGATGAATTTCGAAAGAATACAATGTTGGATATTGATGCATATCCAAATCTCTTTTCTTGTGAAAGTTTGAAATCGGAGAATGTGATTGATCGTATTGCGATAGAAGATGCTTTGGAACAACTTACAGAAGAATTAAGAGAAATCATAGTAATGCGATATGTGAGTGATATGTCTGTTGCAGATATAGGGAAAGTAATGGGCATATCTAGGTTTTCAGTTAATAGAAGATTAAAAGAAGGACTAAGAATATTGAGAAAAATATTGGAAGGAGAATATCGTGATGAATGATAAAGAGTTAAGAATGCTATTGAAAGATAGCTATGTATTACCTGAAACAGAAAAAAGAAAACTATTTATTCGAAAATATGAAAAACGTTCCCCACAACTTTTTAGCATCATCAAAATGGAGTTTCGATATATGGGGTTGAAAAGCATCCTTACAGGTGCAGTTTTGATTGCCCTTATGCTTATAGCAACTAGAACAGCTGACACAGATATCGTGTGGTCCATATCTTCCTTTGTTCCAGCATGTGCGCTAATTCCAATGATTCTTTTATCTCGTTCAGAGCGATATGGAATGGAAGAACTAGAAGCAGTTAGCCGATTTTCTTTACGATTTATTCGCATCGTACGCCTATTCATCTTAGGATTTTTCAGTATGGTTTTATTATTGTCTTTAGGCATTATCCTTTGGGTTACGAAAATTGCTTCCGTTATGGACAATATGGTGCTGATTGTATTTCCTTATCTTGTTAGCACCTATGGTGCCATGCTGATAACAAGAAAATGGCATGGCAAAGAAAACATTTTTGGAGTGCTTGCAGTTTGCTCTTTTTGTGGACTTTTACCAAATGTGATAAAAACCTTTCAACAAAGCACGCAATCATCAAACTTTATTTTTCTCATGCTTCTTGCAATCCTACTTGGAGCAGTAATAAGAGAATGCATTCTATATGTTAAAGAAAGTGAGAATTTATCATGGAACTTATATTAGATCAGGTGACAAAAAACTATTCAAATACCACTGTGGTTAATCAAATTAGCATCAATTTTGAGCCAGGCGTAACTGGCCTACTTGGAGCAAACGGCGCTGGTAAAACGACGCTTATGAGAATGATTTGCGGAATTTTAAAGCCAACAAGTGGAAAGATTACCTTTCAATTTGAAAATGATATGTTGAATACAGCAGAAGAAATGTATAGAGATGCCCTTGGATATTTGCCTCAGGATTTTGGATACTATCCTAGTTTTACAGGAAAAGAATTCCTAATGTATATGGCAGCGCTAAAAGGAATCGAAAAACATGCAGCTAAAAGAAAATGCAAAGAACTTCTCAATGTTGTGAATTTGGAGGTGGTAGCAAACAAAAAAATCAAAACTTATTCCGGAGGTATGAAACAACGACTCGGAATAGCACAAGCCATATTAAACAATCCAAAGATTCTAGTTTTGGATGAACCAACATCCGGACTGGATCCGAAAGAAAGAGTGAAATTTCGAAATATGATTGCCGAGCTAGGCAAAGATTCTATCGTCATTTTTTCAACGCACATCGTATCTGATGTAGAACATATTGCGGATCGAATTATCATGATGAAAGAAGGAAGCATCATTTTCGACGGTAAAGCGAGAGATAATCAAGGCGACTTGGAAATGTTTTACCTACAAGCATTTGGAGGAGAAGAGAATGAATAATTTTTCTTTACTATATAGATTAGAAATACGAAAGATCTTATCAAAGAAATCCGTATGGATTGCTATGGCCATTAGCATGGTACTTATTTTGATGATGGGTTTTGCTAATATGTCAATGGATGGACATAGAGATTATGTGAAAAAACAAAAAGAACTCTTGTGTATGATTTCTGGAAATTCTATCGATGATGCTTTTCTGGAGGAATTCAAAAACGAAATGAAAATGCAGATTGATAATAATCCCACATTTTTTGATAAACTTGCCGCATATGATTCTGGAGCAGTATATCAAAATGCAGCAAGTCAAATCGGTAAAGCAGCGCTATACAATTATTTGTGTGATGTTGTACATGATAGAGAAAAAGTGGCTACATTAACCTCAGATGAATTCTATAAAGCAATGAGAGAAAATATCATTCATGATGGCATTCAACTTGGCTCATCTGACGAAGAACTCAATACATGGCTTAAAATCTATGATGAAATAGAAAAACCCATAGTTTATTCCTATGCTCTAGCATATCTTAATATACTAAATGTTCTATACATCATTGGGTGGACACTTATTCTTAATATATCCCTTGCCCTAGCAGGCACTTTTGCGGATGAAAAAAGCTATCGTACAGATGCTATGATTCTCTCTACTAAAAATGGTCATCTTCCAGTTTGCGTAGCGAAAATTGCAGCTAGTATCACGATTGCAATTATACAGTCTATTATTTTGATAGGTCTTTGTTTGATTGAGATGTTCTTATTTTATGGAACAACAGGATGGAATGGAGTAATCCAAAATGTGATCCCTTCATCTCCATGGAGTATTACGATTGGAACCATGATTCTAATCTACATAATGCTAGCATTGGTGGTTAGTATTCTATTTTCTATAACTAATATGCTGATTTCGCTTCTAACAAAGTCTGATGTTGCCACTATGGCGATTCATGCCGCCTTTATCTTTATCGGACTATTTAATATGCCAGGTAAGCCAGGCTTCATCTATAAGTTATGGCAACTAAGACCCACTATGCTTTTATATTCCGCAACTTTTTGTAATACTTTTCGCTATGGAAGCATGAATAATGTAGAAGCATCTATTTTGATTTATAGCATATGCATAATTATATTTATTACAATTCTTTTAAACACATATAAAAGGTCGCAGGTGGATAGTAGGTAATATCATCTAGAAGATGAATAATAACCAAAAACGGTTCTGTATTAAGGATCGTTTATTTCTTTTGGTTGTTGAAACGAACTTACTACGCGAATCCATATCAATAAAAGTATAAGTTTGACTGCGTAAATTTAGGTATGCTTCATATATTAAATTCCCTATCTCTTTAATTAATATGATTTTTTATAATACAATTATTATTAATAGAATAAGAATTAAGAAGAAGTCTTAGAAAAAGAGTTATCTGGTTATTCAGAGTATAAGGAAAAAGTAAAATATCGTTTAATACCATTTATTTATTAAAATACAGATAATGATTGAATCGTTATTATATAATTTAGGATTTAATTAAAATCTTTTTCATTGTTATCGTAAACTTCTCTTTTAAGAATTTCTTATAGAGGAAAGAGATAATAACTATAACAAAGAATAGGATGATGGATTGTATAAATACAGA
>JAFWFT010000022.1 GCA_017515505.1 Solobacterium sp.
ACTAGATGCAGAATAGGAGGAAACAACATGAAACGTTTATTAACTTTAAGTTTGAGTGCACTCCTACTCGTTAGTGCAACAGGATGTGAAGACGCACGTGCAAAGCTACAATCAAGTAATGATGTCGTATTTACCGTCGGGAATCAATCATTCACAAAAGGTCAAATCTATAGCATACTATCATCAACAAATGGCGCAAATGTCGCAATTGATGAAGCAATTAAGACAATCTGTAATGTTGAAATTGAAACAACTGATGAAATGAAACAAAATGCGCAATCTATCTTAGATAATTATAAAACGATGTATGGCGACAGCTTCCTTTCTTCTCTAAAATCCAGTGGAATGAGTGAAGAGGACTATGTAGAGAATATGATTTTCTCTGAAAAAGAAACACAACTTATTGAAAAATATATTAATGAGAACTATTCAAGAATTGCGGATACATATATGCCTGTTCAAGCGACCGTTCTTACTTTCTCTACGGAAGACCAAGCAGATGGTGCACTGAGTGCTCTAGCAGATGGATCCAAATCCATCCAAGAAGCAATTGTTGAATTTGAAGCGAGTTCACAAGGCGAACCAGAAATCATTACTTTAAATTCCTCTTACTACCCTGCTGAAGTATCTGCATATGTAAGAAGTGGTTCAACAGATGATGGTTGGCAAAAAATTGCAGGTAGTTCTGATGGACGATTCTACTTAGTTCATATTGATGAAACCGATGTTGAAAAGATTAAAGAGGAAGTCGTCGCAGTATTATCCACAAATACAACGGTTTCTGATGAAGCATATAGACACTACTTCAATCAATATAACTTCCATATCTATGATAAAGATTTGTATGATGCGATTAAAGAATCTTCATCAAATCTAATCGTTCAAAACTAATTGGTCAGAAATGACCAATTTTTTTATGATACTATAAAACAAAGAGAGAGAGGTATATCTATGTGTTTATTCTGTGACATTGTTGAAAAGAAAGTTTTTAGTCGAATTGTGTATGAAAATGATCAGGTTCTCGCAATGCTTGATATTAATCCATTAAGTAAAGGACATACGGTCATTCTTCCTAAAAAACACTTTGATAGTCTACTTGAAAGTGATGAAGAAACCGTATTAGCTTGCACAAAAGCGAGTCACTTATTATCGAAACACTTATGTGAGAAATTAGGTGCAGATGGTTGTAACTTACTTGTGAATTCTCATGAGTGTGCAGGACAAACGATTCCTCACATGCACTTTCATATCATCCCTAGATATAAAAATGATGAGGTTGTTGTCTTACAACCATCATCATTAGAACTCAATTTAGATGAAGTATTAGAAGAAGTAAGATGCTAAAGAACATTTAATCGTTTTAACATAACTTCTTGTGCTTTTAATTCTAATGTATCATCAAGAGGTTCAAGTATAATTTCTTCATTAGAGCGTTTCTGTAACGCTCTTTTTATTATGATATCTGCGAGACGAGGATTCTTTGGGAGTAATGGTCCATGCATATACGTCGCAATCACTTGCTCATTCACAAATCCCTCATATCCCCCATCAAATGTATTCCCATGTCCATAAAGAACTCTACCAAGAGGACTATCAACATTTTTTGTTTGTCCCCCATGGTTTTCAAAACCTATCGTTTTAAATGTTTCACCATCCACATTTACTTCTAAAGCAATATTCCCAATACAACGATGGTCACGATCTGAGCTTTCTGTATAGTATGGAAACATATTTAACCCTTCAATTCGATTTCCAGATTGGTCTAAGTAATATGCCCCAAATAATTGATATCCACCACAGATTAATAAGAATTGTGTTCGATTCTTATATGCTTCCATAATATTGTCTTTTCTCTTTAATAAATCTTCAAAGATGAGAGATTGTTCGTGGTCGGCTCCACCACCTAAAAAGAATAAATCATATGCATTGATATCGATTGAATCACCAATCGTACATGTATCAACTGTACAAGAAATACTACGTTTCTCACAACGCATCTTTAAAACATGGATATTTCCTTTATCCCCGTATAAATCCATTAAGTTGTGATACATCCATAGGATTTTCATCTTATTGTTTTTCCTCTTTTCTTAATAAAGTACGTGTTGAATGAAGGGCTGTATAGGTCGCAAGTACATAACTATCGATATTTTCTTCATTGAGCCAATGAATCGCTTCTTGCGGATTCTCTTTCACAATAATTCGATCTTCTAAACCTTCATATTTTAGCCGTAAAGCCATATCATAAGCTCTAGTTCCACTACAACAAATTTTCTTTACTTGTGGGATATTGAAACGTTCAAAATGCGCATCCCAAATCCAAGAAACATCATGTCCATCCTGATCTTTGTCATTTAATAGAATACAAATATTCATATCCCCTTCGTGTTTTACAATCTCTTTCATCACTTCATTAGCTCCAGTAGGATTTTTAAAGAGATTAATTACACAAGGTTTCTTTAAATTGAAGACTTCATTTCTTCCTTCTTTTAATTGGTAATGTTGGAAGACTTCATCAGCTAAAGTTGGATCAAAACCTAAAGCTTTCATAACAGTTAAAGTCGCAGCACAGTTATAAATCGCATAGATTGCGTTAATGAAGGAGTGATATTCATTGTTATCATAAGTGAATGTTCCCTTGTTATAATCAATTGAATTCACAAATACACTTGGACGAATCTTTCCATAATGATCCTTCGGACATTCAAAGCGTCCAATATGAGAGTATTGATAATATTGGTATTGAAGAGGGTTCCCACAAATTGGGCAAAACTTTCCTTCGCTTGCTTCATCGGTTTCCTTTACTGAAACTTCATTTTCTCCAACACTATATAAATAAACATTTGCTTTCTTTGCATTTTCTGCGATTCGTAAAACATTTGGATCGTCCCCATTCAAGATTAAACGACCTTCAAAGTTTTCTGTTACTTCCATAATCCGACGAATAATTGTTTCCATTTCACCTGCACGATCTAATTGATCACGGAAAAAGTTTGTGACAACAAGAGCCGTTGGATGTAGATTATGAAATTGTCGATATACAGTTAATTCATCAATTTCAATTACAGCAATATCCGCATCTACTGTATAATCATCCTTCGCATTTAACGCAAGTAACGTCGTAATCCCTACATTTAAGTTATCGCCACGATGATTATTAATTACTTTTTTACCGGTTTGTCTTAATGATTCTGCGATTAGATTACTCGTTGTGGTCTTTCCATTTGTGCCAGTGACTAATATCACTTCTTTTGGCATCTTAAATTTACTTAAGATATTTGAATCCATCATCAAAGCAAGTTGACCAGGTAAAGATCCCCCTCGACCAACTTTCGATAGTATATAATGAGTCGCTTTTACAAATTTTAAGACAATACTCATAACTCTCCTTATAGTTTTGGTTTATAGAATTGTCTTCCATCTAAAGATGGAACTCGTTGCGACCACTTCCCTTCTTCAAGAGTCTCTAATAAATCGGAAATGGTATTGATGCGCGCATCGATATTATCAATCATAGATAATACTTCCGCCTCTAATAGAAGTGGAAGTACTGGAGATCCATATTCCAGTTTCCCATGATGCGATAAAATCATATGTCGTAATAATAATGATTCTTCACTATCCGCAACCCCTAATTTTTCAGCCACTTCCATCAGCCAACCATGACAGATGGAAATATGTCCAGTAAGACGACCTTCTTCTGAATATTCAGAAGATACAAGTCCACCTAATTCTACCGTTTTCCCCATATCATGAATTAAAGCACTTGAAATAAGTAAATCGTAATTTAAGTTTGGATATAAGTTCGCAATCGCTTCTGCAGTCTTCACTAATCCAAGTGAATGTTCGGCCAAACCTCCATAAAATGAATGATGAATTCTAGAAGCAGCAGGATATTCAAAATACTTATCTCCTACCTTTTTAAACATTTCCACAACAATGGCTTTCATATTTTTATTGGTAATAGAATTCACATACTTTTTGATTTCTGTTTTCACTTCTTCGGTTGTGTATTTTCCTGTTAGTAAGAATTCTCTTAAATCAACCGTCGATTGATCTAGTGGTTTTATCTCATTGACACGTAATTGGAGCCCTCCCCCATATTCAATGACTTCAAAACTCGCTTCGACAACAGTCCCAGAAATCGCAACATCTTCATCACTTTCTTTCGCATCCCAAAGCTTCCCAACAATTTTACCTGTATCATCTTGTAGTTCTAAGTTTAGATATGGAGCTCCTTTATTGGTTGTTCCTTTACTACAGCTCTTTATCAACATTGGTTGTGTTAAACGCTCTTTTTCTACTAAATCTTTTATCTTAGTCATCATCCCACTCCATTTCATCTAATATAACGTATATTTCTTCTGAATTATACCCTTGGGAAGCACAATAACGATAAATTGCGTTTCGTAATTGTGTTCCAGTATACTTTTTTTCATACCGCTTTCGAGCCTTTAATGCACAACGTACTAGATTATTTTTCTCATTTATTTCATCTTTCTTAAAATCGAGTTCATTGATAACGGTATTCACTTCTTCTAAAGAATATCCTCTTTGCAGAAGTTTTGTTTTAATTTTACGCTTTGTCATACGAACGGATTCTGTATTCAGTGCGTGATGTATTTTATTTGCGTAAGATCGAACTTGATCAAGATCATCCGGTTGTTTATCAAATAACGATTGAATCATTTCTTCAGAGATTCCTTTTTTCTTTAATTCTCTTCGTATGCGATTCTCTCCAAATAAAGATAAACGCATCGTTGAAATAAAGTTTTCACAATACTTTTCATCATTCAATAAACTCTTATCTTTGAGGTTTTGAATAATACCTTCAATTGTTTCATCACCACATTCGGTTTTCTTCGATAAATAATCTCTTATTTCCTTAACCGTACGATCTTTCATAGCAATCCGACGAAGGCAAGCGTGGTAAGCTCTTACACGTTCTTCATTTTTTTCAATGGACTGAATTTGAGAAGTACTTAGTTTTTCTCCTTTACGAATCCCTTGTGCATAATAATCATCCATACTGATGATTAAACGTTTTTCATCAATGCGATTCTTCAGAATAAGCTGTACATAATCTTTTACAACTTTTACATCATCCACCGTATATTGATTACTATATTCATCAATGGATTCTTTATAAACTTGAAGGACACCTTCATAAAAGGTTTCACTACTATATTTCTTGACATGTTCTATACATGCTTTTTGTATTGTCAAATACTCTTCCTTACTTAGATTTTCAAAATGTAAAATCTTATCCACTAAATCCTTTTTATCCTTAAAGAACCATCCTGTTTCTTCTGGGACAAGAATTTCTTTTAAAACATCATCTTCACGAGCAAATAATGGTAAACCACTCGCTAACGCTTCAATAAATGTCATCCCTTGCGTTTCTGATAAACTAGCAGAAATAAATGCATCACTGCCGCGATAGTAATCGGGTACTTGATCAGCTGTCTTTGGACCCGCTAAAAGAATGCGACTCTCCGCATGATATTCCTTAATCAAATCAGCAAGATGTCTTTCATCTGGACCTTTACCAATGATGACTAATTTTGATTTGGAAGAAGATGGTAGTAAAGAAAAGCCTTCAATAACTAAATCAAGAGCCTTCTCTTTCGCAATTCTCCCCACATAACAAATCATTCGTTCATCTTCTTGAATACCATATTCTTTGCGAATCTGTTTCGTTTTTTCATGATCTTCTTTCTCTATCGAGAATTTATCTAAAGGTAAACCCGTTGGAATCACACGAATCCCAGTGTTTAAATGATATTTTTCAAGTAATTCTTTTGTTTTTTGACTAGGAGAAATGACACGTAAAGAAGAATCTCCATAAAGTTTTGACAAACGTGCGACAGCTTTTTTTGCATAGGTATCCACAAGATTGGAATGAATGAGATTGACATAATGCGTATAGTCTTCATAGGTTGTATGATACGTACTTACTAAAGGAATCCCTAGTGTACTTGCACAAATGCGCGCAAAGATTCCTACACCAAATTCCGTTTGGGCATGAATGATATCTAAATCTAATTTACGAATCTCATTTAATGCTGTTAAATGAACAGGAGATGTCAAAATATATCCATAGAGTTGTTTGAGTTCAATCCCACCAAGGCGAAGAATATCATGATCTTCATTCCATTCATTCACAACTCCTTTTCTAGGTGCGAACATAGACTTCATGCCCATGTTTTTTGAGTTCATCAAAAAGAATGCCGGTGCTATTAGCGACACCATTAATATCTGGACGAAAAGTATCTGTAAAGAGTCCAATTCTCATTCTTTTGTCTCACTTTCTGTTATCGTTTTTGATGGTGATACTTTAACTATCACAAACATAATACCACCAATTATCATCATTAAGTAGTATGTGATAAAGCGCCAAACAAGCATAATAGAAGTTGCTTGAATATTCCCAAAAATAGTTGAGAACATTAAGACAAAGGTTACTTCAGTACCTCCACTACTACCAGGTAAAGGAATTAAGGCATTAATCACATTCACAAAGGAAGCGAGGGCCATGATATTAATGATTTGATTAGCAGGAACTGCTAAACGCAATCCCAAAGCCACAAAATAAGGAACGATGTAATATAAAAGATTCTTCACAAAATCAATAGAGAATAAGAGAGCCAATAATTTCTTATGAGACGCAAAAATAGATAACTCATTTTGAAAACGATCGACCGTTCGATTAATCTTTTCACGTAATACTTCTTTATCTTTCGTCAGTTTTAGTTTTCCTACTATTTCAACCCCGGTATTCATCACCCATTTATAGAAACGTGGAAAACGAACAAGCATAAATAATACAACAATAATTGCGGCATTCATAAAGAAACCAATAATAACAAAAATAAAAAATTGTGAATAGTTATAGTAAAAGTAATTAAACCGCAATAATAAAAATAATAATACGGATGTTACGAGTGTGGATTGTGCAATCACAAAATCAACCCAAAGAACACTCGCTGCTACTGAAATTGGAATACCTTGTTTACCAAAGACATAGGCTTGTGCAAATTGACCACCTGTATAACTTGGTGTAATCGCACTAAAGAAAAAACCTGAAAAGCTATTCACAAAGCCATCCACCAAACGATAATGGGGATGTGTAAAATGGCATAAACACTTATATATATACGCTGTACAACAACGCATTAATAATAAACATAAAATAGCTACACCAATCCAAAAGAAATCCGCTTTCTTAATTAGAGATAAAATATCAACTGAATTATCTTTTACTACAACCCAATATACTATTCCTGCTAGAACAAGAATGAATAGAATATTTAGTGCATAGTGTTGCCACTTTTTTAAACCTGTAGACATATAAATCATTATATATCA
>JAFWFT010000023.1 GCA_017515505.1 Solobacterium sp.
ATAGTGTTGATTCTAATAATCTTATTCATCTTTTTTAGTTGCCTTTGGTCTTTTAAACCATCCCCCAATATAATTTTCGATTCATTTCAGAAAGAATATGAGATAAAACATAACTCACAACATAGAATAATAGAATTGTTCCAATCGTTTGTATAATACTCATCGATTTGATATTATGTTGTTCTATATCCCTATTATTATCATTCGCATTAAAAACGAAGAAGAGGTATTAGAAAAAGAATTAGACGGTTATCTAGAATACAAGAAAAAAGTAAAGTATCGCTTGATTCCATTTCTATACTAAAATAACGGATAAATATGGAAATACGTAAATTTAAAGAAACAGACGCAAAAGAAGTATCCGATCTTATAACTCGTACACTACGTGAAGTAAATAGTAAGGATTACTCAAGCGACTATATCGAAAATGATGTGAAGGTTTTACAACCTGAGCATATTTTAGAGCGTTCTAAATGGACACATATGTATGTAGCGTGTGATGATAATCAGATTGTTGGATGTGGAGCAATTGGTCCATATTGGGACAAGGAAGATGAAAGTAGTCTATTTACGATTTTTGTTTTACCAGAATATCATGGACAAGGCATTGGTAGAAAAATTGTAGAAACCCTTGAGCAAGATGAATTCTTTCTTCGCGCAAAACGAATTGAAATTCCCGCATCCATCACCGCAACTCCCTTCCATATAAAGATGGGTTACTCCTATAAGAATGGAATTAATGAGCCTGATGAAGAAGGATTATTACGTTTAGAAAAACATCGATAATACAACTTTTCAAATATACATTATATGGAGGTACACATGTTAGACAATAAAGGCTTTGATTTATGGGCAGATGAATATGATCAAAGCGTTGGATTATCAGACGAGAAACATACCTATCCTTTCGCAGGCTATAAAAATGTACTTGGATATATTTATGAAGTTGTCATGCAGAAGAAAAATGCTTCTATACTCGATATAGGATTTGGAACAGGCATTCTTACCACAAAACTATATGAACAAGGTTATACCATCTATGGCCAAGACTTTTCTTCCAAAATGATTGCGCTCGCCAACGAAAAGATGACTAACGCAAATCTCTACCAAGGAGATTTTACAGAAGGATTAGTCGAACCATTAAAGCATCAACACTATGATTTTATTATCGCAACCTATTCTTTACATCATTTAACCGATAATCAAAAAGTATCTTTTCTTCATAGCCTTCTAGAACTATTAAATAATCATGGACAAATCTTAATTGGAGATGTCTCATTTAGTACAAGAAAAGAATTAGAAAAATGCAGACAAGAACACAGTAAAGAATGGGATGAGGATGAATTCTACTTTGTGGTAGATGAACTACGAAATCATTTTCCTTCCTTATTATTTACTCCTCTTTCCTTCTGTGCTGGAGTTATCACAATCACTACGTAATAACCAAATAAGAAGCTCTTAGAAATCAAATTCTAAGAACTACTTTTTTATTCAAGTTTGCCAAGCGATACAAAAAGGGCAAAATAATTCAAACATTTGATTTTTTAGCATAATTATGCTAATTTATAATTGAGGTAAATAATATGAGCGAAAAGATAAGACCCGTTTCAGATTTAAGAAATAATTTTGCTGAAATATCAAATCAAGTTCACGAAACAAATGAACCTGTTTTTCTTACTAAGAATGGGTTTGGAGATATGGTTGTTTTAAGCATGGAAGCTTATGAGAATCTTCAATTTCAAAGTGAAGTTTATTTCAAGTTGAAAGAAGCAGAAAAGATTGCAAAACTTGGTGGCAAAACTTTTTCTTCTAAAGAAGTTCTCAAAAGTATAAAAGAAACCATCAAATAATTATATGTACAAAATAGAATTCTTGCAGACTGCATTAGATGATTTAAAGGAAATTACTTCATATATTTCAAAAGAATTATCTAATCCTGAAGCAGCATATAAATTGGCAGAAACCATTGTCGAAAAAGCAAATACCCTTTCTATTTTTCCTTATGGACGCCCAGTTTATAATCCGTTAAAAAAGCTAAATAAAGAATATAGAATTATCTATGTCGATAATTATACTTTATTTTATTGGATTGAAGAAAATGAAAAGAAAGTAATTATTGCAAGAATAATTTACTCCAAACGCGATATAGAAAATATTGTTGATTGATAAAGGGACAAAAAGATGATTTTAATTATTGAAGGTTTAGCAATGTGTTTTATCCTACTAATTGTTTGTGTAGTAGGTATAGCGAATAAAGGGCCTGTTGGCCTGGTTTGTTTTTATGAAAAAGATGTTCAAGATAGAGTTGTTGAATTAGGTTTAACAACAAAGCAAGAAATCAAAAGAAGTACGATTATTGCAGCAATTGCAGTTACTTTACCAATGACTATTCTAATACCATACATGGTATATAAGATTAATGGTGTAACAGATTTTAAACAAGCATTATTCCAAATGATTGTAATTTCTTTAATAGCTAACATATTTGATAGATTATTCATTGATTATTATTGGGTTGGTAAAACAAATGCCTGGAATATACCAGGAACTGAAGATTTAAAACCATATATTCCTACTAGTACTCTTATAAAGAAATGGATTGGAACACTAATTGTTCATCCTCTTGTATTTTTTATAATCGCTTATATTATGAGATAATTTATAAAATAAAAGCTCCTAGATAATTCTAAGAGCTCAATTTTTATTCAGGTTTCCCCAATAAACGGAACATGTTTTTCTTATAGACTTCCACACCTGGCTGATTAAATGGGTTGATATCAATCATATAACAGGTTAATGCAGTTGCGATAAAGAAGAAGTGACATAAGTATCCAAATGAATATTCTTTCATATCTGGAATAGTCACGATGAGATTTGGCACATTTCCTGTTTTTTCATGCGCTTCAAGCGTTCCTTCAAATGCCATCTTATTGACCCAATCTAAGGATTTCCCAGCTAGGTAATTCATACAATCTAGGTTTTCTTCATCACTTGGCACAATTCCATCATAGGTAGGTTTTTCAACTTGAAGGATTGTTTCAAAGAGAACTTTATTTCCCTCTTGAATGAATTGCCCTAAACTATGAAGATCCGTTGAGAAAGTGGCAGAATCTGGTAAAATTCCCTTTCCATCTTTCCCTTCACTTTCACCAAGTAATTGTTTCCACCATTCCCCTAACATTCTTAATTGAGGTTCATAGGAGACAAACATTTCAACGTTGTATCCTTGGTTTTGAAGAATTCGACGACATACCGCATATTGATAAGCAGGATTCTTATCTAAATCATCGCAATTTAAATCGTTATATGCTTGTAGTAAACCATCCATAATGGCTTTGATATCAATTCCAGCTAAAGCTAAAGGAACTAAGCCAACTGGTGTAATCACCGAATATCTTCCACCAATATCATCTGGAATCACAAATGTTTCATATCCTTCTTTATCCGCAAGTTCTTTTAATGTTCCACGTGCTTTATCCGTTGTCGCTATAATACGTTTTTTACATTCTTCTTTTCCATAGGTTTCTTCCATATATTGTTTAAGAATACGGAATGCTAAAGCGGTCTCAGTTGTTGTTCCAGATTTTGAAATAACATTTAAAACAACACTCTTTCCCTTAATATAATCAAGCACTTGTTGAAGATATGTACTGGAGAATGTATTTCCAACATAAACAAGTTCATGTTTAGAATTTGGATATAAACCTTGAATCATTTCTCCTGCTGCACGAGCACCTAAATAACTACCACCAATTCCACACACCAGAATGACTTCTGCTTTTTCTTCTAATTCTTTCGCTAGTTGTAAAATGCGATCAAATTCTTCTTTGTCATATGTCTTTGCCCAATCGACCCAACCAAGATAATCATTTCCGGCACCTGTCTTTTCATGAATAACGCTATGTAACTTTGTTACAACTTCTTGGTAATCCTTAATGCTTTCTTTTAATAACCCGTGGGTACTGTCAAATTTCATCATGATGTAAATACTCCTTTTCATATGATTCTATCCATTGATTTAATTGATTCGCAATTGACGAAAAACCGATCTTCATTTCTGGTAAAGATGCTTTTCTTTCAATTAAATGACGTGAAGATTTCGCTCTTTGCTTATGTAAGGCTTTTAATGAAAGTCTAGCTTGTTTTGTATTGTGATCAAAATCAATGACCTTCACTTTTACAATATCACCAATACGAACAAAATGGCTAATATCTTTTACATAGCCATCACTTATTTCAGATATATGAATTAAGCCACTACTACCTTGTTCTAAGGCTACAAAAGCCCCATATGGCTGAATTCCCGTTATTTTCCCTTCAATAGTATCTCCAATATGAAACATATTTATTTTCCTATCGACAAGTATATCACATGGTACATTTAATGTGCTATACTTGTTAGCGAGGTAAAATTAGAATGTTTCGAACGATGTATCCATTTTGGTCGGCTTTAGTAAGTGCGATTCTTGCACAAGTCTTAAAACCATTCTTCTATTACTTAACAAAAAGGAAATGGAAATGGTCTTTGATGAAAGATAGTGGTGGCTTTCCAAGTTCCCACTCTGCACTTGTTTCTGCCTTGGCCTTATCAGTAGGACTTCAAGAACAATTCCGTTCAACCATCTTTGCGGTTGCCTTATCATTAGCGGTTATTGTTGTCTATGATGCTGCGAATGTACGCTACTATAGTGGTCAAAATATTAAAATGACCCAACAACTCGCAAAAGATGTTCAAGAAGAACTCAATGTTGATTTTGAAGATCCAATCTATGATGCGAAAATGAAAGTGATATTAGGCCATAAATGGTTTGAAGTCATTGGTGGTATCTGCTTAGGTTGTATTATTGCACTACTATTCCATTATATTGGTTAGTTAGAAAGAAGGTGGATGGAATGGAAGAAAAGACAATAGAAACACAAACATCCTCTGATGTATTAGAAAGAATTGAATTCACCATTAATAAGATTCGTCCATATATTCAAGCAGATGGTGGAGATGTCCAACTTGTTGATTTCCAAGATGGTGTCGTAACAGTCCGTATGCTTGGTGCCTGTGCTGGATGTATGGCAATTGACACTACACTAACGGATGGAATTCAAGCCATCCTTATGGATGAGGTTCCAGAAGTGACTGCCGTTAAACTTGATGAAACACCTATGTTTCCAAGTGCTGGCGGATATTCTTACTACTAAAAAGAAATGGTTCAATCATGAACCATTTCTTTTTTAATACCCTAATTCATCCGCAATCTTTTCTGCTTCATCAAGTGCTTTCGCAAACTTATTGAGCGCGATATCAATTGGCTCTGGTGTTGTTAAGTCAACTCCCCCATGTCTTAATTCATCAAGTGGATATTGACTACCACCCATCGATAAGAACTCTAGATACTTCTTTGCATTCTCTGGACTTTGCATAATAAGCTCTGAAAGAGCCACTGCACTTGTATATCCTGTCGCATAAACATAGACATAGAATGGACGATAGAAATGCGGAATTCTAGACCATTCATAATCCACTTCTTCGTCAAGAATTAAGTCATCCCCAAAGTATTGAACAATTAAGTTATGATAGACTTCATTTAGATTTTTTGGATCTAGCGCTTCTCCCTTTTGTGCCATTTCATGCGCAATCTTTTCAAATTCCGCAAACATCGTTTGACGATAAACCGTTCCCTTAAATCCTTCTAGGTATTGATTTAAATATCCTAGTTTTTCTTTTGGATCTTCACAATTCTTCATTAAGTGTTCGATGAGTAAGTTTTCATTTACAGTCGAAGCAACTTCTGCCACAAAGAGTGTGTAATCGGCATATTGTGGAGGTTGTGCATGTTTCGCTAACCAACTATGCATGGAATGTCCCATCTCATGCGCAATGGTTGATACACTATCTAACGTACCAGTAAAGTTGGTGAGAATAAATGGATTGGAATCATAGGTTCCAGAAGAATATGCTCCTGTTGATTTACCTTTATTTGGGTAAACATCAATCCATCGATCTTTAAATGCATTACGAACGGTATTATTGTAGTCTTCTCCAAGTGGTTTAATTGCTTCAAGGATGACTTCTTGTGCTTCTTCATAGGTATATGTTTTATGATCTTCTTGAACAAGTGGTGTATATAAATCATAGTAATGAAGTTCATCAACACCTAGTAATCTTTTTCTTAAACGAACATAACGATACATGGTATCCATATGTTTATGAACGGTATCAATTAAGTTATCATAAACACTTAATGGAATATTATTCCTTTCTAAACTCATTTCACGAGAAGATTGATAATGACGGGTTCCTGCTTCGGCAACAGCAGCTTTCACATTAGCGGAATATAAAGACGCTAATGTATTAATATGTTCTACATATGTTTTATAGAAACTCTTAAATGCATTCTTTCTTAATTCACGATCTTTTGAAGTTTGAAGGAGAATAAAGTTCGATCCTGTTAATGGAATCTCATTTCCTTGTGAATCTTTCACAGATTCAAACTTCATATCCGCATCCATTAAGTTATCCGAAACAATTCCTGGAGCTCCAAGCACTTCTCCAAATCTAGCAAGAAGAGCTTCTTCTTTTTCAGATAGAGTATGTGGCTTCTGTTTCACAATGAGTTCTAAGTTAAAGCGATATTCTTTTACTTCCTCACTATTTAAGATTTCCTGGATGGTTTCATCTGCTAAAGACAAAAATTCAGGAATCGCAAAAGAATCCAGTGTCGCTAAAGTGACATACTTCCCATAAATACGCGCATACATCTGTTGAGGATATGATTCTCTTGTATCTTCACTTCTTCTAAGAGATGCATAATTAAATAGGTTTTCAATCTCTTTAGAAATACTTGTTTGATAATCCAAATATGCTTTCATATTTTGTGGAGTGTTTAGTTTTCCAACAAAAGATGTGACTTTTTGAATTTTCTCATCCATTGTAGAAAAATGTTTTTCCCACTCTTCATCCGATGTATAAAGAGTTGCTAAATCCCATAAATACTCTTTTTCAATTTGATTTCTGTCTTTTACTTGTTCACTCATATGTTTTCCCTCCTGCATAAATGAAAATGATGTGTTCCCACATCATTCTGTACGAATTTGTTTTGAATTATATTTCTCAATTAAGAGTTCTTTTAATAAATTAAAAAGAACCGCAAAGACTGGGACACCCAAGAACATCCCTACTACCCCAAATAAGCCACCACCAAGGATAATCGCAAACATCACCCAGAATGCAGGTAATCCCATGGAGTCACCAATGATATATGGGCCAATAATATTTCCATCAATCTGTTGAAGAATGATGATGAAGATTCCAAATTCAAGAGCTTTCATTGGATCAATGAATAATAAGATAAAGATACTCGGAACAGCACCAATGAATGGTCCAAAGACTGGAATCATATTTGTAACACCAACCACAAAGGAAATAAGTGGTGAATATGGAATATTCATAATAGATGTTACTAACCAACAAAGTAAACCAATAATCAAAGAATCTAATGCTTTTCCAAAGATGAAACTATTAAACATTTTAGAAGTTAGCTTTGTAATCTCAAAGATACGATTCGCAGTCTTTTCAGAGAAGATAGCAAGTACTGCTTTATGAATTTGTCTTCTAAAGGTTTCTTCATCCAATAAGATATATACAGATACAATTAAACCCATAAAGAAGTTCAATATACCAGATACAAAAGATACTGAGAAATTCAATAACTTTGGAATGAAAGAGGATAGCTCCTGCATCCAATTCGATACTTGTACAGACAAAGAATTCATAATGGTTTCAATAGTAGAACCGTATTCTTCATTTGATAAATAACGATCAATAAATGACTCAAAGGAAGCCATATATGTATCCATATTACTAATTAAAGTCTGCATACTTGAGACAAGTTGTGGAATAAGTAAGAGTAAAACCGCAATGATTATAATAACTAAAACGACTAGACAGATAACAACTGCCACTTTTCTTTTTGTCCTATCTTTCAAAGAAGATTTACTTAACCACTTTGTTTCAATGATATTGCGTAATGGCATTAAGATAAACGCAATCGCAAAACCAATAATAAATGGCATTAGAATCTTCACTATTCTCTTAAAGAAAAAAGCAATTGGACTAATGTTTAAGCATAAAAAACAAAACAATGCGATTAAAATACCAGCGATTGTAATTACACGAATAGACTCTTTCGATTGTTCAGATAATTTAAATTTCATCATTTTTATTATACATTATTTTTTAAATATTTATAGGAAAGACTAGACTTTTGTTACAATAAATGTCATAGTATTACTGTCTTTTATCAAGAATGAGGCAAGAGGGTCAGCTCGTCGGCCTCATACCAACCTGCCTAACGTAAGGTGGTAATGCTGACATCGATAAAGAAAGAGTGAACATATCTCTTTCTTAAACTTGTAAAAAAGACATGTTAAGGAGGAGATTTTTTTATGCAAAAACTATACTTTACGTCAGAATCTGTTACTAGTGGTCACCCAGATAAAATTTGTGACCTTATTGCGGATTCCATTTTAGATGCTGCTTTAACGCAAGATCCATATGCACATATGGCTGTTGAGGCAACCATTAAGGATGATTTAATTCTTGTATATGGTGAAGCTAATACGGAAGCAAAAATCGATTATGAGAAGATTGCGAAAGATGTCTTGAAAGAGATTGGCTATGATGAAGAATACTATGTTATCACCAAAGTCAATAAACAGTCTTCTGAAATCAATAATGCCGTTTCCCAAGATGAAATCGCAGCGGGTGATCAAGGAATTATGTTTGGTTATGCAAGTAATGAAACCGAAGATTATATGCCTTTTGCGATTAATATGGCTCATCGTCTCGCAAAAAGATTGGAAGAAGTCCGTCGTCAAAATCCAAAATTAAGACCAGATGGAAAAACACAAGTCACAGCGGAATATGTCGATGGAAAGCTAACACGTATTGATGCTATTGTTATTTCAACACAGCATTCAGAAGATATCACACAAGAAGAATTAAGAGATCTTCTTATTAAAGAGGTAATCCTTCCTACAGTAGATCCAAAATACTTAGATGATAATACCAAATACTTCATCAATCCATCTGGTAGTTTCATTGTTGGTGGTTCTTGGGGTGATTCAGGAACAACCGGAAGAAAGATTGTTGTTGATAGTTATGGAGGATATGCACCAATTGGAGGTGGATGTTTCTCTTCTAAAGACCCTACGAAAGTTGACCGTTCTGCCGCATACTATGCACGTTATGTTTGTCGCAATATCGTCGCAAATGGTTTAGCAGAAAAATGCCAACTTCAACTCTCCTATGCAATTGGTAAGAAAGAGCCGATTTCCATCGCAGTCGAAACATTTGGAACTTCTTCATACTCCAATGAAGAACTCCTTGAAATCATTAAAAAGAACTTCAATTTCTCTGTTAAAAACATGATTGAAGAACTTGGATTAAGACAACCAATCTATCGAAATACTGTCAATTATGGCCATTTCGGTAGAAAAGGACTCCCTTGGGAAACATTTAAAGAAATGAACAAGTAAAAATACTCTATAATAGAGTTATGGAAACGATTAAGATTGTAACTTTAAATTTAGCGCCTCGAAAGTTTTATCGCTTTCGTAGCGCTTTTCATTATCAAGCCTTAGCTATTAAAGGTTTTATTGAGTGGAATCAACCAGATATCATTCTTGCTCAAGGATTAGAAGATTGGATGCTACAACCACTTGACTTTATCACAAAGGATTATACCTTCTATGGTCGATCCAATAACGGAAAGCACAATCAATCGGATTA
>JAFWFT010000024.1 GCA_017515505.1 Solobacterium sp.
ACAATCAATAAAGAAAATGCCGCATGATCAATCGAAAAGTTTGGTAACACAAAGACCATTAAAAACAAGAAGATAATAAAGAAACCTAAAGCGACCGCATATAGATTCGCAGGTACAAATGTGAATACGACAACGACAACCGTAAAAATAATTGTTAAAATCCAATCTCCTTTTTGGTTCTTTAAAGCACTAATTTCATACGCTGCCATTAAAGTGATTACACCTAATAGAATCCGTAAGGTTGGTCCCCCAAAAACAACCGGATAAAAAATAATTGCGATAAGTAATAAAGCTGTTAAGATCTTTGTCTTCATTCCTGGTTTCATTATTTGACCCCTCCAAAACGGCGATCGCGATGATGATAGTCTTCGATACATTTTTTAAGTAAGTCAGGTGTAAACTCTGGCCAGCTTTCTTCCACAAAGCATAATTCCGCATAAGCAATCTGCCATAATAAGAAGTTCGATATTCGCAGTTCCCCACTTGTACGAATGAGTAAATCAACAGGTGGGAAATCCTTTGTCATAAGATAAGATGAAAACTCTTCTTCATTAATTCCTAGCTGTTTTTTTCCTTCTTTTACATCTTTCGCATACGCATTTGCGGCTTCTACGATTTCTCTTTGGGACCCATAATTCATCGCAATGATTAAATGCAATCCTGTATTCTCTTTCGATTCTTCTTCAGCTTCCCGTAACACATTGCGTGTTCCCGTTGGTAATTCATCTAAATTCCCAATCATATGAATACGATATCCTCTTTGGATAAACTCTTTCATATATTTCTTAAAGAAAATATCTGGTAAACCCATTAGATAACTAACTTCTTCTTGGGAACGTTTCCAATTCTCTGTCGAAAACGCAAAAATTGTTAGATATTTTACACCTAACTCATTTGCGGCAATCGCAATTGTGCGCACATTATCAGAGCCAACAAGATGACCCGCTGTTCTAGGTTTTCCTTGCTTTTTAGCCCAGCGTCCATTGCCGTCCATAATAATCGCTACATGTTGACATTCTCTACTATTCATCAGTAAAAAATTATAGCATATTCCTACTCATTTTCCCTATGTTTAGCTATGTGATAGGGATTTTCTTATAGGTCTTTACATCAAAAATATGAATTTTATCTTTATTAATATGATAATAGACTTCGGTGTTCAATTCTCCTATTGTTTCAGAATAGAAGGAAACCATCTCTTCTTCATAAATCGCATCAATTAAATAACGATCATTAAACTGACGTACATCTACAATCCTTCCACAACTTGTTCCATTCTTCACGACCTTTATATCTTCTGGACGTATCCCTACATAAAAGCTTTCTGGTAGGTCTTTTTTTACTTCAAATTCTTCTCCTAATAATGAAAAGGACGTTGGACTCGTACGTTTCATTAGATAGAGATTCATTTGTGGAACACCAATGAATTGTGCAGTAAATAAGTTTTGCGGATTCTCATATAATTCTTGTGGTGAATTTAATTCCACAAGTTTCCCTTTATTTAATACCATTATTTCATCCGCCAAATTTAATGCCTCATTTTGATCATGCGTGACAATGATCATGGTTTGCTTTGATTTCTTGTGAATCGCAATTAAATCTTTCTTTAACTCTTCTTTTAATAAGACATCTAAATTACTAAAAGGTTCATCCAACAAGATTAATTCTGGTTCACGAATAAACGCTCTTGCGATTCCAACTCTTTGTTTTTCACCTGCAGATAAAGAAGATGGATAGCGTTCAAGTAGATTTTGAATGGATAATAATTCGGAATACTCTTTTACTTTCTTATCAATAAGCTGGTCGGTATATCCAAGTGGTTTTAACCCATAGGTTATATTATCGACTACTGTGAGATGTGGAAATAATGCTGCATCTTGAAAAACCATCGTAAATTTACGATCTTTTGGAGGAAGAGAAGTAATATCTTTATCATCATAATAAATCGCTCCACTTGAAAGATGATCAAGTCCACATAATAAGCGTAATAGGGTTGTTTTTCCAGAACCACTTGGTCCTACAATCGCAAAAACAGATCCTTCAGGAACACAGAAAGAGATATTCCCAATAATCTCTGCTTTATCATATATTTTTGAAATATTATCTACTCTTAATTCTTTCATATTTCACCTTTTTTCATTTATCGAAAAGCGATGAGATTGAACTCATCGCCATTTCATTATACCTTTAATATTTCATCATTCTTTTTACTTGCGAGTTCTTCAATTTGTTTTGTGAAGCGATCCGTTAGTTTTTGAATTTCATTTTCAGCATCCTTTTGGACATCTTCATCCATCGTCTCATCTTTTTTTATTGCCGTATTCGCATCGCGGCGAATATTGCGACATTGAACTTTCGCTTCTTCTGCAAGTTTGTTTACTTTCTTTGTCATCTCTTTACGAGTATCCCCTGTTAGTTGAGGAACCGCTAAACGAATCACAGTTCCATCATTTTGAGGAGCGATTCCCAAATCAGCTGTATTACAAGCTCTTTCAATATCTTTTAAACTATTTGGATCAAAAGGTTTGATTACAAGAATACGACCTTCTTGTACAGAGATACCTGCGATTTGGTTGAGTGGGGTTGGACTTCCATAATAGTCGACCATCACACGATCTAACATATTTGGATTTGCCATCCCTGTTCGGATGGTATTGAGTTCATCTTTATAATAACTCAATGCTTTTTCCATTTTTTCTTGACTTGTTTCAACGATTTGATATGTCATATACTTTCCTCCTAATCAATGAGTGTTCCAATCTTTTCTTCTTTTACTGCACGAACGATATTTCCAGATTCATTCATATTGAATACAACAAGTTTCATTCCATTATCTTTACATAGTGTCGCAGCCGTTAAATCCATTACCTGTAGATTCTTATTCACTAAATCCATAAAGGTTAAGTGATCATATTTAGTCGCGGTTGGATCTTTCTTAGGATCTGCTGAATAGACGCCATCCACTCCATTTTTCGCCATTAGAATTGCGTCTGCTTTGATTTCTTGGGCACGAAGTGCAGAAGCTGTATCGGTTGAGAAGTATGGGCTTCCTGTCCCTCCACCAAAGATGACAATTCTTCCCTTTTCTAAGTGACGATCTGCTCTTCTTTGAATAAATGGTTCCGCAACCGAAGGAATACTAATAGCGGTTTGAACACGGGTATCAACTCCCATATCTTCTAATGTCGATTGTACAGCTAGAGCATTAATGACCGTCGCAAGCATTCCCATATTATCACCTTGGACGCGATCAATTCCCATTTCTTCTAGTTTCTTCCCGCGGATGAAGTTTCCTCCACCAACAACGATAGCTACCTCAACCCCTAAATCATGAACGGCTTTTATTTCTTTACAAACAACGCGAATCACTTCAGGGTCAAAATTCTTATCGCTTCCAGATAATGCTTCTCCACTAAGCTTTAATAAGATTCTCTTGTACATGAATGATATCTCCTGTCTTTTTAATTATTATAGCATTCCTAACCAATAATCCGATATATTTTATGGTAAACTTTTTGATAGGAGGCTCATTATGAAATATGGATTAGTCGATATGGGTTCTAATACGGTTGTATTAG
>JAFWFT010000025.1 GCA_017515505.1 Solobacterium sp.
ACCTTAGAGATAATGCAGAGGATGATCAAAATCATTTCTGGCTTCTCAAAAAGAAAAGATAAACATCGATAGGAAGAGTCCTTTATACTAAAATAGGTGAAAAAATGATAGAAGTTAAAACATTGTGTATAGATGCATTTTCTATAAACTACATTTGTTTTGGAACAGGAACAAAACCTTTTGTCATACTTCCAGGACTTAGTGTGCAAAGTGTATTGAACGCAAAAGATGCAATTGTAGAAGCCTATGATGTATTCACAAAGGATTATAAAGTTTATCTATTTGAAAGTAGAAATGAATTAGTTTCTTCTTTTTCAATAAAAGAAGATAGAGAAGATATGGTGAAGGTATTTCAGCTTTTAGGATTAAAAGATATTCATTTATTTGGAGTATCACGAGGGGGAATGATTGCGATGGATATCGCAATCCATTATCCTGAGTTAATCCAAAAGCTAGTACTCGCTTCTACTCCTTCGATTCTTACAAAGAAACAATTTCAAATCTTTGAAGAGTGGATTCATTTAGGGGAGGAAAAGAAACGAGAACAATTATTTTTAACAATGGGGGAGGAAATATACCCAAAGGGATTATTCCTCTCCATGAAAGAAAGGTTTATAGAAGCTTCAAAGACCGTTACAGAAGAAGAATTAAAACGTTTTGTGATTCTTACCGAAAGTATGCGGAATTATGATGTTTCAAATGAACTAGAATCTATCCAATGTCCAATCTATTTCCTTTATGATAAACAAGACAAAGTATTTAAAGAGAGTTCTTTTCAAATAATTGTGGAACATTTAAAGGATTCAGAAAAGTTTGAATCATATGCTTATGATGGATATGGACATGCGCTTTATGATTTAGCACCTGATTTTAAAGAACGTATCCTAAAGTTTTTAAAACAAAAGAATAGAAGACTATCAATGTCAGTATAATTCTATTGACTTATTACATGGAGAAAATATAATGAAATTGAAAATAGTAGGACTTGCAACTATTTTTGAGTTTTTTTGTTTTCTGGAGGAAAAATGGACACTAAGAGTAACTTTTTCGTCAATATTTCGGTCTTATATCGAAACACCCAGAAATATTTCGATCGCGTACTTGCAAAGTACGATATCGGTTCCGGGCAGCTTCTTTATTTATTGCTTATTCATGAAAATGAGGGAATTACCATGCAAGATACCACTCGTTTTACCGAACTTGATAAAGGAACTACCACAAAAAGTATTCAACGTTTGATTGATCAAGGATATGTTCAATCAGTAACCGATGAAAATGATCATCGTGTAAAACGACTCTATACAACTAGTAAAACCGCAGATATCATGCATTCAATCTATGAGATGAGAAGTGATTTACGTGCACAACTTGCCCAAGATGTTGATTTCTTAAGTTTTGAATCTTTACTGAATGATGTTTGTGAAAACTCGCGGTCTGTTAATGCAGAAGAAACACAAGAAGAAGTGAAGACATATATCCAAATTAAGATAGGAGGTCTTCAAAAGACAACCTTAATTGATTATCCATGCAAAGTAGCCGCAACTATCTTTACATCTGGTTGTAATTTTAAATGTCCATATTGCCATAATCGAGATTTAGTCTTTGTGCCAGAAGATTATTCGTTCTTAGATGTTAATGAGATTATGCAATTCTTTGAAAAAAGAAAGGGTGTTTTGGATGGTATTTGTATTAGTGGAGGAGAACCACTCATGCAAGAACATCTCATTGACTTCTTAAAAGAAATAAAGAAATTCGGCTATCCGATTAAACTAGATACCAATGGAAATATGCCAGATAAATTAAAAGAAGTGTGTGAAACAGGACTTGTGGATTATGTGGCTATGGATATTAAGAATAGTCCAGATAAATATATTTCGACAGTTGGATTAAACCAAGAAGTTTTCCAACTTGATAACATTAAACGTTCGATTGCGTATTTATTAACGACAGATATTGATTATGAATTCCGTACTACAGTTGTAAAAGAATTACATGAAGTAGAAGATATTTTAGATATCGCTCGTTGGATACGAGGGGCGAAACGCTACTATCTTCAATCCTATGAGGAAAGTGAAAATGTCATCCAACAAGGATTCTCATCCTATAGTTATTTAGAAATGCAAGAATTAATTGCGCAAGTTAAAGAAATTATTCCAATTGCGGAATTAAGAGGTGTAAAGGAGGGTTAACCATATGTATCGAATCATAAAGAGAGATGGAAAAACAGCCAAGTTTGACGTAAAGAAAATTAGTGCGGCGATACAAAAAGCCTTTGATGCCTGTGAAAGAGCCTATGATGATAGTGTCATTGATATGATTGCACTAAGAGTCACTAGTGACTTTGAACCAAAGATTAAAGATGGTTTGATTGGTGTGGAAGATGTCCAAGATAGTGTTGAAAAAGTATTAAGTGAGGCAGGTTATGCGGATGTTGCGAAAGCCTATATTCTTTATCGTAAACAAAGAGAAAATGTTCGTAATATCAATGCGACAACACTCGACTATAAACTCTTAGTAGATAACTATCTAAAAGCGCTAGACTGGAGAGTCAAAGAAAACTCAACAGTTACGTATTCAGTCGGTGGTTTAATCTTATCCAATAGTGGTGCGATTACTGCTAACTATTGGTTAAGTGAAGCATATGATGAAGAAATTGCGAAGGCACATAAAGAAGCCGATATTCATATTCATGATTTGAGTATGCTAACAGGATATTGTGCAGGATGGTCTTTAAAACAATTAATCCAAGAAGGTCTAGGTGGAGTTCCTGGAAAGATTTCTAGTGCTCCAGCGAAACATTTAAGTACGTTATGCAATCAAATGGTGAACTTCTTAGGAATCATGCAGAATGAATGGGCAGGTGCCCAAGCCTTCTCTAGCTTTGATACTTATCTAGCCCCATTTGCGAAAGTAGATCATTTAACTTATAAAGATGTCAAACAAGAAATACAATCCTTTGTCTATGGAGTTAATACACCGTCTCGTTGGGGAACCCAAGCTCCTTTCACTAATATCACATTGGATTGGACGGTTCCTAATGATCTTGCGAAACAACCAGCTATTGTCGGTGGAAAAGAAATGGATTTCAATTATGAAGATTGTAAAGAAGAAATGGATATGATCAATAAAGCTTTTATTGAAATTATGATTGAAGGGGATGCGAACGGAAGAGGATTCCAATATCCAATTCCAACCTATTCCATCACCAAAGACTTTGATTGGTCTAATACGGAAAACAATCGTTTACTTTTTGAGATGACTGCGAAATATGGAACTCCATATTTCTCCAACTATGTAAACTCGGATATGGAACCGAGTGATGTACGTAGTATGTGCTGTCGTTTGCGTTTAGACTTAAGAGAATTACGAAAGAAATCAGGTGGCTATTTTGGGTCTGGTGAAAGTACAGGGTCGATAGGGGTTGTTACGATTAATATGCCTCGTATTGCCTACTTATCAAAGACACCAGAAGAATTCTATAAACGGTTAGATCGCATTATGGATATTTCAGCGCGTAGCTTAAAAGTAAAAAGAGATATCGTTACACGTTTATTAGATGCAGGATTATATCCTTATACAAAGAGATATTTAGGTTCCTTTAATAATCACTTTAGCACGATTGGATTAGTGGGAATGAATGAAGTTGGACTCAATGCAGAATGGTTACGAAAAGATTTAACGCATGAAGAAACACAAGACTTTGTGGTGGATGTATTAAATCATATGAGAGAACGTCTCAGTGATTACCAAGAACAATATGGAGACCTCTATAACTTAGAAGCTACTCCTGCAGAAAGCACGTCCTATCGTTTAGCGAAACATGATGTAGAAACCTATCCCGATATTATTACCGCGAATATGAATGGGACGCCATATTATACAAATAGTTCTCATTTACCTGTTGGCTATACGGATGATATTTTTGGGGCATTGGATATTGAAGATCAATTCCAAACTCTTTATACATCTGGAACGGTCTTCCATGCCTTCTTAGGAGAACGTTTATCAGATTGGGAAAGTGCGGCGACTTTAGTGCGCAAGATTGCGGAAAACTATAAGTTACCTTACTATACACTCTCTCCAACTTATTCAGTATGTCCAAATCATGGTTATCTTTCTGGTGAACATTGGACTTGTCCAAAATGTGGCGCGGATACAGAAGTCTACTCTCGTATTACAGGCTACTATCGCCCAGTCAATAACTGGAATGCGGGTAAGAGCCAAGAGTTCAAAGATCGCAAGACCTATAACGTAGAAGGGATCATGAATATTCCTAAGGCTAAGAAACCAAATGTTGTGGAAGAAATTCTTCAAAAAGAAGGAGATACCTTAACTTTATTTACGACTTCTCATTGTCCAAACTGTAAGATGGTTAAGGAACTACTTGAAAAGAAAAAGATTTCTTATGAAGTCATTGATGCGGAAAAGAATGTGGAATTATCACAAAAGTATGGAATCATGCAAGTGCCTGTCTTATGTGTTCATCATGAGGAAGAAGAAATCCTATACCGTCAAATGAATGATATTATTAGCTACATTAATCAGAATTAGAAAGTGTAGGGATACAATCGATTGCGATTTGGCTGCTTTACTTTTCCAATCTATGCCTTTATGATTGCGGATACATTTCGCCATCATTCAAAGGAAAGAATGGAAAAGTTTTTTATTTCCTTAATGATGATGTCTGTGATTGTGAAATCTGCCCTTGATGAAGTATTTGAAAGAGTTTGATATTTTCCTCTTTTACAGAATCAACTTCTACAATTCTTAAACTATGGACTCGCATATGTTTTCTCTAAACAATCCAATATCTGTTATCTTTCAATCCATAATGACATACTAATTTGATTATTTAGTTGATGTTATAAAAGACTTTCAACTTCAAAGCGTGAAGGAGTAGGGAAAGCAATTTCCTATATTCGCTTAAAATAATATATACTGATACATATAAATTGTAGGAGGAAATGGTATGGCTAAAACAATTCGTGATTACGCAAAAGAAGTATTACCACATGTGATTGAACTACGTAGAGATATTCACGCACATCCGGAAGAAGGTATGACAACAGTACGTACAGCTTCTAAGGTATGTGAAGAATTAGATCGCTTAGGAATTACCTATCGTAAAGTAGAAGACAATGGGGTTATCGCAGAAATCAAAGGGGAAAAAGGAAATAGTCAAAATATTGTGATGTTGAGAGCGGACATGGATGCGCTTTGTACTTTTGAAAAAACAGATTTAGAGTTTAAAAGTCAAGTCGAAGGAAAGATGCATGCATGTGGGCATGACCTTCATACATCGATGTTATTAGGAACTGCAAGTATCTTAAATCAAATGAAAGATCAATTTGATGGAACAATTCGTCTATTGTTTCAACCGGGGGAAGAAATCGCGATTGGTGCGAAGTATTTAATTGAACATGGAGCAATGGAAGGTGTTGGCATGGGTTTTGGATTCCATGTGGATCCATTATCCCCAAGTCATACAGTTCTTGCGAAACCAGGTTCTGATTGGGCTGCCGTTGATCATTTTTATATTACCGTTCATGGGACAGGAGCACATGGAGCGACTCCACAAGATGGATATGATGCAACGGTTGCGGCAAGTGCGATTGTCATGAATTTACAAACCATGGTTTCTAGAGAATGTAATCCAATGAAACCATTAGTTGTTACCGTAGGGTCTTTCCACTCTGGGAATGCATTTAATATTGTTTCAGATACAGCCACACTAGAAGGAACATGTAGATCTTTTGATTTAGATATCTATGATATGATTCCAACTTCCATGGAACGAATTGCGAAGCAAACAGCAGAAGCTTTCCACTGTACGGCAGATGTAAGAGTTGATCGACTAGGTGGACCATTAATTAATGATGAACACGCCTACGAAGTATTAAAGAATGCATGTAAGAAAGTTTTACGAAACGAAGAAGATTTCAAATTAGCTGTACCAGCGATGATTGGGGAAGACTTTGCGGAATATGGGAAATATTGCCCAATTGTATTTGCACACTTAGGGTGTGATGGAGGATATCCATTACATAGTAGTTATGTAAACTTTAAAGAAGAAGCAATGGAAACAGGTATGTGTGTAGAAGTACAGTTTGCACTAGATGCATTAGAAGATTTAAGCACAAAGTAAGAAAAACATGATAAAATAACAACGTTATCAGTGAAAGAGAATGGACTTATGACGCCTTGAGAGAGAGCTTCTGGTTGGTGAAAAGAAGTGAAGGGGAAAGTATTTCGACAAAGACTCTGGAGATAACCGTAGATGGCGTTAACATCATAATGACGGTAATAGGAAACTATTATGAATTAGGGTGGTACCACGAGACTCTCGTCCCTATGTAGGACAAGAGTCTTTTATTTGGAGGAAAAGAAATATGAGTGAAGAAAGACAAGTGAAATTAACCGATCAAGAACTCGCACGTCGGCAAAAGATGGAGGCACTACAAACCCAAGGCCTTGATCCATTTGGGCACGCATTTAAAAGGACACACTATAGCGGTCAAATCCGTGAAGCTTATGGAGAAAAAAGTACAGAAGAGTTAGAAGAACTAAAAGTTCCTACATCGATCGCTGGCCGTATTATGTCCAAACGTCGTATGGGTAAGATTGGCTTTATGGACTTACAGGATCGTGATGGAAGAATCCAAGTGGTCGTTAAGAAACAAGTAGTTGGAGAAGAAGTATATGAAATCTTCAAACAAAGTGATATTGGCGATATCGTTGGAATTTCTGGAATCGTAATGAAAACACAAGCTGGCGAATTATCTGTAGAAGTTCATGAATATACACACTTATCTAAAGCTTTAAGACCTTTACCAGAAAAATTCCATGGTTTAACAGATAAAGAAGAGAGATATAGAAGACGTTATGTAGATTTAATTATGAATGAAGATTCTAAGAAGGTTGCCTTTTTAAGACCGAGAATCATTCAATGTATTCGTAATTATATGTCCAGTCAAGATTTTACAGAAGTGGAAACGCCAATCCTTTCAACTTTATTAACCGGCGCTAGTGCTAGACCATTCGTAACCCATCATAATACACAAGATTTAGATATGTATTTAAGAATTGCGTTAGAGTTACCTCTAAAGAGATTACTTGTCGGTGGTATGGAAGCAGTATATGAAATTGGTAGAGTATTCCGTAATGAAGGAATGGATACAAACCACAATCCAGAATTTACTTTAATGGAAGCTTATCTAGCATATAGTGATTTAGAAGGAATGATGGATTTAACAGAAGGAATGTTTACAACCATTGCGAAAGAAGTCATGGGGAAATCTACCTTCCAATACAATGGTCATGAGATTCATATTGATGGACCATGGGCTAGAGTATCTATGACCGATGCGATTAAAGAAAAGACAGGTATTGATTTTAAAGCCATTACATCTTTAGAAGAATGTTTAAACCTAGCAAATGAACATGGTATTGAACTAGAAGAGCATGAAAAACAATATGGTCATATCATTAATAAGTTCTTTGAAAAATATGTAGAAGAAACTTTAATTCAACCTACTTTCTTATATGGACATCCATTAGAAATATCTCCACTCACAAAAAAGAATCCAGAAGATCCTAGATTCGTAGATCGTTTTGAATTATTCATTGGTGGAAATGAATTTGCGAATGCTTATACAGAATTAAATAATCCAATTGATCAATTAGAACGTTTTGAAGAGCAACTAAAAGAAAAAGATTTAGGAAATGATGAAGCGAATGATATTGATATGGATTTCGTAGAAGCACTTGAATATGGTATGCCTCCAGCAGGTGGTATTGGATATGGAATTGATCGTCTATGTATGTTATTCCTAGAACAAGAATCCATTCGTGATGTATTATTATTCCCTACAATGAAGCCCTTAGATTGACCGAAACGCGAAAAAGCCCGTAATATCAAGGGTTTTCGGACACAGGGGAAACGAAAAACCTTACGCCTTACACCAAACTTACACCAATCGATGTAGGAAAACGTGCAGAGGCAAAAAAATCGCATAATTTCAAAGTGTGAATTGGCGACTTTCTTTCGAGGTCGCCCATTATTTGAAAAGACAGATAAACAAATCGGGATTTAGGGGAGGAAAATATGGTCAGTATAACAGATGCAAAACAGATTATCAGACTTGCAACGGATGCGGAGATTAAAGTATTTCTTGACGGCGGTTGGGGTGTAGATGCGCTTATTGGATATGAAACAAGAAGACATAACGATATTGATATACTTGTAGAAAAGAAAGATTTTCATAAATTTATACAGATAATTAAAAACAATGGTTTCTATGAGATAAAAATGGAGTATACAACAACGAACCATACAGTATGGGAGGATTTGAAGAAAAGAATTATTGATTTACATTGTTTTGAATATACAAAAAATGGTGAAATTCTTTACGAAGGGGATTGTTTTCCATCAGAGATTTTTTCGGGAATAGGAAAAATTGAGGAAATAGAAGTTTCTTGTATTGAACCGTATAGTCAACTGCTGTTCCATTTGGGATACGATTATGATGAAAATGATATGCATGATGTAAAGTTGTTGTGCGAAGTATTTCATATGGAACTTCCTGAAGAGTATAGATAATCATAACTTCCCGTTTGTCGAATAACCCCTTGAAAGAGGATGAACCTTTTTCAAGGGGCTTTTTTTATTTCTCCCCATGTTCGCAAACTACCCCGATTTCTCTTTCCTCAATATAATGAGTGCAAACAGAGAGGAAGGAGCGGTTTTGCTATGAGTAATAGTTTGGCGAAAGTACATCCGGAGCTTGTTTCGGAATGGTCGGAAAGGAACTTTCCGCTTACTCCCGATAATATTACTTACGGCTCAAACAAGAGAGTTTGGTGGAAAGGCAGTTGCGGTCACGAATGGCAGGCGAGCGTGAAGGCTCGTTCCAAAGGCGAAGGCTGCCCCATTTGTTCAGGAGCAAGGGTTGTTGAGGGTATTAACGATTTGGCTACGGTAAAGCCGAAATTGTCATTAGAGTGGTCTGAGAAAAACACGATTAAGCCAACGGAGGTTACTGCCGGTTCTCATAAAAAAGTGATATGGAAGTGCGAACACGGTCACGAGTGGACGGCTACTGTCAAAAGCAGAACAATCAATAAAACAGGCTGTCCATACTGCTCACACAATAAAGTCCTTGCCGGATTCAATGACCTTGCTTCGCAGTATCCCGATATTGCTGCTGAATGGTCTGACAGAAATCTTCCGTTGCTGCCTACAATGGTAACAGCCTTTGCAAACAGTAAGGCTTGGTGGAAATGCAGAGATTGCGGAAACGAGTGGTACACTCTTATTTCAACCCGT
>JAFWFT010000026.1 GCA_017515505.1 Solobacterium sp.
AATCCACTGCAACGAGAGTGTTTTTGAAATGATGAGCACGTGCATACGTCTTCACAAAAGTTTTCATATGTTGCCAATCAAAGATAGCTTGTTTTGTTTTAAAAACTTGTTGTTTTTCTTCTAACAGTCTCGAAACCGATACATCTAATACTTCTGCAAGCTTCATGAGTTTTTCAACTTCCGGTTTATACATATCTCTTTCCCATGAAGAAATAGCTTGAAAACTAACATCCAGTTTATCTGCAAGATCTTCTTGTGTTAGATTTTTATCTTTTCTCAATTGTTTAATATTTTCACCAAGTGTCATAATCTTCTCCTAATCCAAGAATCCATAAGAAACGATATTTGTTGCTCCTATCTCCCTCAAATCTTTCTCGATCTCTTTTTGTTTTAATTCCATAAATCCTTCTCCCCAGCAATCTCCAGAAACGCCAATATCATCTGGATAGAATATGACTTGTTCACCATATAATACGCATCGTGTTTCTACATATTTTGCAGGCCAACCTAGATTTTTTTGCCACTTTTGATAATCCTCTTTAAAATCTTCTTCCCATTTATTACGAAGATACTCTATCACTTGCTTTGCCATAATCTTATTTGCTTCTGTTTCTGGAATCACGTGAATTTGGTCCATAATTTCTGTATTTCCAATCCGATAGAATGAATCTTCTGTTTCATCATATCCCATTAGATAACCTAAGATGATTGAATGATTGTCTCTAATCCATTTTCCATCATGAAATAAATAATACCTTTCATCAACTTCTTTCTTACCAACCAAATTTCTATGCTCAATTAAGTAATATGTTCTTTCCTTCATTTCTAAGCCCTCCTGACACATACATCATAGGGCGTTTTTCACTTTCATTTTAGCGAGTAGTGATAGAGAATTCAATTCATTGTTCAAGTTCCACTTGAAAAGGTCCAAGTAGACAATGGACCTTTCTATGTTCAATGGAGCAGGCGACGGGAATCGAACCCGCGTATTCAGCTTGGGAAGCTGACATTCTACCATTGAATTACGCCTGCACAATGTATTATTTACTATACAAGATTTTTACATATTTCACAATAATCTTAGTACAATACTACTATGAGCACTCATCAATTAAATAGAAAAGACATGAATCAACTTGTCTCTTGGTATAAGAAAAATAAACGCGTTTTGCCATGGCGAGATACAGGTAATTCATATGATGTTTGGATTAGTGAAATCATGCTTCAACAAACACGCGTAGAAGCTGTCATTCCTTATTTTCTTCGCTTCAAAGAAACTCTCCCAACTATTGAAGATTTATCTCATGTTAGTGAAGATTCTTTGATGCGTTTATGGGAAGGTTTAGGTTACTATTCTCGAGCAAGAAATCTTAAAAAAAGCGCAGAAATACTTGTGAAAGAGTTTCAAGGGAAACTGCCTGAAGATTATGACACTTTACTACACCTACCTGGAATAGGGCCATATACGGCTGGCGCTATTTGTTCAATTGCATTTCATCAACAAGTACCAGCAGTTGATGGGAATGTATTGCGTGTGCTTTCTCGCTATCTTGGAATCAAAGAAGACATTAAGAATCCGACTGTCCGTAAACAGTTTGAAGATATCATTCAATCTTTCTATCAAGTTCATAAACCTTATGTTTTGAAACATCCAGATTATCCTTCATCCTTTACACAAAGTTTAATGGAGTTAGGTGCTTTACTTTGCTTAGCAAATACAGAGCCACATTGTTCACAATGTCCTTTATGTAATCATTGTTATGCATATAAACATCATGTAACATCTACCATCCCTTATCGTAGTTCTTTAAAGGATAGAAAGATCATTAACAGAACTATTTTTATCATCCGTTGTGGAAATCAATTCTTACTACATAAAAGGCCTAAGGCTGGCTTACTCGCCAATCTATATGAGTTTATCGGCGTGAATCAATACTTGCAGAAGAAAAAAAGTATCACTTATGTACAGTCTTTAGGATTTGAACCTTTACATATATCCTTATTACCTTCTAGTAAACATATCTTTTCTCATCAAGAATGGCATATGAAAGCTTATGAAGTAGAAGTAAGCGATTTTCATGAAACACTTGACTCTTCCTATCGATTAGTCACCAAAAAGGAATTGCAATCTCTCGCAATCCCTTCTGCCTTTAAAACCTATATTGATTATTATTCACTTCGTGATTAATCTTTAAATCCTTTCATAATGGATTGAAGTAAAGAAGTTTCTTTTTTTCCTTCTTTTTTCTTACGCACTGTTTGTTTTGTGATTTTACGTGTTTCAATCTTTCTAGGTTTCTTTTCTTCTATAATCTTTTTTTCTATAGACTTTGAAACTTTTTTAGTTGTTTGTTTTTTCGATTTATTTACCTTTTTAGGTTTTTCTTTTTGTTCTTTCGCTCCACTAAAGGTTGTTCCATTTTCCGTTGTCCATGCACCAGTATTGTCACCACCACGATGCAATAAGAATTGTGCAGCAGTGTTTAGATCATGGAACCGATAATTCTTTTCAAATTGAACTTGTCCAGTTTCTTCTTCTACAAGGACTCCTAAAGAAACCATCCTACGATACAGTGATTGCATTGCTTTCATTTCTTGTGGTCCATACGCCTTCATCGTACTACCCGCTAATATCTCAATAGATTGTTCATTGTGATAAATTGCTTTTGCATTAACAGTTGGTGCAGTTAAGACGATGATATCATCATCCGGTTTTTCTTCAATGGTTGGATGTGCTGTTTGATACGGGAAAATTTTAATAAGTATTTTAGTTAAAGAATCACATCGTTCGATAATATCTTCAATTGTCCATTTTTCTTTTTCTAGAATTTCCGTATTCATACGGATATGTTTTGTTTCAGAAAGAACACTCTTCTTAAATTGGAAGTCTTGATTTCCCATACGTGTATTATCATATTGTGCACATAATGTTAAGTTACCAATTAGATTCACATACGATGAGTATTCTTCTTCATCCTTAATCCCTGTTATTTTTTTCCAATAGGTATTTGGTCTTTGTGGCATAATATGTTCAATATTCAATTGTGAAGTATCCACTTCCGCAGTCGCTCCATAGTGCTCGATTCTTTCTAAGACAGAGCGAATACACATAAGAGAATATGCGTTGGTTTCTCTTAATTGTGTTCTGAGTTGATTATCTGTTGGCATCGCAAGAGCTTTACCACGGTTATAGTTAATCAAGAATACACGTGTAATCTCGTGAATGTTGCGATGAGATCGATGATAATTACGCATCACAGAACGCAATAGTTGTGGGAAGTAGCGGCTGATTGCACTTGTATCATTCCCACATAATGCACGACG
>JAFWFT010000027.1 GCA_017515505.1 Solobacterium sp.
TCAACCATCTCTGTACCTGACTATGTCACTCTAGAAAACGTAGACCATTATGAAATCTACGCTTACCCAGCGCAAATGCAATTCTAATTAAAAATGAAAACAATGTCATCGCATTTATACGAATAGACATTGTTTTTATTTATTCTATTTCACTAATTTAAATGGTACAACGCCTTCCACAGCCTTTTCAGGTGTGATTCTTGCTTCATCATTATCTAAATCAATGAGAATATATTTTGAATTACCCATACCCATTTCATACATATAAGATAATTGACGATGTCCATGTCTAGTTTCAATGCGTTCTACGAGGTCATGATGGTCTTCATCACACATTGCGTAAACTAGATCAACACACGCATGATCAATTGCGCAAATATCAGTAGAAGCTAAGATACCAACATTCGGTGTTACAACTGGAGCAGCTGCCGTTCCTTCACAGTCGCAAGAAACGGACATATTTCTCATCACATTCACATAGGTTACATTCTTCCCGAAGAAATCAATGGTTGCTTTTGTGGACTCTGTAATCTTTTCCATTAATTCATCTTCGTTGACACCCCACATGTCTCCGTCCTTTTCATGAATCCATTTCTTACCAATCTTTCCATCTGCACAACCAATTCCAATATTCTTATTGGCTCCACCAAAGCCACCCATCACATGACCTTTAAAGTGTGTTAATGCAAATAAAGAATCGTATTCTGTCATTGTTTTACCGTGAGACATTTCTTTAAACCATTTTCCACCTTCAACTGGTAAATTAACAGTTCCTTTATCATCCATAATATCAACCGGACAGAAATCCCAACCATTCACCTTTAGTGTTTCTAAATGCTTTTCTGTTGTATCACGATCACCTTCGTAGAATGTGTTTGTTTCAACGATGGTCGCATCTTTCAGATCGGTTGTTTCCATAAGTTTCTTAACCCATGAACTAGGAACAATATTTGGCCCATTCTTTTCACCTGTATGAAGTTTAATCGCTACTTTACCACACATATTCGCATTAACTTTTTCATATGCTTTCTTTAACCCTTCTGGAGATAAATCTCTAGTAAAGTAAACGATTGATTCATTTCCACTTCTTTCTTCAATTGGAACATATTTTGTCGTATCAGCCATGCTTGACCCCTTTCTGATTCTTCTGAATCTACTATAAATATTGTACGTTATTAAAGTTTACTTTTGTCAATAATAGAAAGAACCACTTTTGTGGTTCTAACCTATTAATAGTTTTCACAATTAATTTCGAAATACGCTTGTGGATGGTTACATACTGGACATACTTCTGGAGCTTTCTCTCCCACAACAATATGTCCACAGTTTCGACATTCCCAAACCTTTACATCACTCTTTGCGAACACTTCTTGCATTTCAACATTATGTAGTAATGCACGATATCTTTCTTCATGATGTTTTTCAATTGCACCTACTGCTCTAAATTTAGCAGCGAGTTCTGGGAATCCTTCTTCTTCTGCAGTTTTAGCGAAACCTTCATACATATCTGTCCATTCATAGTTTTCACCAGCTGCTGCATCTGCTAAGTTTTCTGCGGTTGTTCCAATACCTTCTAATTCTTTGAACCATAATTTCGCATGTTCTTTTTCATTGTCAGCTATCTTTAAGAATAACGCAGCGATTTGTTCAAAACCATCTTTCTTTGCTTTCGAAGCGAAATACGTATATTTATTTCTTGCTTGTGATTCTCCTGCAAAAGCAGCTTGTAAATTCTTTTCGGTTTGTGTACCTGCATATTTGTTTGCCATAATTTTTCTCCTTTTCTTTATTTTGACATTGCTTCTAATAATTTCTTTGCTTCTTCAAGTGGGAAATCCTCACTTGGTGGTGTATTAATTAGTTTTTGTAAGAACTCCTTTGTTTCGTTACTTTGCGGTAACATATAACGTGATTCACGCATACCATCCGCACCTAATAAACGTAATGATTTTTCGAATCCTTTCATCAATCGATATAATCCATCTTTATCGGTTGTTTCTTGAATGTTTCGTGTGAATGCTTCTTGGGTTGCCTTACTTTCAACCATCTCCTTCATCAAACCCACAACCGCATCTTCTTTTGGTTGTTGGGTAGGATATTCTTTTGGAACCATCGAAATTGCTTTACTTGGACATACTTCTGCACAAGCGCCACACCCAATACACTTTTCAACATCAATCACACTGTTTTCTGTATCGGTTGCACCAACAGGGCATACAAATAAACATAGACAATCTTTCGTACATAGACGAAGATTACGTACTGCGTATTTACTCATTATCCTTCCCTCCCTGTCACTTTTTCAAACTTCCAAGATGGAACTTTACATACTGGACATAACTCTGGAGCTTCTTCTCCTACAAACACAAAGCCACACGCACTACATACCCATACTTCTTGTTTATCAAGAAGATGTTCACCATGTTTTTCGTATTGAAGTAATAAAGAAGATAAAATACGTGTTACTTTTTCTCCCCATACTAGTGCTCTAGCTGTACCACGATCATGATATTGATCTGCGACTTCACGTATCACAGAATATTGATCAATATCTTTCTTAATCATTTCGAGTAAGTCATCTAGTGAACCTTGTTTAGGTTCTGTATGCTTCACAAAATAATCTTCTAGTTTCGCAAATAGACTTGCTTCATCATTCTTATATTGTTTCTCACATGCACGTGATAAATTCGCACATAGCATAGCCATTTGCCCATAGGATAAATCTGTATTTACTTCTGAATGATTTGTTGGAACAGGTTTAGAAACTAAAGGTTCTTCAACCTTCTTTTCTTCTTGTGGCAAAAACTCTGATTTTGGTGCACGACATAAAGGACACTCCCAATCATCTGGCAGTGTTTCAAAAAGAACTTTTTCCACCTCTTCATCGTACACATAGCCACAAACTTGACATGTGTATTTCATGATTATCTCCTTCCTTTAAACTGTCAAATAATACCTACTTCCACTATATACGATTATCTTCATTTTGTGAAAGAAAAAGCCCGATATTCCTACCGGGCTAATTTTATAATGGCGCCTCAAACAGGGCTCGAACCTGTGACCTAGCGGTTAACAGCCGCTCGCTCTGCCGACTGAGCTATTGAGGCATGCTTCAATACTATAGCACTAGAACTCTCTCTTACGCAAGTGCAAAAAATAAATAATTATATATAATGCAAAAAATAGAAAGTGAATGATACAATAAGATTAGTAACAAAAAAACACATATCATCCAAATAATATGGGAAAGGAGTTTTATATGGGTTTAATTCAAGCAGCATTATCTTCTGTTACAGGTACAGTAGCAGAACAATGGAAGGAGTATTTCTATTGTGACGCATTACCTTCCAACGTTATCGCAGTAAAAGGTCACAAAAAAGTTAGTGGTATTTCATCTAACTCTGGCAATGACAACATCATCACAGATGGTTCCGTCATCGCAGTTGCGGATGGACAATGTTTATTAATTGTAGAGCAAGGAAAAGTAGTCGACATTTGTGCAGAACCAGGTGAATACGTTTATGACTCTTCTACAGAACCTTCTATCTTTACAGGAAATTTAGAAGAAGCAGTACGTACGGTTTTCGAACAAATTGGTAAACGTTTCCAATATGGTGGACAACCTGCTGAAGATCAAAGAGTATACTACTTCAACACAAAAGAACTAATCGGCAATAAATACGGAACCGCAAATCCTATTCCTTTCCGTTTAGTTGATCAAAGAGCAAACATTGATTTAGATATCGGTATTCGTTGTTTTGGTGAATATAGTTTAAAAGTTAACGATCCAATTCTATTCTATACAAATGTTTGTGGAAACTTTGAGAATGTTTATTCAGTAGATATGATTGCGGATCAATTAAAATCTGAACTCTTAACAGCTTTACAACCTGCATTCGCAAACATTTCAAAAAATGGATTACGTTATTCTGAAATTCCAGCGCACACAAAAGAATTAGCACAACTTCTAAATGAAGAATTATCAAAAGAATGGGGAGAAAAACGTGGTATTGTGATTTCTTCTATTGGTGTATCGAGTATTTCTGCAACCGAAGAAGATGAAGAACGTATTAA
>JAFWFT010000028.1 GCA_017515505.1 Solobacterium sp.
GAGAGGAAGTAGTTTTCTCCAATCATCCATCTTTATCGTATGCTGCATGGGGAAGATATGCGAAGTTATTATGCAACCGCCAATCCTTACACTTTCCATTTGCGGAAGAATCTCCAACCGCACGTTTATATGAACTAAAAGGATATGTCTTATTACTTGGAACAGGTTTTGAAACTGCAACGTGTATGCATCTTGCAGAATATCGTGCAGAATGTCGTCCTATCATTGTGGAAGGGGCTAGTACCATCAAAGAAGATGGAAAAGAATGGAGAAAGTATCTAAATTTAGATTTAGATAGTTCCTCTTTTACAAAGATTGGAGAAATCTTACATAAAAAAGGCATGGTGAAGGAAACCATGCTAGGAGATTGTCGAATCCAACTTTTCTCAGTTACAGATGCTGTTGATGAAGGAACTATCTATTTTGAACAAACAAGAATGTATGATTTATATCGTTAGTTAGGCCATTGATATTTGATCCAAGCTTCGCTTAATAACTTTGCGACTTGGATCATTTCTTTTTCTTCTTTTTCTGTAAAACGAGAAAAGGAAGGAGAGTCCAAATCAATTTCTGCGACACATTCTTCATTGATTAGAATAGGAACACATAACTCACTTCGGCTATCACTATCACAAGCTATGTGATCTTGAATACGTAACACATCGTCTACACGTTGTGTTTTCTTTTCGCGATAAGTTTTTCCACATACACCTTTATCAAAAGGGATGTGAACACAAGCAGGTTTTCCTTGGAAAGGGCCTAATAATAATTCACCATTCTTCACAAGATAAAATCCCGCCCAGTTTAAATCATCATAGTTCATCATGATACATGCACTAATATTGGATAATGAGGCAATCATATCTTCTTCTATAAAAGATTCGATTTGTCTAATTAAGAGTTCATTCATAACAAAATTGTATCATAATATGCTAAAATAAGGATGTGGACAGGGGTGCGAGTAATCGCTGAGAAATACCCTTTAACCTGATCTAGGTAGTTCTAGCGTAGGGAGTTCTATTATTCCTTACGCCTCTTTCAATGGAGGTGTTTTTTATGAAAAGAGAACAGATTAAAGAGTTAGCCTATATGGGAATGTATCTAGCATTATATTTTGTGTTAGATTGGCTAGCACATGTCATTCCATTTTTTCAAATGCCACTTGGTGGATCTTTAGGTTTAGGAACCATTGCGTTACTTTTATGCGCATATCATCTAGGTGTTCGAGATGGAATTGTTGTTTCATTATTAACGATTTTGATATCCTTTATGACCAGTCGTATTTATTTAGTACAAAGTAATGATGGATTTTCGTTGTGGCAAATCATCCTTCAGTTTATGATGGAATATCCAATCGCATATGGAATATATGGATTAGCACCACTATTTCCAAACTATAAATGGTTCTTTAGTGGAATTGTAATAACGAATCTAATTCGTTTAGCACTTCATACGATTGCAGGGACTATCTACTGGGCTACTCCTTGGGGTGCGAGTTTTAGTTACAATGCGTGGTATATGATTCCAACGATGATACTAGGAGTTGTTCTCATTCCAGTTTTAGCGAATCGCTTAAAGAAATTAGGCCTTGAATTTAAATCAAATATACCTGATTAGCTTTGTGGTCTTTTTTTTAAAGTGTGCTATATTATCTCGTGGCATTTCAAAAAAGGAGGTTTACTATATGGATGTGAATATTTCATCTAACACTACAACAACCGTTAATATTGGACAACTCTTAAGAGTCATTGGATTTTGGGGAATCTTTAGTCGTTATGGAGAACCAGGATGGAAAGCTATTATTCCTATCTATGGTGAATGGATTTGGTCTAAGATTGTTGGGGAAGAAAAAACAGGAAAGAGATATGTCATCGTTTCAATTATACTACTTTGTGTACTAGTACTTCTTGCGATTGTGGCAACTGTTGGTTTTATTGCTGCAGAAAAAGCAGAAGTTACATTAGCTGATGGAACAACTTCTTATCAAGTTGAAAACTTCCCAATCCCAGCAGCTATTGCGATTGTGCTTTGTTCGATTGCGACTGTTGTATTATTCGTTTATGCTATGATTCTTCATTTCCGCTTAGGAAAAGCACATGTCAAAATGGAACATGCAGCTTCTTGGTTCAAATGGATTTGGTTATTCTTCCCTGGATTAGCTGCAATTTACTTTGGTTTTATTCACCACAAGTATTACATTGAATCATTCTGGGATAAGGATTATGATCCTAGACTTGATCAACTAGAAAACGATAACGAATTCTAATCATTCTCATTTTTCTATTTCAGGTGTAAAATGTAGGAACATATGAAACCTGAAATTGGAAGTGAAGTATACATTCAAAGTTATAAACATAACGGAACCCTACATCGAACTTGGTGTAAGGGTTTTGTTGTGGATGTAACAGATAATATGTATGTGGTTGTTACGAATAAAACTTGGGTCATAGAAGCTGATGGAAGAAAATGGCTTACAAGAGAACCTGCAATTTGTTTCTTTTACAACAATCATTGGTTCAATGTGATTTCAATGATTCGAAAAGATGGGGTGTATTACTATTGTAATTTAGCGACGCCAAGTCTCTATGATGGAGAAGCTATTAAAAATATTGATTATGATTTAGATGTAAAACTATATCCTGACTGGTCGTATCGTATATTAGATGGAAATGAATATGAGATGCATGCAAAGATGATGCATTATCCAGAGAATATAAAAAAGATTATCGAAAATGAATTAGAGGTTTTACTATCACTTATGGAAAATGAAAAATCTCCCTTTAACAAAAAAACGATCGATTACTACTATGAAGAATATACGAAATTAATGGAAATGAATGATTGACAAATAATAGATGCATAGTAAAATACACTCATATAGAAAAGCGTTGAAAAGAAGAGTACCTTATCAGGACATTTATAGAGAGCTCCACATAGCTGAAAAGGAGTAATGAAGAGATAAGAGAAGATGGTCTTGGAGCAGTGAAGTCGAAGAGGCTTCAACGGGATAGCCCGTTACAGCTATAGAGTATGTTGGTACTCGAAGAGGTATCTTTTGTGAGAAAGATATAAAGCAAGGTGGTAACACGTGAAGTTTATTCTCGTCCTTACATAAATGTAGGGACGATTTTTTATGAAAGGAGAAGGCCATGATTGAATTAAGAGATGTAACAAAAGTATTTCCAAATAATGGGGATAACTTAATAGCGGTTGACCATGTGAGTCTTTCGATTCATAAAGGTGAAATCTTTGGGATTATTGGTCATTCAGGAGCGGGGAAATCAACACTCATTCGTTTGATTAATCAGCTTGAAGAACAAAATTCTGGAGAAGTCTATGTAGATGGAAACTTGATAGAGGCTAAAGATAAAAAAGAGATAAATAAGAAACGACAGAAGATTGGAATGATCTTTCAACACTTTAATTTATTGTGGTCTAGAACCGTGAAAGAAAATATAGAGTTACCATTAGAATTTGTTAAAGAAGAAAAAAGTGTGCGTGAAAAAAGAGTAGAGGAACTGATTCGTCTTGTGGGGCTTGAAGGAAGAGAGGATGCATATCCAAGTGAACTATCCGGTGGTCAAAACAACGAGTTGGGATTGCAAGAGCTTTAGCAAATAATCCAGAGATTTTACTTTGTGATGAAGCGACAAGTGCCCTTGATCTTTCCACAACCGAACAGATTTTAGATTTATTAAAAGAAATAAATCAAAAGTTCAATCTCACCATTGTGATGATTACTCATCAAATGGAAGTGGTTCAAAAGATTTGTCATCGTATGGCAGTCATGTCAGATGGGAAGATTGTGGAAGTTGGATCAGTAAAAGAACTGTTTGAACATCCACGTCATGAAGTTACAAGAAAGTTTGTACAGAATGTAGATCCAGATTTAAGCATTGAAGAATTATCAGAATTATTAAAAAAGAAATATCCTCATGGACAATTATTACGTATTAGTTTTACTGGCGATAATACGGATCAACCAATCATTGCAAGAGCAATACGTGAAGTGAATTGTCCTGTATCCATTGTGGAGTCGAATATCTCCCAATCCCAAACTGGACCAATGGGAGTAACGTATGTGCATTTGTATGATGGAAGTGATGAAGACTACAACAAGTTTGTCAGTTCTATTGTGAGCGATAATGCGAAAGTGGAGGTACTATAATGAATGAGACATTAAATCTTCAACAATTATTAAAAGCAATTGGAGAAACTGTTTATATGACATGCGTCTCTTTATTCTTCGCATGTATCTTAGGATTAATGATTGGGATTATTCTATACATTACATCGGACAATGGATTAGTAAAGAATAAATGGATCAATACAATCGCGAATGGAATTGTGAATATCTTACGTGCGATCCCATTTATTATTCTATTAATACTTGTGATTCCACTTGCGAAACTTATTGCGGGAACCATGTTAGGGGCAACTGCCGCTTTGCCTTCCTTAGTCTTTGCGGCTGCGCCATTCTATGCACGAATGTGTCTTGTGGCATTTAATGAAGTTGATAAAGGAACGATTGAAGCGAGTAAAGCGATGGGTGCAAGCAACATTCAGATTATTACGAAAGTATTGTTTCCAGAAGCACTACCTGCCCTCATCGCCGGCATTACGATTACAGGTGTCTCCCTTGTTTCCTATACTGCAATGGCAGGAGCTGTTGGGGCAGGAGGACTTGGAGATCTTGCGTATCTCTATGGATTTGCGCGAAGAAATAATTTAATTCTATATACATCAACGGTTATCATTGTAATCTTTGTATTCTTGATTCAATGGATAGGCGATGCAATTGTAAAAAAGATAGATAAAAGATAGGAGAAAAAGAAAATGAAAAGATTTAGTAAAGTATTAATTGGTTTAGGTATTATTACATGTTTAGTGGGTTGTGGTGCAACTTCTAAAAGCGATGATTCAACATTAAAGGTTGTCGCAACTGCAAACCCACACGCAATTATCCTTGAAGAAGCAAAACAACTATTAAAGGATAAATATAATATTACATTAGAAGTAAGCGTCGTCGATGATTACTATATTCCAAACAAATCAGTTTCGGATGGTGATGCTGATGCGAACTACTTCCAACATGTTCCATTCTTTGATGATGAAAAAGAAAAGAACGGATATAAGATTTCAAATGTCGCCGGTATTCATATTGAACCATTTGGTTTCTATTCTAAAACTTTAAAGAACATAAATGATTTAAAAGATGGCGCAACCATTATTATTTCTAATTCGGTTGCGGATAATGGAAGAATTCTTTCAATTTTAGAAAAAGCAGGAATCTTAACTTTAAAGAGTGGAGCGAATCCAATTAGTGCAACCTTAAATGATATTAATTCCAATCCTAAAAATATTGTCTTCAAAGAAGTAAAACCAGAATTATTAGTTACCGCCTATGAACAAGAAGAAGGGGACTTAGTTGCGATTAATGGAAATTACGCAATTCAAGCTGGCTTACAACCTTCTAAAGATGCAGTACTTCTTGAACAAGCAGATCAAACAAATCCATATGTGAATATTGTTGCATGTCAAGAAGGACATGAAAACGATGAAAAGATTAAAGCGTTAGTGGAAGTGCTACAATCAGAAGAAATTAAAGCATTCATTAAGAGTACATGGAGTGATGGTTCTGTGATACCTGCGAACTAATCATATATAATGAAACTATGATTTATATCACAGGTGATTTTCACAGCAACATCGATGGATATCGAATAAAAAAAGAGCACTTTAATTATGATGGATTAACCAAGATGGATTATCTTTTAAACTGCGGTGACTTTGGATATGTTTGGAGTGGAAATGAAAAAGACAATCCAGAACTAGATGCGTTGAATGAACTACCTGTCACAATCTTATTCATCGATGGCAATCATGAAAACTTTGATGCGTTAGAACAATATCCTATTGAATATTGGAATGGTGGACGCGTACAGTTTATTCGTGAGCATGTAATTCATTTATTGCGTGGGGAAGTCTATACAATTGAAGGAAAGAAATTCTTTACGTTTGGTGGAGGAACATCCATTGATAAAGCACGACGCATTGAAGGGATTAGTTGGTGGCCACAAGAGATTCCAAGTGACAAAGAATTCATGCATGGTTTAGATGTATTGAATCAAAATGATTGGAAAGTTGATTATGTCATCACGCATACAGCTCCAGCAAGTATCATCTCGAAGATTGCGCCTTATATTGGAAAAGATGTTTTGAATGATTATCTACAAGTCATTCAAGAACAACTCTCTTATGAGCATTGGTATTTTGGTCATTATCATAAAGATATCGATCTAGATGAGAAACACAGTTTATTGTATTATGCGTTTGTTCCAGCTGGAAAAAATGTTCAAGAAAGAGATAAAAGCAGACGCATTATTAAAGATAAATAAGGATACTGTAAATACTTTAAAAAGGCCTTTTTTCAAGAAAATATGAAAAGCAATCGAAATTTTTAAAAAAATGGTTGCTTGTTTATTTTTGTGTATGGTATATTAGAAGCCCACGCGAAAATAATATTTAATTAGTAAGCGTGGGTAAGTATTACGAGGCAAATAAAAAAATCAAAAAAATTTTAAAAAAGTTGTTGACAATGTATTTGCGTAGTAGTATCATCTTGATTTGCGCCACCCCAAACGAGTGTGCGCGAGTGATCTTTGAAAACTGAATAGGAATTAAGCAACGAAAACGTCAATTAAGTTTATGTAAATGAAAGGTCATAAAGACCTTGAGCTAAATCAAATGGAGAGTTTGATCCTGCTCAGGATAAACGCTGGCGGCGTGCCTAATACATGCAAGTCGAACGAGCAATAACTAGCTTGCTAGTTGGCGCGAGTGGCGAACGGGTGAGTAATACGTAAGCAACCTACCTACAAGGACTGGGATAACTCCTGGAAACGGGCGCTAATACCGGATAGGTAATCGGACCGCATGATCTGATTATTAAAGGTTTGAAATACAAGTAGATGGGCTTACGGTGCATTAGCTTGTTGGTGAGGTAACGGCCCACCAAGGCGATGATGCATAGCCGGCCTGAGAGGGTGAACGGCCACATTGGGACTGAGA
>JAFWFT010000029.1 GCA_017515505.1 Solobacterium sp.
ACTTCGCTAATACAATCGTTAATAAAGCCGCAACTGGCTCTACAATCCCCGAAATCATTCCTAATAGAAAGGATTGATTCTTAGTATAGCCTTTTGAATAAAAAGGCATTGAGATAATCGCTCCTTCTGGAAAGTTCTGTATGGCAATTCCTAAAGCTAAGGCTAGTGCACTCATATAGGTATAAGATCCTAGTCCTTGAAGTAAGGATGCATAGACAATCCCAACTGCCATCCCTTCTGGAATATTATGGATTGTGACAGCTAGAAACATCATAACCGTATCTGAGAAAGAACTTTTTATTCCTTCTGGTTCCTCACTATGAATATGTAGATGAGGAATTAGATTATCAATCATTAATAGAAATAATGTTCCAACCCAGAATCCCACAACCGCAGGTACTATCTTTAATTCATTTAAATGCGAAGATTGTTCCATAGATGGAATAAGTAATCCCCATATGGAAGCTGATACCATCACCCCTGCCGCAAATCCAGATAATCTTTTTTCAATCTTTAAAGGCATCTCTTGTTTCATAAAGTAAACACAAAGTGCCCCTAACGTTGTTCCTATAAATGGAATAAGAATTCCAATTAACACAGATTGATTCATATACTACTCCTATTCTGTGTTCTCTCTCCTTCAGTTAGACATTACTAACTCATATCTATTGTACTCTCAATTATTAAAATATCCAATGGTTTCCCATTGGATATATGTTATTTATTTACTTTTCGAGCAGATTCAATTGCGCTACGAATGAGTGGATTGAACTTATCTGCTTGCCAAGCAGCTCTTCCAATGAATAAGCCATCAATGGAAGGTTGTTGGATTAATTCATCCGCATTTCCAGGATTCACACTTCCTCCATAAAGAACTGGTATTTCTTCATAACGATCTCCATAGAGTTCTTTTAAACAACCCTTAATAACCACATGCATTTCTTCTGCATAATCGGCTGTCGCAGGTGTTCCATTTACTCCAATGGACCATACAGGTTCATACGCAACCCATATTTGAGGAATGTTATCAACAGTGGTTCCATGTAAACCAATCTTTAATTGTTCTCTTAAGATTTCAGCAGAGATTCCATTTTCTTTTTGTTCTGCGGTTTCCCCAATACAAAGTAGTGCAATGAAACCATGGTTAATTGCGGATAAAACTTTCTTATTCTCTTCCTCATCCGTTTCATTGAACACATGTCTTCTTTCAGAGTGACCAATCATCACTAAGTCACATCCTACTTCTTTTAACATGACAGGAGAAATTTCACCTGTAAATTGTCCTTCTTCTTCCCAGTGCATATTTTGTGCACCAATTTTAATATTGTTATGATCTACTGCTTTAGAAGCACGATCTAATGTTGTATAAGAAGGAATAATAAACATTTGAATTTCATCACGACTAATATCTTTTGTAAGACTTTCAAGTTCTGTTAAGTAATTCACAGTGTTTTCAATCGTCTTATACATCTTGAGATTACTACCAAAATATAATTTCTTCATAAAACTCCCTTCATGAAAATGAACGCTTATTCGCGCTCATGATCATATTTAACATATGCATCTACTTTAGGTTGAGAAGCACATCCTTCAACAAATTCATTCGTTAGGAAAGCTTCTACTAATTCTTCGCGTAGTTTATTTCCTGTTGTGAAAGCACCCATACATGCAATATTTGCGTCATTACTTAGACGTGCACGTTTAGCAGAATAGATGTCTGAAATAAGAGCTGCATAAGCACCTTTTACTTTGTTTGCGGCTATCGATACACCAATCCCTGTGCCACATAGTAAGATTCCACGATCGTACTCTTTACGCGCAACTGCTTCTGCTACTGCAATTGCACAATTCGCATAGATGACATCATCACTTCCAAAATCTGTCACTTCACCTAGTCCTTTTTTCTTAATAAATTCGATAACTTCTTGTTTTGCGTCTTCTGCATTTGGATCACATCCGATAGCGATTTTCATGTCTTTATCCTCCCTTATTCTTCGACATATCCCCATCTACTGAGAGATTCTTCTAATTCTTTATGGCCTTTTGCGGCTTTTAGGAAATCTTTTCCACTAAGTGCGATATCAATCGCATCACGCATTGCTTTTGCGCCTGCTGTCGCACCCATCTTATGTCCCTGGATAGATCCTCCTGCCGCTAAGACAATATCTGTTCCAACTTCATTTATATATTTCTTAACGATACCTGGATGAACACCTCCACCGATACTTGGCATTGTTGGCTTAATATTATGAAGTGGTAATGTTAATTGCTCAACAGATTGTAAATATTTTTGTTTACGTAATGGATAGCCACCATAAGGTGTATTAATCATAACGATATCAGCTCCTGCGAGTCTTGCGAGTTTTCCTACCGCAAGAGGAGTCGCCATACCACTAAGAGGTCCTTCTGTAAACATTCCTGCTCCTGCCGAATGTCCAAGGATTGGTAACTTTGTATTTTCACGAATGTACTTTAACGCACTGTATCCAAGTACGGAGAAGTTCACCATAAGGCCATCTGCACCAGCCTTTTCTACTTTATGAATATTCTTCACCAGTTCATCGACACCAGATGTGATATTCACAAAGTATTTCACTCTTTGCCCTGTCTTTTTCTTTGCTTTTTCTGCAGCCTCACGATACGCTTTGACACGATCTTCTGGTTTTGAATAAGATGGATTTCCAAAAAGTTCATCATCTTTGATTAAGTCTACTCCACCAAGAGCTACTTCATAAAAAATCTTAGCTCCTTCTTCAGGAGTAATTCCTGTACAAGGTTTAATCATATTAAGAAGTAATGGGCGATTCTTAACACCAAAATACTCTTGAATCCCTTCTATACCATATTGTGGCCCTTTAAAGTTTTTTAAGAATTGTTTTGGAAACTCAATATCTAATAACTTAACTTGGGCAGAGGTAGACGCATCATTTCCTAATAATGATGTAATCATTAATGGGAAATCAGTTCCGAAGTTTACTGCCGGATACGCAATTTGAATAATATACGACATCTCATCGGTTTCTAATTGGGTTGTTAGATCAACTGGTGGTACATCATAAATGTTTACTACCTTACCCATATACTTTTCTCTTATCTCATCGGTAATACCTGGAATAGGAACCCATGTACCAATGGTTTGTCCTACCGCTAAAGCAGAAGCCTTTTTAACGATGTCTACTTCAAGAGGTAATTTGATGAAATAAGTCGCAATGACATAATTCTGTTCCACAATCGTTTCCGTCAAAGAATGTAGTATTGAATCCATAATAGTCCCCTTTCTTACTTCTTATTCAATTTATCAAAGATATCTTGTGCTAACATGGAAGCCATTGTATTAAACCCTGTTCGTTGACAAATTTTTGATAATTCTCTTTCCGCATGGATTGTATCATCATGTGTATCACCCAAAACTCTTCGACGGCTCTCAAATACTTTTTCAAATGCCGTTTTTGATTCTAAGAGTTTTCCGACATGGGAAAGTGTTAAACCATAGAGATAGGTCGCATCTAATGTTCGAATATCTTCTTTTCCATAAATGGTTTCATATGATTTTGAAAGATCTTCAAATGCTTTTTCCGCTTCCATATAGTTGCCACTCACAAAGTATTTCTTCGCTTCTTCAAACTTAGGATCATAGAAAAATTGATCTGTATCTTCTTCTTGAGATACTGCTTGAGATTGTGTAAGACTATCTGGATGAATGACTTCTTCAATTGATTCATCCTTAATAATTGGTCCATCTAATCCCGGAATTTCTGTGAATGAATTTTCAATAATTGGTGGAACAGGTGTCTCTGGAATCTTAGGAATATCTGTAAAGAGTTCTTCCACAACAGGTTTTATTTCAGGTTCTTTTACCACTTCGATTTCATCCGTTAAATCTTCAATGATTGGCTCAACCTTAGATTCTTCAATCACAGAACTTATTTCAGGTTCTTTGACTGCTTCCATTTCATCCGTTAAATCTTCAATGATTGGTTCAACCTTAGGTTCTTCCTCTTGTTCAAATGGTAAATCATCAACCACGGGAACAAGAGTCTCTTCAGGATGATTCTCCACAACTGGCTCTACTGGTAAATCTTCTATTTCAGGAAGCTTTTGTGGAACAGTATTCAAAGAAGGCATGATAAGTGTTTCATCGAGCGCAGGTTCATCCTGCTCAAATGGAGTAATTGGTTCAACAATAGAATTAAGTACCACTTTTTCTTCTACTGGCGTTTCCATCATTGGTTCATCAGCATTTAGAGCATCCTCCATTTGTGCTACTTTTTCTTGAAGATTGTGATAGCGTTCTAATAAGATGGAATTTTCTATATTCGTTTCATTGAAGATCTCACTCACTTCACTTAGTATTCTCTCTGCATTTTTCTTTTCATTATATTTCTGATAGATTTCAACAAGTGTTAATCCAACAAGTGTTGTAATTTCACTTTCTTTTCCAGCAATTCTCTTTAAGCGTTCATATGCATCTTTTGCGTATAGTTCTGCATTTCTAAAGCCAAAAGAAGCTTCTGCATAATCTTTCGCAAG
>JAFWFT010000030.1 GCA_017515505.1 Solobacterium sp.
CTGTATCTTTTTCTACTTTTTTTAATGTCGCATCTGGTGCATTTTCAAATATTTCTTTTGAAAAATCTGGTTCGATATATTCTTTTAGTTTAAACATATGTTCTCCTATATATATCTATAATAATACCTTATATTTCTGTCGTTTTACCTTTAACATAAATATAACTTTAACTGAAGTTATCTTTTTTTATCTAAATATCGATCTCTTATTTCTTCAATATCTTCTTTTGTAAATCCATGTTCCACCAAAAAGTATTGTTCAATACTATCATAGCGTTCATGTAGGGTTTGTAGAATTGCCTTTCCTATATTTTCTGATACACCTTCCATCATCGTTAGAAGTTCTTCTGCTTCTGGGTTTTTTTGAATATGTTCTTTTTTATCATTTAGTTCTCTTTCAAGATTCTCTTTCAGATACTCATTACTTAACATATAGTCTTCAAACGCCACTTCATCACTCACTCCTAAGAGTAAAAGTAATAACATCGCTGTAATTCCTGTTCGATCTTTCCCAGAAGCACAGTGGAAGACAATAGGCACATGGCCTTCTTTAATTTGTTGAAAGAATAATTGGATAGCTTTATTCTCATATGGCATCCCTGTGAAGTATTGTTTCAATAATTGATATTGTTCTTGCCCTTCTTTTCCAATCCTACGCATCCCTGTAGGAGAAAAGTCGATTCCTTTCCCTATTTCGCTCATAATTCCACTAAACTGAATATAATTAATTCCTTCGAGTCTAGGATTTGGCTTTTCTTCTATCTCCTCACTTGTTCGTAAATCAAAGATTGTATGGATTCCTAACTTCTTAAAAAACTCCAATTCTTCTTCATTAAATAAGAAAATACCTCCACTACGATAAAAGAGTCCTTTTTTAATAATTCTTCCATCTTTTGTGGGATATCCCCCTAAATCTCTAAAATTAAGCGTCTTTCTAAGATTATTATTCATGTGTTTATTCTATCATGTGTGTTTTATTTTTACCTATAATCATCTTTAATAAAAAACGTTATTATTTTGCTTGCGTTAATGTATAATATAAGATATATTGAAATGTCCTAATGATAGCGCTTACACTCGGTTTAGGACTTTTATATAAGTGTATACAGTCATCTCAATTCGATTGAGATAAATCCAGAAATCTATGAGATAATCAAAGTGTGTATTCACACAAGGAGGAGAGAAATGAATTTCAAAAAGATTTCCGCTGCTCTATTAGCAGGTTTAATGCTAGTAGCTTGTGGCAACAACGGTGGTTCTACAGCAACTGCTACTGAAGCACCAAAAGAAGAAGAAAAGAAAGAAGAAACGGCGGCAGCTCCAGAGAACATTAAGATTGATGAATTAAAACTTCAATTCGTTCCATCTAGACCAGCTGAAGAAATCATCACAACAACAGATGGTTTAGGCGACCTATTAATTGAGCATCTCGCTAAGCATGGTTATGATGTTGGAAACGTTACAATCGATGTTAGTAGTTCTTTCGAAGCAGCAGGTGAAGCTCTATCTGCAGGTTCTATTGACTTAGCTTGGTTACCAAGTGGAACTTACATTCTATACTCTGATGAAACAGATGTTATTTTAACAGCTACACGTGCTGGTTTATCGAATGACTCTACAAATCCAGCTGATTGGAATGGTGTTGAAAACAAAACAGAACGTTCTGGTTCACAAGTTGCTTACTATAAAGGCTTAATCTATGCTGGTCCATCTCCAAAAGGACAAGAACTCGCTGCGAAAGTTAACGCTGGTGAAGCTCTAACTTGGGAAGATTTAGATAGTGCAACATGGTGTATCTCTTCTAACCCATCAAGTAATGCTGGTTATTCTTTCCCAACAATGTGGTTAATGGATAACTACGATGGTAAGAAATTAACAGACCTATCTCATACAATTCAAGACAACTATGCAGGTGCTTTCCAAAAGTTAGCTGCTGAACAAGTTGATATCACTGTATGTTATGCAGATGGTCGTACAGACTATGAAGAAGACTGGGAAACTCCAACAGATAAAGAAACATCTAAAGGTAAAGGTTGGGGAAGACCTGCTTCTATCTGGGAAGAAGTTAATGTAATTGGTGTTACATCTAATATCTATAACGATACAATCGCTATTACAAAAGCTAAACCAGAAGTTTACAATCCAGAATTCATTAAAGCATTCCAAGATGCAATGATCGAACTATCTGCTACAGAACAAGGTAAGAAGATTATCGGTATCTATACTCATGAAGGTTATTTACCAGCTAAAGACGCTGATTATGACGGCATGAGAGCTGCTCTAAACGCTATCCAAGAATAATTATAACGAACACTATTTAGAGGTTATTGATAGAGGGATGGCCTCATTGCCATCCCTCTTTATTTACAAATATAAAGGGGCAAATATATATGATTGAATTCAAAGATGTGTCTAAAACATATCCCAATGGCACTAAGGGATTACAACATGTAAACCTAAAAATCGAACAAGGGGAATTCCTAGCGATTATTGGTTTGTCAGGTGCCGGTAAATCAACTCTTATTCGTACAATCAACCGTATGATTGATATTACAGATGGACAACTATTAGTTGATGATGTTGATGTCATGAGTTTAAAAGGAAAAGAATTACGAAAATTCCGTCGTAAGATTGGTATGATTTTCCAATCCTTTAACTTAGTATCTCGTTCAACTGTCATTAAAAACGTATTATCTAGTAATGTTCCAGATATGCCATGGTGGAAAACATTATTTGGTATTTATACGCAAGAACAAAAACTAAGAGCACTTGAAGCATTAGACAAAGTAAATATTTTAGATAAGGCTTATAACCGTTGTGATGAATTATCTGGTGGACAAATGCAACGTGTTGCGTTAGCACGTACTGTTAACCAAAATCCATCCATTATTCTAGCGGATGAACCAGTTGCATCTTTGGACCCAATTATTGCGGATGTCGTTATGAGTGACTTTGCACGCATTAATCGCGACATGAACATTACAATCCTAATTAATATTCACCATGTTGACTTAGCACTCAAATACGCAACTCGCGTCATTGGTATTCGCGCAGGTGAAATTGTTTATGATGGCCCTGCTTCAGAAGTTACACAAGAAGTATTAAATCTTGTCTATATGGGTAATGCCGTTCCTAAATCAACCGATAAGATTGAGATTGAAGGTATGGTGATTAACAATGACTAAACATCGTGACGCTGGAAAAAAAGAGCGCGAACACGATATCGCAATGGCAGTCGAAAAAGAAGAACATAAACATGATGTGAAAACGAAGATTCCTCTTTTTGATCGAATCTTTAAACCAGAACATATCGTTTTACCAAATGGTCATTCGGTTGATCGACCAAGAAGTAGAATGCCACTGATTCTTCTTGCACTATTGATTGCGATTATTATCGCAGCTCGTTCCACTGGTTTCGATTTCAATTTATTATTAAATCGTATTAACCAGCTTGGAGTTATCTTAGGAAAAATCTTTAATCCTAACTGGGAATTCTTCCCAAAAGTTGTTCCACCATTAATTGGAACCATTAAGATGTCGATTGTTGGAACCGTCATCGGTTGTGTTGTTGCACTACCAGTATCTATCTTCGCATCTAGTAACATCAATAAAAATCGTCCTTCATTACTCATTATCCGTTTCATTATTTCAGTTGTACGTTCCTTACCTGCGATCGTATACGCATACTTCTTCGTCTTAGTATTCGGTTTAGGAACTTTCGCTGGTTCTCTAGCGATTGCCTTCTTCACCTTCGGTATTGTTGCGAAGATGTTATATGAAAATATTGAAACCATTGATATGGGTCCATATGAAGCTATGCAATCCTTTGGCGCAAACACCCTTCAATCCTTCTGGACAGCGTGTTTACCACAAATTCTTCCACAGTTCTTCGATAACTGTTTATACTGTTTCGAATTAAATGTTCGTAACTCTAGTATCTTAGGTTATGTTGGTGCTGGTGGACTTGGATTGTTAATTAATGAAAGAGTTGGTTTACGTCAATATAATGACGTTGGTATGATATTACTTACCATCTTCGTTGTTGTTATGACGATTGACTTAGTGAACGATTATATTCGTTCAAAGATTGTCTAGAGAGGTGAAATTATGAGTACTATGGAACATCAATATAGTGAAAATGTAATTGAAAAACTCGCTAGTGAACCTAAAAATTTCTGGAAGAGATTCATCATCTTCTTAGTCATCCTTGGTTTAGTTATCTGGGGTAATACAGGTTCTAACTTTAATGGCATTACTGAAAAAGGGATGAATGTCGCAAAGGCGATTGTTAGTGGTATTACACATCCTGAAACGTTACTGTTATTTAACTTAACAAGTAAAGGGATTCCAATGCTATTACTTGAAACAATCTCCATTGCCTTCTTAGGTACATTAATTGGTTCTTTACTCGCAATTCCATTTGCGTTCTTATCCGCAACCAATATCGTACCAAAGTGGGTATCTATTATCTTCCGTTCAATTACGATGTTAATTCGTACAATTCCTGCCTTAGTTTGGGCCCTCATTTGGATTCGTGTTACTGGACCTGGAGCTTTCTGTGGTGTCGTTACACAATCAATTGCCTCTATTGGTATGGTATCGAAGATGTATATTACAGCAATTGAAAACCTAGATACAGGTGTACTAGAAGCGTTAGATGCTTGTGGATGTAACTTATTTGAAAAGATTCGTGTTGGTATCATCCCTCAGTTAAGTGCGAGCTTTATCTCTACTGCAATCTATCGTTTCGATATCAATTTAAAGGATGCGACTATTCTTGGTATCGTTGGTGCAGGTGGTATCGGTTTCCCACTTACAGACGCAATCGCAAACGCAAGATGGAACCGTGTTGGTGCATTCGTTATTTGTTTGGTTCTACTTGTCATTGTTATTGAGTGGATTTCTACACAAATTCGTGCTCGTTTAGCACATGGTAGAAAATAATGAAGAATCGCATTCGTATTTTAGCTACATCGGATGTTCATGGAACCATTTATCCATATCGTTATAGCGATGGCCATTTAATGGACTATGGACTTTCCAAACTTAACACATTAATTCAATCTCTTAGAGATGAAAATACATTATTATTGGATAACGGTGATACTTTAGAAGGATCGCCGCTATCCTTTTTCCATTATCAAGTAGAACCTGATGAAGTTGCCCCTATCACAAAGGTTATGAATGAAATGGAATATGATTATGTGAATGTTGGAAACCATGATTTCAATTATGGAGAAGCACAATTATTTAAACATTTAAACGCATTACATGCACCTTGTATTACAGCGAATGTAATATACAATGATGCACCGCTTGGTGCGACCTATGTCATTCGTGAAATTGCAGGAAAGAAACTTGCTTTATTCGGTATCACAACCACTTGTACAAAAGATCAAGAAAAGAAAGAAAATATTGAACACTTTATTTTTGAAGATGCTTTTGAGGTTGCGAAACGAACGGTTTCTCATTTAAAACTCATGGAAAAACCAGATTATATTATTTGTTTATATCATGGTGGATTTGAAAGAGATTTATTAGAAGGTTATCAAACCGAACCATTTACTGGAGAAAATGAAGGTTATAGAATCCTTCAAGAACTTCCTGGTATTGATGTATTAATTACCGGTCATCAACATAAATCATTATGTGGAGAATTATTCTCAACTGTTTATACACAAACAGCATCAAAAGGTGCTGAACTCGCATGTATTGATATCTATACAGATACAAACGTGATTGAACCAGTTGTATTAAAAGTTGATGTTGAATCCGATCTTGAAATTGAAGACTTAATCCAAGATACAGAAAAGAAATGTCAAACATGGCTAGATCAACCTTTGGGTTCTACCGCTATTGATTTAACCATTCAAAATGAAATGGAGGCTCGCCTTCATAAATCGCAAGTTGTGACATTCCTCAACCGCGTCCAACAAGCTCATACGGGTGCGATGTTATCCGCGACTGCCCTATTCCATGGCGCAACTGGATTTAATAAAACCATTACCATGCGTGATTTAGTAAGTACCTATGTATTTCCAAATACGCTTACTGTAAAAGAAATTAATGGTAAACTACTTCGAGAATACTTAGAAAAATGTGCAGCGTATTGGTCCATCCACAACAATCATATCTGTGTATCCCCAAGTTTTGAATCTCCAGTTCCACTTCATTTTAATTATGATATGGTTGATGGAATTGATTACACAATTAAAGTTAGTAATCAAATTGGTAAGCGTATTGTGGAATTAAAATATCTCGGAAATGATGTTCAAGATTCGGATCGATTCACAATCGCTGTTAATAGTTATCGTGCAAGTGGTGGTGGCAATTTTGAAATGATGCGTAATTGTCCAACCGTTAAAGAATATCCAACCGATATTGTCGAACTAATCGCAGATTATATTTTAGAATGTAAAACAATTGATTTTGAGGCTGTGAATAATATTACTGTCATTCAATAGAGGAGGAACGAAATGACACAAACATTAGACGCATTAAAGAATCGCAGAAGTATTCGTAGTTACAAACAAGATCCAATTCCAGAAGATGTATTAAACACTATTTTAGAAGCAGGTATTTACGCTCCAACTGGTATGGGTAAACAATCTCCTATTATTATCGCTGTTACAAATAAAGAAGTAAGAGATCGTTTATCGAAAATGAACGCAGAAATAATGAAAGCAGATAATGATCCTTTCTATGGTGCACCAGTCGTATTAATTGTATTAGCGGATAAAACAATCCCAACACACGTGTATGATGGAAGCTGTGTTATGGAGAATTTAATGTTAGCGGCTTATGATCAAGGTGTTGGAAGTTGTTGGATTCATCGTGCTAGAGAAGAATTTGAAAGTGAAGAAGGAAAAGAAATTCTTAAGTCACTTGGTATTGAAGGAGATTATGAAGGGATTGGCCATGTCATTCTAGGTTATCCTCAAGAAGAATTATCTCCAACACCAAAAGAAAGAAAAGAAAACTATATTTATTATCTTAAATAATTAGGTTATGACGAATGAAACTATTTAATGAATTATTAACTGTTGAAATATCTCCATTAGGTGCAGAATTATCTTCTATTCGTTACCAAGACCATGAATTCTTATGGCAAGGTTCTCAAAAGTATTGGAAATCTCGAGCAATTAATTTATTTCCTTTTGTCGGTCGTAACTATCAAGATTCCTATACGTATGAAGGCAAAACCTATCATATCAACCAACATGGATTTCTTCGTAATACCATATTAGAAGAAAACCAAATCAATGATACCCATGGATATTTTCATATGACAGATACAGAGGAAACATTAAATGTTTATCCCTTTCATTTTGATTTAGAAATCCATTATCATTTAAAAGAAACAACATTATCCATTACGTATCGAATTCATAATACGAATGATACCGATATGTATTTTGGTTTTGGTGGTCATCCTGGCTTCAATATTCCTTTCGTAGATGGTCATCTTTTTAATGAATACCAAGTTGATTTCATCGATGCGAATAACTCAAAACAAATCTTATTTTCTGAAGATAATTTACCAACAGGAGAAGAAGAAAACTATCCATTACACAATGGAACAATCCTCCCACTAAATCATTCTTTATTTGCTCATGGAATATTATTACTTAAAAACTCTGGTCATAAAGCTGTATTATCCCATCAATCTAAAGAAAGTTACTCGATTCAATTAGAATATCCAGATTGTCCATATTTAGGTTTATGGCATACCCCACAATCAGACGCTCCATTTATCTGTTTAGAACCTTGGGCTGCTTTACCTGGAAGAGATCAAATCTTAGAGGATTTATCCACAAAACCAAATACCATTCATTTAAAACCGAATGAAGAATACACCAATAAACTTCTCTTAACAATTCAAAAACAATAGTCTTTATTTATAATATCTAAGTTTACTTATGAGATTGAGAAGGAATTAGGTTTATTAAAAAGTATTCTGTAATATTTTCATCTGCAACTAGAAAAGGCATAAAGAAATAAGATATTTAAACTAA
>JAFWFT010000031.1 GCA_017515505.1 Solobacterium sp.
AGCAACATCAACCTTGATATCTTGTGCTTCTCCTGTGAATTTGACGGGTGGCATTAATACATGACGATCTTCATGAAGGTAATTTAAGAATGCGACTAAACCATCTTCATAACAGAAGGTTTCACTTTGATGTTTCTTTCCTCTTTTATCATTGACAGTAATCGCAATTCCACTTAATAAGAACGCTTCTTCTCGTGCCCGTTCACAAACTTTATCAAAATTAAATTCAGTTGTGGAAAAGATTTTTGGGTCTGGTTTAAACGTTACCTTTGACCCTGTTTTATTGGAAGACCCTAAGTTTTCTACTTTACTGACTTTCTTACCACCATTTTCAAAACGGATTCTTGCGACTTTTCCATCATGTGCGACTTCCGCAACGAGCCATTCACTTAATGCGTTGACAACCGAAGCTCCAACCCCATGTAAACCACCTGCGGTTTTATATCCGCCATCACTGGTGAATTTTCCACCTGCGTGTAAAACAGTAAAAATAACTTGAAGCGTATTCATTCCACTCTTGTGCATTCCAATTGGCATTCCACGTCCTTCATCTTGAACCGTACAAGAGCCATCTTCTTCTAAAGTAATCTCAATCTTTTTACCGAAGCCATTTAATGCTTCATCGATGGAGTTATCGACAATTTCCCATATTAAATGATGGAGACCTCTTCCATCCGTGGAACCAATATACATACCCGGACGTTTTCTTACTGCCTCTAATCCTTCTAATATTTGAATGCTATCATCTTCATATTTTTGTTTATTTTCAGCCATTGAATTCTCCATTTCACTTGTCTATTATACAAAATAATTGGCTTTCCAACTATCTTTATTTTATAAGATAATATAAAATCCCAAGAAATCCTCCGAAACACTCTAAAAACAAGTAATAAATAGGAATTTGATACCCACAGATTGGACATTTTCCGCGATTAATAAAGAAGCCCAATATAGGAATTAATTCATACCCATGTAATGGTCTACGACATCGTTCACAAGTACTTCGTTGTTCAACAAAAGAAGGATGCATCTTACGATAGATTAAACAGACAAAATAACTGGATAGACTAGACCCCAAGAAAAAATATAGTATCATTAAGACGTTCATCACTTATACTATTAACAGGAATTCAAAATTCCCTTAAAGAAATGGAGGACTTCCCATGAAAGTTGTACTGTTAGTGATTTGTAGTTATTTATTTGGATCGATTCCCTGGGCACTTGTGATTGGGAAACTCTTTTATCATAAAGATATTCGAGAAGAAGGAAGTGGAAACTTAGGAGCCACAAACGCAGGAAGAGTACTAGGAAAAAAAGCGGGTGTCATTGTGACTGTGCTAGATGCATTAAAATCTTTTTTATCCATGATGGTCGCTCATTATATTGCACCAGAGGCGTCACTACTTGCAGGTCTAGCATGTTGTATAGGACATTGCTTCCCTCTCTTTGCAAATTTCAAAGGTGGGAAAGCCGTTGCGACAACTTATGGCTTCTTATTAGGGGTTGTAGTGTTCTTGAATGGGCATTGGTTTGCGCAATTTATATTACCTATTCTTTGTTTCTTCGTATTCTTATATATGTCTAAGATGGTATCGGTTGCGAGTATCTTATCAATCTTTGTAGCGGTCATCGCTGGCTTCTTTGTGAATACAGATTTAAAAATTTCTTTAGCGACATTACTTCTTTGGTTATTTGTGACTTATCGTCATAAAGAGAATATTAATCGTATTAAGCAAGGAAAAGAAAATAAGATTACATGGATGGGTTAAGCATGGGAAAGATTCAAACATTCAAATTAAAGATGAATCCAATTGATTCTTCGTTTCGAACCATCTTTGTCTATTTACCAAACAACTATAATCCAAACCGTAAGAACCCATATCCCGTTTTATACATGTTTGATGGACATAATTTGTTTTTAGACGAAACGGCAACCTATGGAAAAAGTTGGGGCATCAAAGAATATCTTGATGAAACAAATCTAGATTTAGTCATCATCGGACAAGAATGTAATCATACAGGAAATATGCGTCTATCCGAATACTCCCCCTACTATATCTCAAAGACAAGATGGTTTACGGAAGTGGAACCTTTAGGTACTCTTACCGCAAAATGGTTTGTGGAAGTATTAAAACCCACTTGTGAAAAGAAATATAACATTTATAAAACAAGAAACCACGTTGGGATTGGTGGTAGTTCTATGGGTGGATTAATGAGTATGTATATGATTAGTCAATATAATCATATCTTTTCAAAAGCTGCTTGTGTATCAAGTGCCATTCGTCCAGTATTTAAAGACTTACGCAAAGATATTGAAAAGAGTTCGATGAATCCACATACAAAAATTTATATGGATTTTGGAAGTAAAGAAGTAAATAGTAAAGAACAATTAGAAAAGAATCTCGATTGTTTACTACAGATAAATCATCTTTTTCAAACAAAAGGTTGTGAAACCTATCCTCACTTAGTCATGGATGGAACCCATAGTGAGGCTTCTTGGGAGACAATTGTCCCTCTTTTCATCAATTATTTATATCCTGAAGTCAAATAGGTAACTTATATTTATACCAACATATAAAATATATTTCAAGACTGTATTTCATCTTTTTTTATCTGTAAAATAAATCCATCAATAGAAGCCGTATAATGCCTTAATATGGTAGGCAGTCTCTACACTTCACCGTAAATGAAGTACTATGGCAAACATAGTTTTCTTGTTTGCATGCGGAACTATTGAATATCTGCATTCGAAGGAGGAGGA
>JAFWFT010000032.1 GCA_017515505.1 Solobacterium sp.
AACGGACACCTTTTTTCCTTTAACGCAGGAATACGTCATCGATTAAGATGAAGCTCACAGGTGGTAATTATCTATTCCCTCAACGATTTTTCACCAGTCAATCGTCTCTCTACATCCTGTTTAGATAATGTTGTCCTGTTCAATACTATCTAATTTATATAATACAAAGGTTTGATTGTCAAATAAGGAAAGATAAGAAAAACCACCCTAATGATAGGTGGTTCTTCCCAGAGATTCTATTTAAGATTTCTTATTTCTTTTTCGCTACTTTTTTTGCCGCTTTTTTTGCTGGAGCTTTTTTAGCAACTTTCTTTGCTGGAGCTTTCTTAGCTACTTTTTTAGCTGGAGCCTTTTTAGCTACTTTTTTAGCAGCTGGCTTTGCAGCAACTTTCTTAGCTGGAGCCTTCTTAGCTACTTTTTTAGCTGGAGCTTTTTTAGCAGGCTTTTTTGCTACTTTTTTAGCAACCATTTGTACTTTCCTCCTTCATAAGACTAGACTGTTTTTCACAATCGCATATCATAACAACCTGTGCGTTGTTAGATAACTATTTTTTTGAACGCTTAGCGCTCTTTTTCTCACGTGCAACCTTAATCGCTGCTTGCGCTGCTGCAAGACGTGCAATTGGTACACGGTATGGTGAACAAGATACGTATGTTAAACCAACACGTTGGAAGAATTCAATCGAAGCAGGATCTCCACCATGTTCGCCACATACACCAAGATGAATGTTCTTACGAACTGATTTACCTTTTTGACAAGCCATATCAATGAGTTTGCCTACACCATTTTGATCAACGTGAGCAAATGGATCTGATTCATAAATGTTCTTTTCATAGTAATCATTTAAGAACTTACCAGCATCATCACGTGAGAAACCGAATGTCATTTGTGTTAAGTCATTTGTACCGAAACTGAAGAATTGAGCTGTTTTAGCCATTTCATCAGCAAGTAAAGCAGCACGAGGAATTTCAATCATTGTACCAATTTCATACTTCACTTTAGATTTCGCTTTTGTTAGTACTTCATCTGCAGTCTCTTTAACGATCTTAGCAACATATTCTAATTCTTTTGGTTCACCTGTTAATGGAATCATAATTTCAGGAACTAAATTCCATTTTGGATGCTTTTTATTAATCGCAATCGCAGCTTTGATGATTGCACGTGTTTGCATAACGCCAATTTCTGGATATGTAACGTCTAGACGACATCCTCTATGACCCATCATTGGGTTGAATTCATGTAATGCAGAAGCTGCTGCTTCAACATCTTTAATCGTTAAGCCCATTGCTTTTGCAACATCTTTTGCTTCTTTATCGGTCTTAGGCAAGAATTCATGAAGTGGTGGATCCAATAGACGGATTGTAACACTTCTTCCTCCCATCGCTTCAAAGATTCCTTCAAAGTCTTTTTGTTGGTAAGGTTCAAGAATCTTTAATGCTTTTTGTCTTTGTTCTAATGTTTGCGCAACACAGAGCATACGGATTGCTTTAATACGCTCTGCAGAGTTGAAGAACATATGTTCTGTACGAACTAGACCAACACCTTCTGCACCAAATTCAACAGCACGTTTAGCATCATCTGGTGTATCTGCATTTGTACGTACTTTTAATGTACGACGAGAATCTGCCCAATCCATAAATTTCTTAAAGTTACCAGAAATGGATGCAGGAACTGTCTTGATAGCTCCCTTATAAACCAAACCTGTTGAACCATCTAGAGAGATAACATCACCAGCTTTGAATGTTTCACCGCCAACAGTGAAGAATTTCTTTGCTTCATTTACTGTGATATCACCAGCACCAGATACACAGCATGCACCCATACCACGAGCAACAACTGCTGCATGGCTAGTCATACCACCACGTACAGTCAAGATACCTTCCGATACATGCATACCTTCAATATCTTCTGGAGATGTTTCTAAACGAACAAGGATTACTTTATGTCCTGCTTTAACTTTTGCTTTTGCTTCATCTGCACTGAATACAATTTCACCACATGCAGCACCTGGAGAAGCTGCTAGACCTTTCGCAATGACATCATTCTTTTTACGCTTTAAGTCAGCTGCATCAAATTGAGGATGTAATAAATCATCTAATTGTTTTGGTTCAACCATCATTAGTGCATCATCAATTGTGATTAAACCTTCTTTAACCATATCAACAGCAACTTTTAATGCTGCAGCCGCAGTACGTTTACCATTTCTTGTTTGTAGCATATAGAGTTTTCCATGTTCGATTGTAAACTCCATATCTTGCATATCATGGTAATGTTTTTCAAGAATCTTACAGATACGTACGAATTCTTTATATGCACCAGGCATTTCTTTGCTTAGTTTATCAATTGTTTCAGGAGTACGAATACCCGCAACAACATCTTCACCTTGTGCATTCATTAAGAATTCGCCAAATAGTTTGTTTTCACCAGTAGCTGGGTTTCTTGTGAAGGCAACACCTGTACCACAATCATCACCCATGTTACCAAATACCATAGATTGTACGTTTACAGCTGTTCCCCAAGAAGATGGAATATCATTCATCTTTCTATAGAAAATAGCTCTTTCATTATTCCAAGAACGGAATACAGCTTCAATTGATCTTACAAGTTGAACTTTAGGATCTTGTGGGAATTCTTCTTTTAGATTGTGCTTATAGAATGCTTTGAATTTATTTGTTAATTCAACCATATCATCAGCATCTAAATCGATATCTAATTTAATTCCCTTTGTCTCTTTCATTTCATCAATGATTTCTTCGAATTTAGATTTATTTAAACCCATAACAACATCCGAGAACATTTGGATGAAACGTCTATAAGAGTCGTATGCGAATCTCTTGTTTCCAGTCTTAGCTTCAACAACCTTAACCACTTCATCATTCATACCTAAGTTTAAGATTGTATCCATCATACCTGGCATACTTGCTCTAGCACCAGAACGAACAGAAACTAATAATGGATTTTTCTTATCTCCAAGTTTCTTTCCAGTGTCTTTTTCTAACCAAGCTAATGTAGACCAGATTTGAGCTAAGATATCTTTATTGATCTTCTTACCACAATCGTAGTAACTGTTACATGCTTCTGTTGTAATTGTAAATCCATTTGGAACAGGTAACTTAATTCTGCTCATTTCAGCTAGGTTCGCACCTTTACCACCGAGCAGTTCACGCATTGATCCGTTTCCTTCCGAAAACTTATACACATACTTTTTTGCTGCCATATAGCCTCCCTTTTATTTAGATTCTTTAATCTTATTAGATTATAAAACACAAATTTTTATAAAACAATTATTTCAAACAATAATTTTTTAAATAAAAAAAATAAATAGCATATCAATTTACATTCAAGAATGTACTAATAAAAGAAATGGTTATCGTCATCGATAACCATTCTTCATGTTTAGATTTCTTGAAGTTGTTTCATTCTTTCTTGAACCGTTTCTAATTGTTTCTTATAGTTTTCTAATTTCTCTTTTTCGACTTTTATTTTTTCTTCAGGTGCTTTACTTAAGAAACCTGGATTCGAAAGAATGCCTTCTCCCCTCTTTATTTCTTGTTCTAAACGTTTTTCTTCTTTTGCTAATTTTTGTAATTCATCATCTTTATTTTGTAGTTCTTCTGCAGGAATATAGATATATCCATGATGAACTGTTTCTACCGTTAAATCTCCTGATAACTCTTTAACTAGATTTGCTTTTGCCATCTTTAGAATCATCTGTTCTTGTTCATCCGTAATACTTACAATATTCCCATCTAAGTCTTTGATTAAAATATCAATCATCTCAGAAGGTTTTTTATTGTTATTTACTTTGACTTCACGAATCTTAGAAATGACAGAAGTGATACGATCCATTGCGTCAATATCAACTTCAGGAATACCTTCTATTTCATTTGGCCATGATTCAATACAAATACTTTCTTGATCATGAGGTAGTGTACAATAAATTTCTTCTGTTACAAAAGGCATAAATGGATGAAGTAGTTTAATAATATTCATTAAAGAAATTAGTAATGTCGATTGAGCACTTTTCTTAACATTTTCATCACTTGAAGATAAAGAAGATTTGCTCATCTCAATATACCAAGAACAGAAATCATTCCACACAAAGTTATAAAGTTCATTTCCAACCATCGCAAATTCATACTTTTCATTATTTTCTGTAACATGTTTAATAGTTTGATTTAACTTTGTAAGAATCCAAGCATCTGTTGAAGAAAGATTGGATAAATCAATATCACTTGTTTTCATTCCTTCTTCTAAGTTCATAATAACGAAACGAGATGCATTCCAAATCTTATTGATGAAATTCCAAGAAGCTTCTACTTTTTCATCAATGTAACGCATGTCTTGTCCTGGAGTACTGTTAGTTGTTAAGAAGAAACGTAATGCATCTACCCCGTATTGATCAATAACATCCATAGGATCAATTCCATTTCCTAATGATTTGGACATCTTACGTCCATCTTTATCACGAATTAAACCATGAATTAATACATCCTTGAATGGACGGTTATGCGTAAAGTATCGTCCTTGGAAGGCCATACGTGCGACCCAGAAGAAGATAATATCATAGCCTGTTACCATAGTGTCTGTAGGATAATAACGTTTTAAATCTTCCGTTTCTTCAGGCCAACCTAAAGTTGCGAAAGGCCATAAAGCACTGGAGAACCATGTGTCTAAAACATCTTCATCTTGTATCCAATTCTCAATATCTTTCGGTGCCTCTTTTCCTACATAAATCTCACCCGTTTCCTTATGATACCAAGCAGGAATACGATGACCCCACCATAGTTGTCTCGAAATACACCAATCTTCAATATTCTCTAACCATTGTGCAAAGATCTTTTCAAACCGTTCTGGATAGAATGTTATTTTTTGATCAGGATTCGTTTGATTCTTTAAAACTTCATCTGCTAAAGGCTTCATCTTAACGAACCATTGTTCAGAAAGATATGGCTCAACAATACAATGGGTTCTTTCCGAGTGACCTACATTATGAGTGATTTCTTCAATCTTCACGAGGTTTCCAGCTTTTTCAATTTCCTTCGTTACTAAATCACGACATTCATAGCGATCCATTCCTTCATATTTGCCAGCTAATGCATTCATCGTGCCATCTGGATTCATACAAATTGGTTTTGGTAGATGATGTCTTTCCGCAATTAAATAGTCATTTGGATCATGGGCAGGTGTACATTTCATCGCTCCAGTACCAAATTCTAAATCAATATAATCATCTGCTATGATTGGAAGCTCTTCTCCATTTGCTGGATTAATTGCATGTAATCCAATTAAATGTTTGAAACGTTCATCTTCTGGATGCACAACAACACAAACATCCCCAAACATGGTTTCTGGTCTAGTGGTCGCAACAGTAAAAGTATCCCCAGTCTCTTTAACACGATAATTAAAGTAATACATACTGCCTTTAATATCTTCATAGACAACTTCAATATTACTTAAGGCCGTACGCGCCACTGGATCCCAGTTTATAATTCGCTGACCTCGATAGATTAACCCTTCATTATATAAAGTGATAAAGACATGATTAACCGCATCATTGAACCCGTCATCCATCGTGAAACGTTCTCTTGTATAGTCAAGACTATTTCCAAGTTTTGCCCATTGTTTACGAATGGTTGCGGCATATTCTTCTTTCCACTCCCATGCTCTTTCTAAGAACTTTTCTCGTCCAATATCATAACGAGAAATCCCTTCATCTTTTAAACGTGCATCAACTTTGGCTTGGGTTGCAATCCCTGCATGATCCATCCCAGGTAAATACAACATGTCATATCCCTGCATTCTTTTAAAACGAGAAATAATATCTTGTAAGGTATTATCCCATGCATGTCCAATATGGAGGATTCCCGTCACATTTGGTGGAGGAATCACAATGGTAAAAGGTTCTTTACTTTTATCTCCTGCTGTAAAATATCCTTTTTCGACCCAATTGCTATATTTTCCTTCTTCAACCTCTTTATGGTTATACTTTTGTGCTAAATTCTTTTCCATACTTATTCCCTCCAACAAATAAAAACGTCCTCACATAAAGGACGCGGATAGCGTGGTACCACCTTACTTACTTCTCAATCGTTTAACGCACGTAACGTATTCTCTTACTCTCTTTTCAGAAAATCTGCTCAAAGAGGACCTTCATCTTTTTGTGTTCATCCCATTTTCACCATCGAGGGACTCTCTAAACAATCACAGAAAGACTACTCTTCTTTTCATCGCATTTAACAAGATTATAGTATAAATTCGAAACTATTCAACTTATTTTTGAATCCAACGGTCTTTCCAATGATGATTTAACAAACGATCTGTAAAGATAATATCTGCAAGTAAGATAATAACCGCAAATAGTAAATTTACATAAGGATGCGCTTGTAAAATCATCAATATAATATTGATTAATAAATATACAGTAAGAAAAAAACCGAGGTAGGTTAATACCGCTGTCATAAAATAATTAATTTTTAAATCTTTAATTACTTTCTTTTCTTCTTGTGTCATCATAATTAAAATAATGTATCATTACGAACAATGCCTAAATGTTCATACGCTTTCGGTGTAACTATTCTTCCTCTAGAAGTACGATTCACAAATCCAATTTGAATTAAATATGGTTCATACACATCTTCTAAAGTTGCGGTTTCTTCTGAAATTGTATTGGCTAAAGCATCTAAGCCAACTGGACCACCATGAAAACGCTCAATAATACCACGTAAATAACGAATATCCACATCATCAAGTCCTAAAGAGTCTACATGCAGACGGTTTAAAGAATCTCTCGCAACCTCTAAAGAAATTACTCCATGATTTAATACTTCCGCAAAGTCACGAATACGTCTTAATAAACGATTGGCAATACGTGGTGTTCCTCTAGAACGTTTCGCTATTTCAACCACCGCATCCCTATCAATTTCACATCCTAATACACGTGCACTACGCGTAATGATTTGCGAAAGTTGTTCATTTGTGTAGTAGTCTAACTTACTTACAATTCCAAAACGATCACGTAATGGTGCCGATAAATCACCTGCTCTAGTGGTCGCTCCAACAAGTGTAAATGGAGGTAACTCTAAACGAATATTACGAGCTCCTGCATCCTTCCCAACCATTACATCAATCGAATAATCTTCCACGGCAGGATATAAGACTTCTTCTACCACTTTTGGAAGACGATGAATTTCATCAATAAATAAAACATCTCCGGGTTCCAATAATGACAAGATTGCGGCTAAATCACCACTCTTTTCAATACTAGGACCTGTCACAATCCGAATATTCGTATTCATTTCATTGGCGAGAATATAAGCTAAGGTTGTTTTACCTAAACCAGGAGGCCCATATAATAAAACATGATCCAAAGATTCATTACGATTCTTCGCAGCTTGAATAAATATTTTAAGATTGTCTTTTAATGCATCTTGGCCAACATACTCTTCTAGTGACTTAGGACGAATCGTTTCATCTTCATCATAGAAAGTACGTTCCGCTGATACAATTCTTTCATTTTCATTCATGATTAACGACCAACTTTCTTTTTCATTAAAAATTGCAAGCCAATCTTTAAATACTCTTCTGTACTTAGAGAATTGCTTTCACTCATAACTTTCGCAGCTTGAATGATTTCTCCCTGCTTATATCCTAAATTTTTTAATGCTTCGCAAGCATCATTGATTTCTAAACAATAGGATTCCTTAGCATCATTTGTATGAATAAGTTTTCCTTTTAAATCTAAAATAATCTGACTAGCCGTTTTAGCCCCAATACCAGGCATCGATTTTAATAGGTTTACATCCCCTTGTTCAATCGAAGTAATTAAACGCGAAGATGTTGTATGTGAAAGCATATTGATTGCTGTTTTTGGACCTAAGCCTTTTACACTAATTAAACGCAAGAAAAAATCATGTTCTTCTTGGGATTCAAACCCAAATAAAGAAACATCATTTTCCGTAATATGCATATACGTAAAGATTTGAACTGTTTCATTTAAATGAATTGCTTCAGTATGTGGATAGAATACTTTCCAACCAATTCCATTCTGTTCAATAACGAGCCAATCTGGCCCATAGGCTGCAATGGTTCCTTTAATAAACGCAATCATGATTTCTCCTATTCTTCATAATTCATAATATATGTGCCAATAATGACTTCATCACCAACTCGAACACCTGCATCATACAATGCTTGATCAATTCCCATCTTCTTTAATGTTAAGGCAAATTGATACGTATCATCTTCTTTATTGAAGTCTACTTGAGATACTAAACGTTCAATTTTATCGCTTTGCACTTTCCAACGATGATTTCCTAAATTAAGAATCTCATAATCTGGTTTCTTCGCTTCATAACGATAAACAACCACTTCATCACTTGCTTCTTCATCCGGTGTTTCAATTTTCGCTTGTTCTATTGCATCCATAATAGCATATAACACCTGATCCATACCCTCATGGAGAAGTGTTGAAGTCTCATAGATTTCTAAGTCTGGATACTTCTCTTTAAATACCTTTAGGTTTTCTATACTTTCATTCATATCCATCTTATTCGCAACCACAATTTGTTTTTTATTTTCCAATGAAATATCATATTTCTTTAGTTCTTGATTAATGATTTCATATGCTTCAATTGGATCTTGGTTTTCTCCTGTCATATCAATGACATGGACTAAGACACGACATCTTGAAATATGACGCAAGAATTCATGACCTAATCCTTTTCCATCTCCTGCCCCTTCAATAAGACCCGGCATATCCGCTAAAACAAAACTTCTTTCATCCGGTAAACGAACAACCCCTACACTAGGTTCTAATGTTGTGAAAGGATACGCTGCAATTTGTGGTTTCGCATTCGAGACAACGGATAAAAAGGTTGATTTTCCAACTGATGGAAAACCTAATAGTGCCGCATCCGCCAGTAATCGTAGTTCTAATTGAAGTTCAAAAGATTCTCCAATTTCACCAGGTTGTGCATACTCTGGAGTATTATTCCGTGCAGTCGCAAAATGAATGTTTCCTAAACCTCCTCGTCCACCTTTCGCAATCAATACGGTTTGATTAGGACGTGTTAAATCCGCTAATAAGTCTCCATTTTTCGCATTTCGAATCATCGTGCCAAGTGGAACTTTAACGGTTACATCATCCCCATCTTTTCCATGCATCTTTTTCGTCATGCCATCGCCACCATTTCCGGCACGAATTGATTTTGTAAATCTTAATTTGGTAAGAGTCGTTTCATTTGTGTCCACCGCAAAATACACATTACCACCTCGTCCACCATCGCCACCAAATGGACCACCATTTGGATAGTATTTCTCATGACGAAAGGCAACACATCCTTTTCCACCATCTCCTTCTTTAATTTTAATATTTACTAAATCTATCATATTTCCTCTTAAAAAAGCTCCTATAAAGGAGCTTATTCTTACGCTTGTTGTGGGTAAACAGATACTTGTTTCTTATCTCTTCCCAAACGTTCATATTTAACGACACCATCCACTTTTGCGAATAATGTATCGTCACCACCGCGTCCTACATTCTTACCAGCATAGATGCGTGTGCCTCTTTGACGGTAGATAATAGAACCAGCAGTCGCAAATTGACCGTCCGCTTTTTTAGCTCCGAGTCTACGACCAGCAGAATCACGGCCATTCTTTGTAGAAGATACACCTTTTTTGCTGGCAAAGAATTGAATATCTAATTTTAATTTCATCGGTTTACACCTCCATTTGTTTAATTTTGATGTTCTTAGGATAACTTTCTTCCATCGTTTTTAATTGAATAAGTCCTGTTCTAAGAATCGTTTCACTTTCTTGGCTTAAGTCAGATTGAATATAGAATTCATTTTTAGTGACTTCAAACTTAGTATTTGTCATACGTTCATCAAGTGCGTTACATAAGCCAAACATAATAGCGCTAACTCCTGCACATACAAGGTCATTTCCATGAACATCCGATTCCGCATGTCCATTCACAACCATTGTTGTGATTTGATTATTCTGAGTTTCAACGCGAACATTAATCATCTTACGCCTCAATTGATTCAACAGTTAATTTTGTATAAGGTTGACGATGACCTTGCTTACGACGAGTAGAGCCTTTCTTTTGTTTATACTTGAAGATTATGATTTTCTTTTCTTTTCCTTGTTTTTCAACCTTACAAGTAACTTTAGCGCCATCAACATATGGAGTTCCAATTGTTGTTTTGCCATCGGATACAAGAACGACTTTGTCCATGACAACTTTGTCACCAACTTCAGCATCTAGTTTTTCAACATAGATTTCTTGTCCTTTTTCGACTTTAAGCTGCTTACCGCCTGTTTCGATAATTGCGTACATAATAACACCTCCTGACCTGATTATCTTAAGACGCGCCGTTAAGGAGACTGTTATCCAGTACTTAAATCCTGTTTCGTGCGGTTACAGACCTCCTATCAAGAGGACTGACAACGTGAATATCTTATCAGTAATACGATTTATCGTCAATATAAAGTGCATATTTAAATTTAAAATAAGGTTCAACAACTTTACTGTAACGCTTAGCTATTAAAATAGCCCTAAGAAACCTTTCTTCTCTTCTTCCACTTTATTTATTTCTAAACAATCATATCCGATTTCAGTAATAACTTTTTTTAGCTTTTCTTCATCAATTTCCTTTTCCGCATAAAATTTAGCGATATTGGTTTTATGATTGGAAGAAACTTTTGTAACATCAAAGTTATTACGAATGATTTCGTTGATATGTGCTTCACACATATCACATGCCATCCCTTTAATTTGAACTGTATAAGCGAACATAAATGCATTCCTCCTAAAAAAAGGTAAGGATTGTGATTCCTTACCTCTCATTTTAATTATTTGCGAGTTTTGTTTCAAGACGTGTTGCTTCTTTATATGGTCTAAAGAGTAGCCATACTAAGCAAATAAGAGCCGCAATTGCTACAATGGTCCAGATACCAAATCCTCCCCCAGTGAAAAGTATACCTAATTGATAGATAATGAGCGAAATCACATATGCGAATAAACATTGATATCCAATAGCGAACCAAGTCCATTTTGCATTATTCATTTCACGTTTAATTGCACCAATAGCAGCGAAACATGGAGCACATAATAAGTTGAATACTAAGAAGGAATACCCCGCAAGTTTTGTAAGACCTTCAAAATCTAAGACGCCAAATACACCAACTACTTCTTCCTTTGCCACAAGGCCCATAACGGTCGCAATGGTCGCTTTAATACTATCAAAACCTAGTGGCGCAAAGATCCATTTTATAGAATTACCAATCGCACCTAGTACACTTGATTCAAGTTCAAGATCCGGATTCCACCCAAAGTTTCCATCTGTCCAACCAAATGTAGAACCTAACCAGATAATGATGGAAGAGATTAAGATGATTGTTCCAGCCTTCTTAATAAAAGACCAACCTCTTTCCCAAGTGGAACGTAAGATGGCTCCTAAAGTTGGGATATGGTAAGCAGGAAGCTCCATAACAAATGGAGCAGGATCACCCGCAAACATCTTTGTTTTCTTTAGAATGATACCAGAAATAACAATCGCAGCTAAACCAATAAAGTATGCACTAACAGCGATTAAGCTAGAACCTCCAAAGAGTGCTGTCGCAATCATCATAATGATTGGAAGTTTCGCACCACATGGGATGAAGGTTGTTGTCATGATGGTCATACGACGATCTCTTTCATTTTCAATGGTACGAGATGCCATAACCCCAGGAACCCCACAACCTGTGCCAATCATAACAGGAATAAAACTCTTACCAGATAAACCAAACTTTCTAAAGAGTCTATCCATCACAAAGGCAATTCTTGCCATATATCCACAGTATTCTAAAATCGCTAGTAAGAAGAATAAAACTAACATCTGTGGCACAAATCCTAAGACTGCACCAACTCCACCAATAATGCCATCTAAGATTAAACCTTTTAAGAAATCATTTGTACCAATCGAATCTAATACATTTTCTACAAGTACCGGAATACCTGGAATCCATGTTCCAAATTGTTCAGGAGAAGGCATTTCTGCTTCTTCACCAGTCGCTTTTTCAACGACATCGCTAATCGCATATTTGCCGCCTTCTTTTTCTTCTAATTCACTACCATAGAAACCAAATGATTCATCAAATGCTTCATAATCGACATCATCAATCGCACCTTGAATATCTTCCGCTCCTGGAACACCAGCTTCAACTGCACCCGCTACTTTTTCTTTTACTTCATTTGTGAAAATATTTTGTTCATAGTAGGAATTCATCGCTTCTGTGTATTGTTCTCTACCATTCCCAAATAAGAAGAAACCATCCCCAAATAAACCATCATTTGTCCAGTCTGTAGCCACAGAACCTACTGTAGATACCGTTAGGTAATACACTAAGAACATTATTAAACCAAAAATCGGAAGAGCTAACCAACGATTTGTGACAATACGGTCAATTCGATCTGAAATCGTTAACTTTTCAGAACCCTTCGTAGAAACTGTACTATCACCTCTTAATTCATTTGCGATATATTCATAACGTTCATTGGTGATGATTGCTTCCGCATCATCATCAAAGTTTTCTTCCACTGTTTTAATAATCTTTTCAAATTTAGAACTATCTAAAGAAAGCTTATTTAACGCTTTATCATCTCTTTCAAAAAGTTTAATGGAATACCAACGTTTTAAAGTTTCACTAACATTAGGTAATAAATCTTTAATCTTAGATAAAGCTTCTTCAACTTCCGCATTGTAACGTGGTGCAGTTGGTGCTTTTCCTTCTTTAGCAGATTTCACTGCAGCTTCTGCAATCAAATCCACATTCATACCCTTTAATGCAGAGATTGAAATCACTTCACAACCAAGTTTTTGACTTAATAACTTTAAATCAATTTTATTATTCTCTTTTTCTAATAAATCTGTCATATTCACAGCCACAACCATAGGAATTCCTAATTCAGATAGTTGGGTAGTTAAATAGAGGTTTCTTTCAAGGTTTGTTCCATCCACAATATTTAAAATCGCATCAGGTTTTTCTTCTACTAAGTAGTTTCTTGAAACAACTTCTTCCATTGTATATGGAGATAATGAATAGATACCTGGTAAGTCTTCAATCATGACATCGGGATGTCCTTTTAACTTGCCTTCCTTTTTTTCAACCGTTACACCAGGCCAGTTACCAACATATTGGTTAGAACCAGTTAAAGCATTAAATAATGTTGTTTTACCACTATTTGGGTTCCCTGCTAAGGCAATTACATATTTCTTTTCTGACATACTATTCCCCTATCTTTCTATTCAACTTCAATCATCTTCGCATCTTCTTTACGAACTGATAATTCATACCCACGTACTGTTACTTCAATTGGATCTCCTAAAGGAGCAACCTTTCTTAAATAGATTTCCGTTCCTTTTGTGATACCCATGTCCATAATTCTTCTTTTCACTGCCCCTTCACCTTGTAGTTTTTTTACATAGACAGTTTCACCAATTTTCACTTCATTTAGTGTCATAAAAACCCCCTTTTAAACATAAATCTTACTAGCCAAAAAGCGATCAATCGCAATCCTAGAATCCTTTACATTCAGGATAAGATTTCCATTATTCGAAGCGACAACGAGAATTATAGAACCCACACAAAAACCAAGATCTTCCAAATGCTTTTTAACATCATTAGACCCTGATACGCGTTGAATGGTATATTCTTTTCCAGTATCTGCTAGAAATAATGGCATCATAAAACCCTCCTGGTTAGTGTATTCTAACAGTAGTTAGAATACACTAACAAGAAAAATTTGTCAATTGTATCACATATAAATAGGTTTTAATATCGTCAAATCCGTATGTAGGCTTTTCCGTAATTTTAATAAAATCGTTCTTGGTTTTTCATCCTTTCTCTTATAGATGATTTGAAGTTCTTGAATCGATAAGCTGTTTTGATGCGCTAAAAGAACAATGTCGTTAAGACGTACGGGACGATGGACCATATAAAAGATTCCATTATCCTTTAATAAACGATTCACATTAAAGAATAAAACATCTAAAGGAAGATAGGTTTCATGTCGAGCAGCACTGATATACGGATTTACATTTTTAAGAGATCCCTTCTGTGTATTGAAATATGGAGGATTACAAAGAATCACATCAAAAGGTTCATGATGAAACTCTTTCACATCACATGAATAGAGCTCTGCATGAACATCATTTAATTCCATATTCTTTTTCGCAAGTTCTATCACATCGTCAAATAAATCAATCCCACATAATAAAGAAGGCATAAATACAGAAGCATATAATAATAACGCCCCTGTATTACAACCTATATCTAATACTTTGTCTTTCTGTTTAATTTGTATGAATTCCCCTAATAAGGTTGTATCACTATTAAAGTGGTAGAAAGAATCATCTTGTATTAATTTGAAATTTGTATTGGGAAGATAATCATTCTGTCTCATTTTCATCTTCCTTTGGAGAATGAATCTCAAACCAAAAGATAGATCCCTTCCCTACTTCTGATTCCACTCCATAACTTGCTTTATGGGTATCTAGAATCGCTTTAACGATGGATAAACCTAAACCAGTACTAGTTAGACTACGAGAGAACGATTTACTTGATTTTTGATAACGATCCCAAATATATGGAAGTTCTTCTTTTGCGATTCCTTCTCCTTCATCTTTAATGCCAACATGGACGGTTTCTTCATCTTCTAATAGATACGCTGTAACCCAAATATTTTTACCATCTGGAGTATGTTTAATTGCATTGGATAAGAAATTATAAATGACTTGTGAAATCTTAATTTCATCCGCATAGACAATTAATTCTTTTGGAATCTCTAAATGAACATTGAGATTTCCTTCTTTTATGAGAACTTCATTTAAACGCACAATATCGCGTATCTTTTCCGCAATATCAAAGTTGGAATACCGAAGTGTATAGTTACCTGATTGCATCTTTGATAATTCACTCATATCCGTAACTAAATGATCTAAATAATCCGCTTCTTGGATAATGACATTTAAGTGCTCATTACGTTTTTCTTCATTATCTCCTGAAATATCTTTAATCATTTCTGCGTACGCTTTAATACTCGTTAAAGGCGTTTTAATATCATGTGATACATTTGCGATTAAATCTTTTCTCAGTTCATCAATCTTAGATAATTTATCGGTTGCCCCATTTAAAGTAGAAGCAAGCTCTTTTGTTTCTGTAAAGCCACCTCCATCAAAGGTTGCCTCGTAGTTTGCGTTGGATAATTTGGTAGCTTCTTCTTTCATATTCATAATGGGTTTCGCAATTTGATTAGAAATAAAGAATGAAAATAAAGAAGCTAAACCAATAATAATGATGGTATATAGAACATATTGTTGGGAGAAGAAAGTAACGATATTATCAACTGGCTCTAAAGGAGAATTCACAAATAAGTAATAGTTTCCTAAATTAACAGAAATCTTTCTTCCATAAATCACCATTTCTTGTTGGGTGCGAGAATTGAAGATATTAAAGGATGCCTCCCCTTCATGTTCATTGAGATACCTTTGCAGTTGTTTTCCATCTCTTAATGAAATTGGCGAATCATTAATCGCATTTTGGGCAAGATGAAACGCACATCCTGTTCCTAAACTATCTAAGTCATAGATGACATTTCCACCATCATTATATAAAACTACACAAACATTATTATCGACTGTTAATTGGGTCGCTTTGGCTAATGATTCGGAATCATTATGATGATGAATGACATATTCTGTAATTTCATCAGATACATGTTTAACAATACGAATTTGATTGGTTCGATAATATGGTTTAATGAGTAAGAACTGTAAAAAACCCAATAGTAAAACAATCGCTATTGAGAAAACAAAGTAAAATATCCAGATGACGAAACGCATTCCATGACGATCAACCTTCAAATTTATATCCCATTCCTCTCACCGTTACAATATAATCTCTATATTTTCATAAATTGTGTCGTAACATCTTTATATGCGCATCCACAGTCCGATCATCCCCAAAGTAATCATAATTCCATACTTCTTCTAGCAGCTTTGTACGTGATAAGGCAATATTACGATTCTTTGCCATATAAATTAATAAATCAATTTCTTTTGGTGTTAAATTCACTCTTTCCCCATCTACACTTACAACTCTTCCTTGAATATCAATCACAAGACCATCAAATGTAAGGACATCTTTATTCTTATTTTTTGGAACGCGATCAACGACCACTTTCACTCTTGCCATTAATTCTTTAGGGGAGAATGGTTTTGAAACATAATCATCAACCCCTAATTCAAATCCTAAGAGTTTATCATATTCATCTTGACGTGCCGATAACATAATGATTGGAACATTCTTAATAGCTTTAATCTGTTTACATGCAGAAAAACCATCTAGTTTAGGCATCATCACATCTAAAACAATACAATCATAATCATTTCGCTCAACCAAAGAGACTGCCTCATTTCCATCCACAGCTTCTTCCACTTCATATCCATTCAGTTGTGCATATTCTTTCACCACTTCACGGATATTCTTTTCCTCATCCACAATCAATAATTTCGCCATCCTGATACCCTCTTATTTTAATAATATGTTAATTCATTAACGATACACTCTTCGTTGTTTTGTATTTTACCACGAAATAGAATATACTTTCCTTCTTTTAAACGTTCTTTTTCACTTGCGTATAAACTTGGCATAATGAGTAATTTGATTTCATCCGTTTCATCAATCACCTTCAAAAACGCCATTAACTCTCCTCTTTTAGTCTTTCTCTCATTTAAATCCACAATTAAGCCAAAGGATTTCGCATATCCATTATGCGATTTAATCACTTGAATACTATCTTCTTGAATATGAAGACGTTCTTTTTCTTTTTGAATATGATTTGTTCCTAAATAAAAACCTAAGGCATTCATTTCATTTTGAATAATCTGAATAGACGATTCTTTTATTTTCATGAGATTCGGTTTTGAAACAAGTCCTAAATCAATTGTTTGAATTCCATTTCGTTCTACCTTAATTAATTCTGCATAATTAATCGCATCATCTAAACCATGAAAGAGGGTTGCACGATTCTGTCCAAAACAATCAAGAGCACCTGCATGAATCAGACTTTCAAGATTGGATTTATTGATTTTTAATAATGTAGCTCTAGCTACAAAATCAAAGAAGTCAACAAAAGGTTTTTTATTTCTTTCTTCAATGATTAAACGAGAGACATGTCCACCAATATTTTTAACACAAGATAAAGGTAAACGAATAGTGTTATTCAAATAAGTAAATCCATATTCACTTTCTTTTACGTTTGGATATAAAATTTGAATTCCTCGTTTTTGACATTCTGATAAATATTGACTTGTCTTTTTTTCATCTCCAATGACACTATCTAACAATGCCATATAGAAGTAACCTGGATAATTGGCTTTTAGATAGGCTAATTGATATGCTAAATAACCATAGGCATAAGCATGGGCTTTATTAAATCCATACCCATCAAATTTCTCCATGGATGCAAATAATGCATTCGCCACTTCTTCTTTATATCCATTTTTTAAACATCCTTTGATAAACGCATCCTTAATCGCCAACATTTCTTCAGGTTTCTTTTTCGTAATCGCTTTTCGAATACGATCTGCTTCTCCAACAGAAAAGCCTCCTGCAACAATCGAAGTACGCATCACTTGTTCTTGATAGACCATTACACCATAGGTTTCTTTCAAGATTGGCTCTAATTCAAAAGATGGATATACAATCTTTTCCGGATGTAATTTATTCTCTATATAGGTTACACGATTATCTTTTGATGCAGGTCGATAAAGTGCTAAACAAGCACAGACTTCATCGAATGTCTTAGGTTTTAAATCCATTAATAATCGTTTCATTTGTTCAGATTCAAATTGGAAAACGCCAATGGTATCTCCTCTTCGAAATAACGCATATGTATTTTCATCATCGAGTGGAATCTTGGATATTTGAAAAGAAAGATCAACTTTTTGTATCTCTTGAATAACTTGCTTCATAATCGTAAGGTTTCTTAACCCTAAGAAATCCATTTTGATTAATCCATATCGTTCTAGATATTCAGCTTGATATTGAGAAGTGCGAATGCCACTAAGATCTTCTCGTATTGTAGGAATGACGTCATGAATCGGTTTTGAACTCATAATAATTCCAGCAGGATGTGTACTTGCGTGTCTTTGAAGTCCTTCTAACTTTAAGGCAATCTTAAAAAGATTATGAAGATTTTCATCGGCCTTCACCATTTCTTTTAAACGTGCATTTCCAGTCACATTTTCATAAAGATTATGATTACTTTGAATCATCTTCGTCACAATTTCGATATTCCGTTGTGAAATGTTTAAAACCTTTCCAACATCACGAAGAACTTGTTTAGAAGCTAATGTTCCAAATGTAATGATATTTGCGACATGATTTTCATCATATCGTTTATAAATATAATCAATAACTTCTTGACGGCGATTATCTTGAAAATCAATGTCAATATCAGGCATACTAATTCTTTCTGGATTCAAGAATCTCTCAAACATTAAGTTATATTTCACAGGATCAATCTGTGTAATTCCTAAACAATAAGAAACAAGTGATGAACATGCACTTCCTCTACCTGGTCCTATAAGGATTCCAATGGATTTCGCATATTTTACATAGTCATAAACAATTAAGAAATAGTTCGCGAATCCCATCTTCTCAATTATTTGAAGTTCATATTTTAAACGTTCATAGTATTCCTTTGATGGATTATCATGGAATCTTTTCTTTAATCCCGCAATACATAAGTTATTTAAGTATTGAATTGGAGAATGATTACTTTGAATATGATAAGTTGGTAAAGAAGAAGACTCAATCTTTAAATCTACATTACATCTTTTCGCAATTGAATCTGTACGATCTAAATCATCTTGTTCATAGATTTCTTCCATCTCTTCTTTGGATAATACATATCTTCCATCTATCCGTTGTAAGGAATTATCGTGGATTGTCTTTTGAAGACGAATTCCTGTCAAAATACGATAGGCTTCTGCATCTTCTTTCTTCAAATAATAAATCTTATTTAACGCAATGGTTTCTAAACCAATCGTTTGACATATATTCTTAAGAAAATGATTCAATCGTTTCCAAAGAGAAGTATCTTGATACGATAAAGCAATCTTACAATCTCCAAAAGTCTCTTTAATTTCTTTTAAACCTTTACTTAATTCTTCATGATTTTCATTAATGATATAGGAATCAAAAGGGCCCCCTTCTCCATATACAATGAGAAAACAATGGTCTTTATACTGTAATAATTCTTCTATACTTATACAGCCTTCTTTCCTTTCATGAAATAAACTACTAAGAATCATTAAGTTTTTATATCCTTGATTATTTTGCGCTAATAACAAAAATGGAATGATTTGGCCTTTATACTCACAATCAATCTCAAGCCCAATAATTGGCTTTATTCCTTCTTTGAGACATGTATCATGAAAAAGAACAGTCCCATACATGACATTATGGTCACTTAAAGCAATTGCGTCATAGCCTAGTTCTTTAGCCTTTTTAACCAAATGGGGAATCTGTATTGTACTATTTAAGAGCGTATAGCTGCTTCGAACATATAAATGTGTCGTCATATTGTTATTTTACCATGATTATAAAAAAGAAAAATTCTTATATTATTATTATCAAATTATGATAATATAATAACTTGCAAGGGGGAAATATGTCAGAAAAAGAAAAACTTGAAGTAAATGAACAAGAGATAGAAAATACAAAGAAAGCTGTCCTAGATGATAGCCAAGTTGTAGAAGATGATACTATCATCTATAACATTGTTCATGAAACTCCTGAACAAATCCAAAAAAAAGAAAAAGAAAAGAAAAAACGTAGACGTCGCTTTATCGTTCTACGTATTTTGAACATTTTCATGATTCTTTTAATTATCGCAATGATTGGTGTAGCAGTCGTGGGCGTCAATATCGTAAATCGTATGATTAGTACTGCTCCTGATTTAGAATTAAAAGATTTCGTTGGCGAAGAATCATCCCTAATCTATGATGATCAAGGTAATGTCATTACAGAAATTGGTGTCTATTTAAGAGAGAATATCACCTATGATCAATGTCCTGAGTCATTAGTTGATGCATTCTTATCTATTGAAGACTCTCGTTTCTTCACTCACTTTGGGTTCGATATCCCTCGTTTTACGAAAGCAGCTATTGAAAACTTAAAGAATGGAAACTTCTCTCAAGGTGGTTCCACCTTTACCATGCAGTTAGTTAAGAATACCTATTTCTCAATTGATGCGGGTGATGAATCTGTTGAACGTACCAAATCCATTGAATATAAAGTCCAACAAATTTTCTTAGCAATTAAACTGGAACGTTTTATTAATAAAAAAGAAATCTTCCAGTTATATATGAACCGATTGAACTTTGGTGGCCATATCCGTGGAGTTCAAAAAGCATCCATCTATTACTTCGGAAAAGATAGTAGTTCCTTAACCCTTCCTGAATCTGTGATGTTAGCAGGAATCGTTAACTTACCAAATGGATATAATCCTTACTATCACTTAGAGGATGCGACTAATCGAAGAAATGAAGTATTACGGATGATGGCATACCATGGCTTTATTACCGAAGAAGAAAGGCATATGGCAGAACAAATTCGTGTTGAAGATTTACTAGCTGGTGAAATGCGTATCGTTCAAGAAGATTCTGCTTATCAATCCTATTTAGATGCGGCTCTTGTTGAAGCGATGGAATTAACTGGTGCAGATCCTTCTATTCGTGGTATGGAAATTTATACATATCTTAATCAAGGTGTTCAATCCAAGATTGACGCTATTCAAAATGGAGAAACGGAAATACAATTTCCAGATGATTTAATCCAAATTGCGATTATCTCTATGGATAATACAAATGGTGCCATCATTGGAATGGGTGGAGGAAGAAACTATGATGGTGCACGTTTATTAAATCGTGCCACAATGAACTATAAACAACCAGGTTCATCCGTCAAACCAGTCTTATCCTATGCCCTTGCCTTTGAATACTTAGGTTACTCCATGGATGAAATCTTAATTGATAAACCAATCACCTATCCAAATGAAAGTATGGTACTTGTAAACGCAAGTGGTAAATATACAGGAGACATTACAATTAAAGATGCCGTTGCGTGGTCATTGAATATCCCAGCGACATTAACACTTGAAAGAGTAGTCGATAAGATCGGGAAAGAAAAAGTAGTTAGTTACTTACAATCCATTGGTTTTTCTCGAACAACCAATGATAACTTCCACTTGTCTTACGCAATTGGTGGAGCGGTATTTGAAACAACTGTTAAGGAACTTGCTGGAGCTCATGCGATGATTATTAATAAAGGTGTCTATAATGAACCTCATACGATTAAGAAAGTTGTGATGACCGATGGTACTGAATATTATCCAGAAAATCAAAATCGAAAGATTCTCAGTAGTGGTAGTGCTTATCTAACAGCCTCCCTCATGTATAACAACGTCTATGGTCCTTACTTTAACTATATGCAGTTACTACAAAGAGATTATCCAGTATATGCGAAGACCGGTACGACCGACTGGGGAAGAGATGGCATTCAATATGGAATTCCAGAAGGACAAATGAAAGATAAATGGATGGTCGCTAGTTCAAGTCATTATACAAACGCTGTATGGGTTGGCTATGACATGGCCGTCGCAGGTGAACAAACCTACTTCACAACCGCAAAAGAACGATTAAATATCTCTGGTAATACAAATCGATTACTATTGGATGCAGAAGAAGAATTACTACCAGAACCACCTCCAGGAGTAGAAAAACCAGATGATGTCTTAGATGTTACATTTGTGCGCGGTAGTTATCCACATGTTCAACCAGAAGATTGGATGGATGGTGGCGCAATGATTACCTCCCAAATCTCTAAGGTTGGTTTAGAGAATGCTCCACTTGTGAGTTCTGCAGAATATAATAAAGCACGTGCAGAAATTAATGGACGAACAACTTCTGGATTAAGTGCTTTCTATGATCAATACAATAATATTACTATTTCATGGGGTGGAGATGGCTACGGTTGTGCAAATGGTCAAAGAAATATCTCCCTTCATGATGAATGGAATAACGTTGATATGTGGGGAACTTGTCTAGTTGACTTGTCTTGGTTAAGTGGACGAAGTGAAGGTTCTTATTGGGCAACCATCTATGTTGATGGTGCATCTGTTGGAAATGCATCTAGTGGCAATGCTTACTTCTCTGGTTGGGTCGCAGACCTATGGGGTGAAGTCCGCGTTTGTGGAAGCTATGAAGGTGCCGAAGAAACAACCTGTACCGTCGCGAAATATGCACCTGTTCCAGAACAAAACTGTGAAAATGGTTGGTGGGATGAAGCAGGAAACTTCCATCCAAATGAATAATGAAAATACCGATGAAGATTCATCGGTATTTTATTCACTTACCCTTTTACGACTCACAATATGAATTGGTGTTCCCTCAAAATCAAAAGCTTGGCGTAATTGATTCTCTAGGAAGCGCTCATAGGAGAAATGCATGAGTTTAGGATCATTGACTGATAATACAAACGTTGGCGGATTTGTGCTTACCTGCGTAGCATAATAAACTCTTAATCGTTTACCATTTCTTGCTGGAGCCGGATTAACAAGTTGTGTATCCGCAATGACTTCATTAAGCACATTCGTCGCAATTCTTCTCGAAGCATTCTCATAAACCCGATTCACTTCTGGAATAATGTTGGAAACACGTTGCTTCGTTTTCGCAGATACAAAGACGATGGGCGCATACGCCAAGTACACAAATTCACTTCTTACTTTTTCAATGAATTCATTCATTGTCTTTTCATCTTTTTCGATTAAGTCCCATTTATTAACGACAATGATGATTGGTTTTCCTTCTTCATGAGCATATCCTGCTACATGTTTATCTTGATCACGAATTCCATTATAAGCATCAATCACAAATAAACAAACATCACTTCTTGAAATCGCAGATAAGGCACGTAAGACAGAATACTTCTCAACATTCTCATATACTTTCCCCTTCTTGCGTATTCCTGCAGTATCAACTAATACATATTTCGAATCATTCCATATAAATGGAATATCTACGGCATCTCTTGTAGTTCCTTGGATATCAGATACAATTGCGCGCTCTTCATTTAGAATTGCGTTTACTAAAGAAGATTTACCAACATTAGGTTCCCCTATCACCGCAATATGAATTCCTTCCATTTCTTCCGCATTCTCTTTTTCAGGAAATGCAGCTACACAAGCATCTAATAAGTCCCCAATTCCAATTCCATGAACACCACTACACGCAATCGGATCACCAACGCCTAACGCATAAAATTCATAGATATTTGGAAGTTTTGAATCATCATCTACCATATTCACTGCTAGAACGATAGGCTTATTAGAACGTTGTAACATGGATGCGATATATTGATCATCATCATTGAGTCCTGTTTTCGCACTGACCACAAATAAAATCACATCAGCTTCTTCAATCGCAATTTCTACCTGTGCTCGTATTTCTGTTTGAAATGGTTGATTGTCTAATTGAATCCCACCGGTATCAATTAAATAGAACTCTTGATTAATCCAATGACAACATGAATAAAGACGATCCCTTGTAACACCAGGAGTGTCTTCCACAATGGAACGTCTTTCACCAATCATCCTATTAAAAATCGTTGATTTACCTACATTAGGTCTTCCAACGATTGCGATAACTCCATGATTCATTCAGAAACCTTTCCTTTAATAATATTCATAATGGTTTCTACAACTTCATCAATAGATAAGTCAGATGAATCTACTAGAACTGCATCATCCGCTTGTTTCAGTGGAGAATGCTCACGATGTGTATCTTGGTAATCTCTTTGGGCAATATCTTTTTTAATCTTTTCTAAATCATTATCCAAAATACCTAAATTTTTATTTTGATTATAACGACGTAGCGCACGTGCTTCCACAGAAGCTGTCAAAAATATTTTTACTTCTGCATCTTTTAAGACAACTGTCCCAATATCTCGGCCATCCATGATAAAACCTTTATCTTTCGCCATCTCTTGTTGACGATGAACAAGATCTTCTCGAACATTTTCAAATTGCGAAATGTTGGATGCGACCATACTAACTTCATCTGTACGAATCTCTTTTGATACATCGACTCCATCTAGAAAAACCTTTTCATCTGGAGTAATAACAATCTTCGTATCTTTTAACATTTCACAAATTGCTTTTTCATCTTCTAAAGAAATATTTGATTGTAAAACTTTTAATGCTGTACAACGATACATCGCCCCAGTATCTAAATGGACATAATTTAATTCTTTAGCTAATCTTTTTGAGATTGTACTTTTTCCTGCAGCACTAGGACCATCAATAGCGATATTAATCTTTTTCATCTTACAACACCTCTAAGCGATAAAATCCAATATATGACAACTAGTAATACAACAAATAATGCAATGATTAACACAATCAGTACACCATTTAATACACGATTTGTACGATTCATTTTATCACTCACATCAGTTAAGTTATCTTCATAGTCATCTAATTGAGCACGAATTTGAGTTGTTTCATTGAGAAGTTGTTGACGAGCAGTTCTTTCTGCTGCTAAATGCATATCATATTCGTTGCTGTATTCTTCATATTGTTCCTCTGCTTCATTCATCATACTTTGAACATCTGCAGCGATATCTTCCTTCGTTAAAGTATTTGTATCTTGAGAAGATTCTTCTTCTAATGGAATATCTTCTAAGATTGGTTCTGATGCAGTAAAAGCAGGAATCTGAACCGATTCTGTTTTATCCATCACAGGAAGTGGAGGTTCTTTTTCAGATTCAACCTTCTCTTTAAGTTCATAAACATGAGCTAAATCAATGGTTGGCTGATTGTCCATTGGTGTAGCGACTGGTGCTTCAGGTGTTTCCACAACAGGCTTTACTGGTGTCACAACAGGTGGAATCACTTGTGTAGGAATTGGAGCAGTTTCCGTTGTATCTGGATATGGCTTTTTAGGCGCAACATCTGGTTCATGACGAAGCGCCATTAAAATATTCATTTCCGTATCGGTTGTTTCCGTACGGCCTTTTGATTTGTTATATTCTTTTATTTCTTTAATATAATCATCTAAATATTCATTATCAAAACTACTTGTCTTAGAAGGATCATTTCCGAATAAAGGACGTACTTTTTCTTCTGGACTACTTGTAACTTCTTCTTCAAGATAGGTTTGTCTACGCGCATGAATTGGATCATGTGTTTCAGCTGTCACTTTATCCACTTCATAACTCGCATCATTAATTTTCTTTAGACGATTTTCATACTCTAATAGTTCTTTTGTTTGAGGTAGTGCTTCTTCTTCATGATTGTTTTGAAGTCTATTTCTTAAATCCTCATATTTTTCTGTTCTCGAATATTTTGCCATAATATATTTCCCCACTAACTAACGGTAAATATTATATCATAGGCAGTCATTATTTTTCACATATATAAACGTTTGGACAATTCGTTTTTTAACTGGATTTTCTTTCGCAAAGATAATGGAAACATAATGACCACCTTTATTTACTTCATCAATTGACGAAAGGTGTTCTTCTTTATCAAATCTTCCACCATCGCCTAATACTTCTTAGAGTCCTTGTTTTTGCCCTAATATCCACTTGATTATCGGATATCCAACGTTTTATCGATGTAATAATGGTGAGATATGTTTATATAGAGCAATCGTTACTAAACTAACCACAAAACCTTTCAATAAATTAAATGGAGTCGTCGCAAATAAAACAAATGTTAAACGATCCTTAATAAAAGGAATGATTGCACTTCCCATTCCAGTCAATGCATCCATTGGAAGATGAAAGAAATACGAATACGAAGGTAATAAAACAAAGTAATTCAGTAATAAACCAACACCCATAAAGACTACGATACCAACCGCTAAACCTCGAACTGCATCTTTTCTTGTCTTATTCTTTTGATAAAGAATAACTGGAGGAAGCGTTAATGCGAGTCCCGTTAAGAAACTTGCAAGTTCACCAACATACGCTGTACTTGTGCCTTTAAATAGAATGCTTAATAGAATTTTGACTGCTTCAATACTAATCGCAGCTTTCCAACCTAACGCAAATCCCCCAACCAATACGGCCACCTCGCTAAAATCGAACTTGTAGAAACTAGGGAAGAATGGTAATGGAAAATCAAAAAACATTAAGATGAATGCAATTGCGCCTAAGATGGCGACTTTGGCGATGAAACTAGTTTTGTTGTTTCTCATAATGGTTTTCTCCTTTGCCTCAAAAGAAAAGAGGCTTCTGATAAAAACCTCGGGGTAAAATAAATAAAGAACTCTTCCATCCAGACTTTACTGTCGCCACTAGAATTTCACTAGTTCATACTGCTACGCAGTTCGCGGGGTTTACCGCCGGTCAGGAATTTCACCTTGCCCTGAGTTTTATCTTCTATATCATACTCTTTTTATAAAAAATGTAAAGTGTGCTGATCTAATTAAAAAACACTCGCATAATCTGAATCATATCTTCTCCGGATAATCTAAAGAAGTAAAGAAGTAAAGCAACTAAGATTCCATAGAATATAGATGTAATAAGGATTGCTGTATTCTTATTAAAGCCACTAACCACTGTATATACATGTGTATGTAAGTTAATGGAATATACAAATGCGATAATTAAAGCTATTAAGCCTATTTTTTCAAACCCTACCAATAAAAGGATTCCTGCGATTAAATATAGGACAACAATACTTGGAGAAACATAGCTTTCTGCAGTTAAGATTTTCTTAAAATGCCCTCCTTTTCCACACAAGCGTTCAATCAAACTCTCCCCAAAGTAAATTAATAATTCTGTACAAACACCTAAGAAAACAATACGAACCCATAGCCAAATCTTATCCGTAAATAACATACGTGCATAACTGAATGCTTCCGCATTTAGCTTATTTGATAAAAATAGAATAATCGGCAGAATAATAATTGCCCATTTAATGATTAACTTTGTTATTGGTTTCCATAGTTTTTCTAAATTATAGAAATCAATACGTTCTACAATTTCATAGGGATTTAGAATTCTAGAAAGTAAACCATCATTAAAACGTTTTTCTAATAACTCATCATCTAATTCTCTTTGTAGGATTAATGTATCATCCGCCGTCTTTAATTGAATTGTATTCGAAAGACGATCTACTTTCTTTGATTTTTCTACAACGGAAGGAATTGAAGACAAATCCAAATCATCATTCTTTTCATTCTTATTTTGTAGAGTCTCTTCTTTTTTCTTTTCTTCTTCTAGACGCTGTTTTTCTTTACGTTCATCTTCTTGTTTTTTAAGTTCCTCTAGCCTTTCTTTTTCAAGTCTAGCTTCATTTTGTTTGCGTTCTTCTTCTAATCTTGCTTCTTCTGCAAGTTTTTCTTCAATGGTTTGTGTAGAAGATAAATCCACATCTTCAGATG
>JAFWFT010000033.1 GCA_017515505.1 Solobacterium sp.
ATCCATATCTTCTCGATTAATATAAATGAGTCCATATCTTTTTCTAAATCCTTGGTGAGAACTTAATAAATCTACAATTGACCAAGGTGAATATCCCATCATTTCAACACCATCTTCAATTGCCCCTGCAATTGCTTTAATATGTTCACGCATATAATCAATTCGATAATCATCATGAACTTTTTCATCTTCTGTTAATACATCTGGTGTTCCTAAGCCATTTTCAGTAATAATGAGTGGTAAACGATAGCGATTCCAATATTCGTTTAAGACAATACGTAATCCGACTGGATCAATTTGTGCTCCATATTCACTCGCCACAAGATTTATATTCTTTTCAATCATCCAATATCCATACATATCATAGTCAACTTCATTCATACCTTCTTGGCGTAATCCTTTAGGATGTGTTTCATCTGCAGGTAAGTAACGTGTCGTTAAAGTACGATAATAGTTAAGAGCGATAAAATCCATTTTCGCACTCTTTAGAATCGCAGAATCATTTTCTTCCATCACTGGAACTAAATCTTGTTCTTTAAGATACGCCATGTAATAGCCTGGATACTCTCCATAGACATGCATATCTAAACAGTAATCTGTTTTGAATTGGTTGTTCATTCTTGCGGACCACACATCTTCTGGTTTATTTGTCATTGGATATGTAACGGTTGAACTTACTGCACAACCAATCTTTCCACCTTCAACCATCTCATGACATGCATTAACGGTTAACGCATGTGCCAAGAACATATGATAATCCATCTGGGCACGAATCTTTTCTTTTTTAACTGGATCTGGTTCATTTAAATTCATTCTTTCATCAACACGAACCATTAGGTTTTGTTCATTATGAACTTGCCAATATTTAACCCGATCTCCAAAGTTTTCAAAACATACTCTTGCATATCGTTCAAACGCATATGCACAATCTCTTGCTTCCCAACCATTGTATTTTTCAACAAGCGCATATGGTAAATCAAAATGATAAAGAGTAATAAAAGGAATAATATTATAGGATAATAAACGATCAATTACTTTATTATAGAAATCAATACCTTCTTGATTTACTGCACCATCACCATCTGGAATAATACGAGTCCACGCAATCGAAAAACGATATTCATGTAATCCAAGTTCATGCATGAGATCAATATCTTCTTCCCAGTGATGATAGAAATCACTCGCAACCTTAGAATCTGCTTGTTTATCAGATCGTTTAAAGGAATTAAAGTCCGCTACACTCATTCCTTTTCCACCTTCATCCCATCCACCTTCTATTTGAAAAGCAGAGGAAGAAGCACCCCACCAAAATCCTTTAGGAAATGCTTTTGCCATAAATAAACTCCTTTCATTTTAAGAAAAGCCTCTTTCATTCTAAAAGAAAGAGGCTTTGTTCATCCAGAAACAATTAGTTTAATGTTTCATCTGTGTCATCTTCAAAGCCAACAATGTAAGTTAAGATTGCAGCGCCAAAGAATGCTACAGCGATACCGATTAAGTATGCTAAGAACATACCTAATGTGTTATCAGAACAATAATATGTAGCAATTGTTAAGATACCATTGTTTGCGAAACCGTGGTTACTAGCTCCACCAATACCCATGATTGCTCCACCAAGAGCACCAGCGATAATCGCACATACCATTGGTTTCTTTAGACGTAAGTTACATCCATAGATAGCTGGTTCTGTAATACCTACTAAGAAAGCAGATAGAGAGCCAGCTGCAGCTACTTGTTTGAGTTCCTTACTCTTTGTTTTTAACATAACGCCTAACGCTGCACCAGCTTGAGAGAAGTTAGCTGCACCGGCATAGCACATTAATGTATTATGACCCGCACCACAGTTGTGAATAGCAGATGTTACAGATACATCGTTTAAGCCAATTGGAAGTAGTGCTCTGTGTGCACCGAAGATAACGAACACACCCCAAAGACCACCGACAACAGCACCACCAAGAAGTGGACTAATACTCATAAGAGCGTTATATAACCATTGCATCCCATAACCAATGTAAGCACCAACAGGACCTACAACTGTTAACATGACTGGAAGCATGATAATGAGAGATAAACCTGGAACTAAGATAATTTGTAAGATCTCAGGAATATACTTCTTTAAGAACTTCTCTAAATAGCTTAATACTATAACAGATAGAACGATAGGAATAACAGACTCTGTATAGCTAAATACACGTGTTTGTTCGCCAATCGTAAATGCTGTTTTAACTACTGGTAAACCAAAGATGTTAGAAGCAGTAGCAACATCTTGAACTAATGCATCGATTTGTGGATAGCATAAGAAGGCACCAAGTACCATCGCAATAATTTCAGAACACTTCATAGCTTTCGCAGTTGTGTAAGCTAAGAATACTGGAATGAAATAGAAAATAATGTTAGAAGCAGCAAATAGAATAATATAAGTACTTCCAGCAGAGTCTACCCATCCAAGTCTTGAAGCTGCAGATAATAGACCTTTGATAAGACCAGAAGCAGCAATCGCAGGAACGATTGGAGTAAAGATCTTAGAAATTGTTTGTAAAACAGTATTTACGAAAGATCCTTTATCTCCAGTAATTGCGAGTTCCTCGCCACCTTGTACATTTACTAGAGGTAAGAATTCATCGTAAATCTTGTTTACCTTTCCACCAAGTACAACTTGGAATTGTCCACCAGCTTCGACAACTTGAATAACACCTTCAAGTTTCTCAACTGTTTCTTTGCTCGCCTTGCTTGGATCGCGTAAGACAAGACGTAGACGTGTCATACAATGTGTTGCATCTTGAACATTGTCTGCACCACCAACAGCGTCTAGGATGTTTTGTGCAATTTGTTTGTAATCCATAACGAATCCCCTTTCTATTTTTTTTGGATTTTTATTTTAACAATCTCACAATGTGAATTGTTAAATAGGTATATTCATTTTCGGCAACTTGCCAGTTATATTCTTCTTCAATCTTCTTTCCAATTTCTTTCGCACATGCATACTGCTTTGGATATTGATAACGCATTTGTTTATTCACAATATCTCCCAAATCATCTTCCAAATATGTATTCTTAATCATGCGCTCCGCAAAGAATTGTAGATGATTCACAAATCTAGCGAAGTTAATACTCTCTGTATCTAATTTCACATTGAAGAACTTTTCAACAGTAGAGACGCTCATATCAATAATATTGGTTGCGGTATAGGTGTCTTTTAAATCAATATTCATTTCCGCATTTAAGATATGAAGAGTAATAAATGTAGCTTCCTCATTTCCTATCTCGACATTAAATTCTTCATTCATCATCTGTACGATATCTTTCGCAATCTTATATTCATCTTTATAAATATGACTAACATTTAAAGATAAGTTATTATCGAATTGAACTCCATCTTTATATCTTTGAAGAGATGAATAAATGTGATCCGTTAATGGAATTAGAATTCTTTTATTTATTTTTTTATTCAAATTATTTGATATATATTCTGTCGCCTTAATGCCAAATTCAATAACTTCATAAGGTATTTCTCCTAGAAGAGTTTGGAAACTGTTTTCTTCTGCAACATCTTGTAAGACATATGTTTTTTCAATTAAGTTTGGATTTATTTCTTCTCCAACTTTACCGTTAAAACCAATTCCCTTTCCAATCACAATAATTTCGTCATTATCATTACTAGATACGACTACATTGTTATTGACGATTTTCTTAATAATCATAATGACTACCCCTTTCCATAAAATAAAACCTGCTCACACATAAAATGCGAACAGGTATTGCTCTTTCGATCACAAGCCTTTTCATATATTTTATAACATATCACGAAATCGCTTTCAATACTTTTTTTGCGCTATCAATACTTTTTTTGCGTACTATTTTACTCTTCTACAAAAATCGCGCTTACAGGGCAACCATCTTTAGCTTCATTCACTCTATCCATAAACGCCTCTGTTAGTTCACTATTTGCTTCTGCTTTATTTTCCGCATTCATTTCAAACACTTCCGGACAAACCGTAGCACATAATGTACAACCAATACATACATTCTGATCAACTTTTGCTTCCATTTTTTATTTCTCCTCCTCTTCAATGACAACAACTAATGCTATTTTTAGATCTTTATTAGCTTTTACAGAGTACATTTGCCCTTGAGGAAAATAGAAGTTTTCACCTTCATGAATTACATATTCTTGTCCTTCATAAGTGATTGTTCCTTCTCCTTCCAATACAAATAAGATTGCATTTCCACAAGCGGTATGTTCCGCAAGTGTAACATCTTCTGCTAAAGCCATAATCACCAAACGAGATCCTTCTGTTTTTGCTAAAATTTGCTTATCGATCAATCCCTCTTTATAAGATACATACTCTTTAAGTTTGAATACTTCCCCAGGTTGAATTAATGAATTCATTTAAAACCCTCCTTTTCTCTACTAATATATGTTTCATTTCGTATAATATATGTTGCCACAGCAACGTTTAATTGTAAAATTAAGGTATGAAACAAGAACACATTAACGCACTTAGAACCTGTCAATTATTAAAAGATATCAATGAAAAAGATTTTGATGTCTCAGTGACATTTTTAAATGGAATAATCAAAACATACAGAAAAGGCCAAACCATCATTCATTTTGGTGATTCCATCCACGCAGTTGGAATCGTGCTTGAGGGACAGGTAGAAGGTTCTTTCTTAAACGAAACATTCAATGAATATAGTTTAGCTCGATTTACTACAGGAGAAATGTTTGGTGAAGCTCTTTGTCTCATTGAGGAACAAAATTCACCAGTCGAATTAAAAGCTTTAGTTTCTACAACAATTCTATTTGTAGATATTAAACCAATAGTTCTTCGTCAAACGAAAAATACATTCGCTTTTACCCTTTCTAAAAATCTCATTTCTATTTTAGCTAAAAAGAATCACTATCTTAATTTGAAAGTACGCCTCCTATCACAAAAATCATTACGTGATCGTATATTAATGTATATTTCTTTACTACCACAGGATAAACAAGGCTTTCGGAAAATCCCGTTTAATATTACTTCCCTATCGTCTTACTTGGGTGTTAATCGTAGCGCTCTATCAAGAGAGTTAGGAAGAATGGAAAATGAAGAAATCATTATTCGTTCAAAAGACTATATTAAAATAAATGACTGAATTGTTGCTACAGCAACAATTCTTTTATGATATATCATTTATACTTTCTGTGATGGTTAGATATAACTAACAAGGAGGAAATAGATGAGTAAAGTAATTGACCTTAATAAGACTGTATTTGAATTAATAACAGAGTATCCAGAAATGAAAGACATAATGATTGAACTTGGTTTCCAAGAAATCACAAACCCTACCACCTTAAAAACTATGGGGAAAATAATTACAATTCCAAAAGGCGCGAAAATCAATAAAATACCAATGGATAAAATTATATCTTCTTTTACATCGAAAGGTTTTGAAGTCAAAACAGACGAAAAGAAAGTTACTACTGTAGAAGTTACTGAATCGAATAATAAAAATGAATTGTTGAAATCGTATATTCAAAGATTAACAAATGGTGAAGATTTAGAAAGTGTTCGTAAGGAATTTGTTAAATACTTTGAAAGTGTATCTGTTCATGAAATTATTGGTGCTGAGCAGGATCTCATTAATTCTGGGGTAGACGTTGAAGAAATTCAAAAACTATGCGATTTACACTCTGCATTATTTCATGGCCTAACAGAACAAGAATTATATAACGAAGAAGAAATGGCAGCACATGGTTTGCAAGAAGGGCATCCACTCAATATTTTAAAAAACGAAAATAAAGCCCTTGCATCAAAACTATTATCTTTATTAGACGCAACCGAAAATAATAATGTTTCTCTAATTCAAGAATTACTAACAGATTTAAAACGTATAAAGCTTCTCTATGGCAAAAAAGAAGAGATAATTATGCCCATACTTTATCGTTATGGTGTTACGGACCCAAGTGATGTTATGTGGGGTGTTGACGATGAAATTAAAGCAGAGTTTTCGGAATTAGCCAAAGAAGTAAACGAAGAAACGTTTCCCTCTTATAGACAAAGAATACTTGATGTATTAGAACGCGCAAAAGAGATGATTTATAAAGAAGAAAATATTCTTTTTCCTATGGCTCTTGAATATTTTACTTTAGAAGAATGGGTTGATGTATACCACGATTTACCAGAAATGGGAAACATCTTTACCAAAGAGGCTCCTGTTTGGGAATATGCTGAACAAGAAATTAAGCGCAAAAAGAATACATCTACCGCAAATAATGATTTAATTCAGTTAAACGGAGGAAAACTTACCGTTTCTCAACTCGAAGCAATCTTCAAATTGCTTCCAATTGATATTACATTCATCGATCAGAATGATCATAATCAGTTTTTCGCTAATGAAGGAAAAGTGTTCTCTAGACCATCTTCCGCACTCGGTAGACCAGTCTATGAATGTCACCCTCCAAGAATTGTTCCGATTGTCAAACAACTCATTAAAGATTTTAAATCAGGAGAAAAAGATTTCATGGAAGTATGGACACCTAATCCTGATAATCCTATTCGTGTTCAGTATTATGCAGTTAGAGATGGAGATGGCACCTATTTAGGAACTGTAGAACTTGTTCAACAAATGAAAGATATCCAAACACATATTCTTGAAATAGCAAAAACAGCTGGTTAATCAATCAGCTGTTTTACAATACTGAGTGCCTCTTCTAAAGCATTATCCATATTGTAGTATTTAAAACTTCCAAGTCTTCCACAACAAATTAAATTCGTATAATCTTTCGCGAGTTGTTCATATTTCGCATACGTTTCCATACTTTCTTTCGTTAATAAGGGATAATACGGTTCCATTTTCTTACCTTTTTCATAATGTAGAGGATATTCATACGCAATGGTTGTCCCCTTAACATTTTGATTTGGTAGTTTCTTATATTCTGTGACACGCGTATAATCTTTCGCAAATGGATATGCCACAACAGGTGCTTCTTGGAAACTACTATCTTCTAAATGTTTTAATTCAAAACGTAAGGAACGATATGGTAGTTCTCCATATTCTTGTTTGAATAGTTCATCAATTGGTCCTGTATAGATTACTGGAACTTCTTCATCATCAAATAGAACTTTATTCTCTTTAAAGGTTAAATGTTGTAAGGCATCTTCATTTAATTGAATCGTAATATTTGGATGATTCAACATATTCTCAAATAAAGTCGAATAAGAATGTTTCGGCATATATTGATATTCATCATCATAATACGCATCAATATAAGATAAACGTACTGGTACACGTTTTAAAACACTCACATCCACTTCTTCCGGTTTCATACCCCATTGTTTACTCGTATATGGACGATAATCATTCTCAAATAAGAATTCTGCGTATTCTTTAATCAATGGATTATCATTCGATAATAATTCCACAATCGTTACCGATTCTCTTTCCCCATAAGTGTCTTTTAGGGTTTGTTTTAAAGTTTCAGCTTCTTCTTTTGAATAATGATCATCAATTGTTTTGAAATTGAAAGGTGTTGGACTATGTTTTCCATCTAAGATAGCTCCACAACGTAATACATATGGTTCAAACTCTTCAAATTGGTTTAGAAAATCAAAGAGTTCTTTCTTTGTGGTATGAAATGCGTGTGGACCATATTGATGAACTAAAACCCCATGTTCATCAACGTAGTCATACATATTTCCACCAATATGATTTCTGCGTTCCAGTATTAAAACATGTTTATTTGTTTCCGCTAATTTTCTTGCGATTGCAGCACCTGTAATACCACAACCAACAATCACATAATCATATTTCATAGACTTATTATAATTTCTTTATACCTTCCATAAAAGATGTTTCACATTGAAAACCTAATTCATCAAACAGTTTATTGGTATGAAATAAAGAATAATCAAAGAATGTTGGAATGATATCAGCTTTCCCAAAATCTAAATGATAATTTGGATTCACAAGATCACGTATCATCGTGACATATTCTTTTAAAGGTTTTACTTCATTATTCCCAATATAATATTCTTCTCTATTATTTCCCTTTTCACCAACTAAGATAATCGCTTTAATCGCATCATCGATATATATAAAATCATATTCTTGATTTCCTTCTGTTAAAGCCATTGGTAGATTCTCTTTCATATTACGCACAAGTGTATTCACAAAACGTTTTGAATTTTCTCCTGGTCCATAAATATTAGAGATTAGAACACTGTTAAATAGAATATGACCACTTGCTTCTTCTTTACAGATACGATGCGCTTTTAATTTCGCATGACTATAGACTTTATCCATGGATGTATCATATTGAACACTTGGAAATTCTTCATTCTCATATTCAAAAATACTACCTGCGAAAATAAACTTACGTAATTTTGATTGAATCGCTTTGTTTAATACGAGTTTAGCCATTTCAATATTCTTATTTTGTATTTCAGGATCATTTTGTTTAGGGCCACTTACCCCATCCCACGCAAAATGATATAAATCACTGCCTTCATATTCACTAAAGTCTAATGATTCATATTCTTCAAAATGTTTTGTGAGAGGATGATAGTTTGGATTTTGTATCGTATCTTCCTTTGAATACTGAATACCTAAAACTTCATAGCCTTCTTCTAATAATCCTCTTACAAGATGACTACCAATAAATCCATCCGCTCCTGTTACAATTGCTTTTTTCATCGCTTTAATATCCTATATACATTTTCATCTTTCATAACGAGTAGAATAATTGCGTATACCAGAACACCTGTTAGAACTTGTAAACCATTCGTTAATAAACTTGCTGGTAATAGATTCCCAACATAACGTACCGCTATATACATCACAATTGATACCGCTAAGTATTTTACAAATACTTGGAAGATACCTTCAAATTTCACAATCTTTCTAGCTTTGAAATACAAATAAATCATCGTTGATGATTCACCAATCACACTCGCCACAATCGCACCATATCCACCAAAACGTGGAATAAGAATAAAGTTACTAATCGTATTCACAACACAAGCTAAATAGATGGATTTTGAATAATCATCTAAATGTCCTGCAGGTACAACAATCTGGAAAGCTAAGATCCGATTAATTGAGATGATGATAATGAGTGGAGCCATAAAGATCATCATGATACCCGCCTCATAGTACGCAGGGTTATTAACTTCATATACCCACTTTGTGAATGTTGGTCCAACGGCCGCTAAACCAAAACACATTGGAATCGCCACCATGAAGTTTAATTTTAACGCTAAACTAATTAAACGTTCGGCTTCATCATGTTCACCTTTTGTACGAACATTTACTAAACGTGGCCATAATACTTCACTAATGGAAGTCGCAATACTAATTAATACTTGCGCTAAACTATTTGCGATATTGTAGAATGTTACATTCGCCATGTTATATAAACTACCAATCATGGTTTTATCTAAAATGGTATATAAACTAATCGCAGCTTGTGGCGCAAACATCTTTAAGGTAGGCACAACATTCTCTTTAATACCTTCCCATGTCGGCATCACAAAGTCTACATATTTACGATGTCCTAACCATAAGCTTAAGTTACCTAAGAAAGCCGTTGTTACATTGATAACCACAAATAAGATTAAATCACTTGGCGCTTGTATTAACCATTTAATTAAAATAACATTCGCAATCTTAATAATCGTATTACGAATCGCAATCGTTTTAAAATTCTCTTCCCCTACATATAAGAAAGTAATATCGATTGCCATTGTTGGTAGTGTAATTAATTGGATGAGTAATACGGTTTTATAATCATATTTCACAAAGAATAATGCGATAAATGTGATGGCTAGACCAACTAGTACACCTAATAAACGTAATGCGATGATATTCCAGAAATTACGTGATAATTCTTCACGATTATCTCTGAGTTCGGACATTCTCTTTTCACCATAAAGAGATATACCCATCGTCGCAAAAATCGCAATCATACTGACAATAGAGCCAGTATAATCACTAATGCCTGTAACGTCTTGTCCTAAGGTTTTCGCTAAATGCGAAGATACAACAATCGAAAAAACAGCTGTTAATCCTTTTAATAAAACGTTATAGAAATAGTTGTGTATTGCACGATCTTTCTTCATAATTACTCTTCTATAATCTTCTTCACACTTCTTTTATAAACCATCTTTCCAAATAATGGATTCATTAGAAAACGATCATATCGATCTAGTGTATAGTACTTTGAATAACTCGATAATACGTCTTTATTCTCTTGTACAACAGGCATGATTGTATCATATAAATCAATCATATATTGAAGGATTTCTTCTTTAGAACCCTTAATACTATGTAGTAAATGAATCATATCTTTTAAACTTAAATATAAACGTAACGCAAAGATACCTTTTAATTTAGAATAGTTCGTACTCTTTTGACAGGTATCAATTAAGCCTTTTGTCATCGTATGAAAGGCACGAATATAAGAAGGTTTATAGGTTGTGGTACTATTACCTGTACGATTAATTAAATAATTTGAAACATTTAAAGTTTCATCATACACTACCTCTTTCGCTTCCATTAATGCCTTAAAATATAAAACATTATCGGTAAAGGTTTCTTTCGGTATCACAATATCTTTAACACATTCTGTTTTATATAGTTTTGAATGTGGTGTAGGATTCAAAAAGAATAAATCATTATAGGTTTCTTCATTAACAGATATATCATCATTATGAATCGTTGTGATATCCCCATTAATACAAGAATCATAATCAACTTCATCATTATCTTCATAAAAGACATTTCGTGATCCACATACTAAATCTGCATCATGACTGCGTTTAATCAGTTTCTCTAATGCATCTTCTTCTAAGTAGTCATCTGGATCACAAATAATAAAATAATCGCTATCACAGTTTTTAATCGCAAGTTCTAATGCATTCCCATATTGTTCATTATGATCAATTAAAATCTTCTCTACCTTATCATAGCGATTTGCGTAATCTTCTATTATTTCTCTTGTATGGTCTTTGTTACTACCGTTCTCAATTAAAACAATCTTATAGTTATCATAGGATTGTTTTAGTAATGAAGAAACACATTTATCAATGTATTGCTCCATATTATATGCAATAACAAATATACTTACAGACTTGTTCAAACTTTACTCCTTCATATAATCTTCAATTTGACGAATACATAGTTCATAAGGATCTACATCATGGTATTCCTTATACCATGTCGCAGTTACTTTAATGGTATCTGCGAAGTTATACTTTGGATACCATCCAAGTTGCTCTTTGGCTTTAGAAGCATCTAACAATAATAATTCTGCTTCATGTGGAGCGTTTTCATTATGTTCAACTTCAACTTTAACATCATCAAAATGTTTCTTTAATTCATTTACTAAATCTTCAACGGAACGAATCGTTTCCGCATCTGGCCCAAAGTTAAAGGCAGTTCCAAATTGATTAGGATCTTCTAAACATTTTGCGCCAACTAATAAATAACCATAAAGAGGTTCTAATACAAATTCCCAAGGGCGAACTGATTTAGGATTACGTAATACAATGGTTTCTTTCTTTTCAATTGCTTTCATAAAATCAGGTACGATACGATTCATCGCGAAGTCGCCACCACCAATCACATTACCTGCACGTACAGAACTGATTACTTTATGATGCGTATCATAATCTTTTGGATTCATGAAGGATAAACGATAGGAAGCAATTGCGATTTCACAAGTTGCCTTAGAGGCAGAATATGGATCATATCCGCCAAATTTATCATCTTCTTTAAATGGTCTACCATCTTCATGGTTCTCATATACTTTATCGGTTGTGATCATGATGCCAACACAAGGTTTCTCTAAATGACGAATACATTCTAAAACATTTACGGTACCCACCAAATTTGTTTGGAAGGTATAAACTGGATTTCTATACGATTCTAAAACTAAAGGTTGGGCAGCTAAATGAAATACGAAATCTGGTTGGTATTCTGTAAATACCTTCTGCATATGTTCTAGATCATTGATATCCCCACGAATATCAATTACCTTATCTTTCACATTACTTAAATTAAAATTACATTTCTCATCAACTGGATCTAAGGAATATCCAACCACCTTCGCTCCTATATGATTTAACCATAAAGAAAGCCAAGATCCTTTAAATCCTGTATGTCCTGTCACGAGTACTGTTTTACCACTATAGGCTTCTTTTAAATTAGTCATGCCATACCTTCCAAGGAGCGTTTCCACTCTCATATAATCCTTCTAATAATTTCTTATCACGTAATGTATCCATACATTGCCAGAATCCATTATGTTTATAAGCACCTAATTTCCCTTCTTTCACTAATGTTTCTAAAGGTTCTTTCTCAAAGACGGTTTTATCTCCCTTAATATAGTTAAATACTTCAGGTTCCATCACCATATATCCACCATTAATCCAAGAAGAATCTTTTGGATCTTTTTCTTTAAAACTCTTAACGTTTCCTTCTTTAATGGATAAAATTCCAAAACGTTCTGGTTTTTGAGTCGCCGTTAAAGTAACCACATTCTTACTCTTTTGGTGTTGTTTAATTAATTTATTTAAATCAACATCACTGACACCATCTCCATAAGTCATTAAGAAGGTTTCATCCC
>JAFWFT010000034.1 GCA_017515505.1 Solobacterium sp.
AGTCATACCTATTTAGTAGTCGCACTTATTCAAGATGATACACTTCTTGATTCTTATAGTGAACCATGTCCTAAACAACAATCCGAGAAAGTTTTTCCAGTCATGATTGAATTATTAGAAAAGAATCATTTAGGAAGAGATGATATCGATCAAGTGGTCATCACAAAAGGTCCAGGTAGTTATACTGGAGTACGAATCGCAATGAGTATTGCGAAGGTTTTATGTTCAACAAAGCATATTCCACTTTATACAATAGGAACATTGCGTTTATATGCAGGAGATAAGAAATGTCGTGTTGTTTTAGATGCAAGAGGAAAACGTGCCTATACAGCGGTGTATGAAAATGGCAAAGAAATCGAAGCCCCTAATGTAAAAGCGATTGATGAGATTTCGGAATCTGGCATGATTGTAGGAGATGGTGCACTTTTCGGAAAAGATAATGACTATGAAGATCTTGCGGAAAATTTTCTACTTACAAAACCAGAATGGCACTTGGAAGAAAATGTACATTTAGTTGTTCCAGATTATTTAAAAGATAAGGATGCATATTTGGTTACGAAATGATTAGGAAGATGACACGCAATGACCTGGAAAGAATTGATGAACTCGAACAAGAGTTATTTACTTCTGCTTGGCCAAAAGAAGAATATATTTATGAGATGGAACAGAATCCTTTTTCGAATGTCTATGTGGTGGAAGAAGATGGAGAAATCATCGGATATTTTGATTATTGGATTCTTTATGAACAAGCCCAAATCGCAACGATTGGGACAAATAAAGCCTATCAAAAGAAAGGCTATGGACAAATGATGTTGGATTATATCATTGAAGATGTGAATCAAAATGGATGTGAAGTGATTACACTTGAGGTACGTGTATCCAATGAAAAAGCCATTCGCTTATATGAAAAGAATGGGTTTATTAAAGTTAACATAAGAAAAAACTATTATAGTGATAACCATGAAGATGCATACTTGATGGTGAAACCACTTGGAGGAACGAGTATATGACAATGTTATTGGCGATTGAAACAAGTTGTGATGAAACGGCTTGTGCTATTGTGAAAGATGGAAAAGAAATCTTATCGAATATTGTGTCCAGTCAAATTAATGTACACACCCTTTATGGTGGAGTTGTACCAGAAGTCGCTTCTCGTATTCATGTGGAAAATATTTCAACCGTGATTGAAGAAGCTATTAAAGAAGCGGGCGTTACAATGGATGACATCGATGGGATTGCATATACACAAGGACCTGGTTTAATAGGGTCTCTTCATGTGGGTGTACAAGCAGCAAAAACGCTTTCCTATTTCTTTGATAAACCATTAATTCCAGTCAATCATATGACAGGTCATATTTATGCAAATCAATTTGTGAGTGATTTAAAGTTTCCATTACTTGCGTTAGTTGTTTCTGGTGGACACTCACAACTGGTTTGGATGAAACATGAATGGAGTTTTGAAGTCATCGGAGAAACAAGGGATGATGCGATTGGAGAAGCCTATGATAAAGTCGCAAGAGTATTAGATCTAGGCTATCCGGGTGGACCCGTCATCGATAAACTTGCGAAAGAAGGAAAACCACATTATGAACTTCCAACTCCTAAAACGGATACCAAATATGATTTCTCATTTAGTGGTTTAAAAACTGCCGTTCTTCAACTTCAACAACGAGAACGCAAAAAAGGAAATGAAATCATTTCTGCTGATTTAGCCTATGCCTTTCAAGAAACAGCATTAAAGAGTATGGTTTCTAAAACAATGGAAGCAGTTAAAGAATATCAGCCAAAGATGGTCGTTTTAGCAGGTGGTGTCGCGGCGAATTCGAGACTACGTGCATTAATGGAGGAAAATATGGCTCCGTTTGAAAACATTCAGTTAGTAATCCCTCCATTATGGTGCTGCACAGATAATGCGGCCATGATAGGAGCGAGTGGATATGTTGCTTATCAACATGGGGAACGAAGTGATTTTAATTGTAGTGCTGATCCGAGTCTTCCAATGCCTGGTGAAATTTAACAATTATTTCACAAACTGTAAAAAAAGTGATATCCTTTAATGTAGAGGAGAATATCTATGGAAAATAATAAAATCGTGCCAAAAGCGACATTACAACGATATCCAATCTACCTAAAAGCCTTGCGTAAACTAAAAGATCAAGGTGTTGAACGTATCATGTCTAGAGAACTCGCTGATTTTGTTATGATCAAATCAACAACGATTCGTCGTGATTTTAGCTTTTTAGGAAATTTAGGAAAACAAGGATTTGGATATAATGTGGATGAGCTAATTCATATCTTCAGTGAACAACTTGGAGTCAATTTTGATGAAAAGATTATCCTAGTAGGTTGCGGAAATTTAGGAAAAGCATTATTAAATTATAATCATTGGGATCATATTGTAGGGGAAATTGTATGTGCGTTTGATATTAATCCGGATGCGATACACGATACAAGTGTACCTGTTTATCATATGAACGAACTACCAGAAAAGATACCAGAAGGATGTCGTATTGCCATCCTTTGTGTATCATCCAACGAACAAGAAACAGTCAATTATTTAATTGAAAATGGAATCCGTGGAATTGTAAGTTTCGCTTCCGAACACTTCACTGTTCCATCGGGTGTATATCTGAAATCGATTGATATTATTTCCAGTATTCAAGAACTTGTATTTGAAACAAATACAATTAAAGATTAAACGTAGTGGAGGGAGTATAGTATGTTGAGTGAAATGACGATTCGAGAATTATATGAATTAACGTTAGATGGGGGAGAATTAGAAAAAGACCAAGTGGAGTATGTCTCTCTACAAGGGTGGATTCGTACTAATCGTACAGGTAAGAATGTAGGATTTATTGCCCTAAATGATGGAACTTATTTTCGTAATGCTCAACTGGTCTATACCGATGAATTAGAAAACTATGAGGAAATTGGAAAGTATTTAACAGGAACAGCCATTAATGTTACAGGGAAATATGTTCCAACTCCAGATAATAAACAACCTTTTGAAATTCAAGTTACAGAAGTTGAACTAGAAGGAGCATGTGATCAAAGCTATCCACTGCAAAAGAAACGTCATAGTTTTGAATACTTAAGAGAGATTGGACACCTAAGACCACGCACGAATACATTTAGTGCTGTCTTCCGTGTGCGTTCTGTTTTAGCGATGGCGATTCATGAATTCTTCCAAAACCAAGGATTCGTCTATGTGCATACACCCATTATTACAGGTGCAGATGCAGAAGGTGCAGGAGAAACTTTTACAGTTACCACAAGAAACGACGCAAACTATGAAGAAGATTTTTTTGGAAAGCACGCTAGTTTAACAGTTTCTGGTCAACTACAAGCCGAAGCCTATGCCTTAGCATTTCGAGATGTTTATACCTTTGGTCCAACCTTCCGTGCTGAAAATTCCAACACCACAACTCATGCGGCTGAATTCTGGATGATTGAACCAGAAATGGCTTTTGCGGATTTAGAAGTGGATATGGATTTAATTGAAGATATGGTGAAATACTGTATTGAATATGCACAAGAAAACTGTCCAGAAGAAATGACATTCTTTAATGAAATGATTGATAACACCTTAATGGATCGTTTAAATCATGTGAAGAATAGTGAATTTAGAAGAATGACCTATACCGAAGCGATTGACCTTTTATCAAAAGCGGATGTGAAGTTTGAAAACAATAAGATCTTCTGGAGTATGGATCTCAATACTGAACATGAAAAATACTTAACCGAACAAGTTGTCAAAGGTCCACTTTTCTTGATTGATTATCCAAAAGAAATTAAAGCATTCTATATGCGTCAAAACGATGATGGAAAAACAGTTGCGGCTTGTGACTTACTTGTGCCAGGAGTTGGGGAACTAGTAGGAGGAAGCCAAAGAGAAGAGCGTTTAGATGTTTTAGAAAAGAAGATGGAAGAACTAGGCATGCATAAAGAAGGTCTTGAATGGTATCTAGATTTAAGACGATATGGTGGCTGTAAACATGCGGGATTTGGACTTGGATTTGAAAGACTTGTCATGTATATGACAGGGATGCAAAATATTCGTGATGTTGTTCCATTTGCACGCACACCAAGAAACTTAGATTTTTAATTAAAAGAGGGAATGAAATAAACATTCATTCCCTTTGTTTTTTAGGATAGAATAGGAATATGTTGTATCAAGTTAGTCATGGTTCAAAATCCTTTGGGGCAGACACCATTTTTGAGGATATACAGTTTGAAATCAAAGGAAATGAAAAAGTTACGATTGTTGGAAGAAATGGTTGTGGAAAGACCACCTTTTTAAAGTGTCTTTGTGGGGAGATGTCTTTTGATAAAGGGACTGTTTCCATGGAAAACAATACAACCATTGGTTATCTTTCTCAAAAACAAATAGAAGATGATGAACGTACGGTCGAAGAGACATTAGAAAAAGTCTTTGAACCTATCTTTCAAATTGAAGAAAAGATGCATGAATTAGAAAGAATGATGCAGAAGGATTCTAGTGATAGAATACTAAGCCAATATGCACAACTTCAGGAAGAATACGAAAGCTTAAATGGATATCAATGGGAAAGTGAAATGATGAATGTCTTTACCCGTTTCGGTTTTACAAAAGAGGATTTAAAAAGGCCGATTAAAGAATTCTCCGGTGGGCAAAAGACAAGAATTGCGTTTGTGCGTTTACTTTTATCCAAACCTGATATCTTACTTTTAGATGAACCCACAAATCACCTTGATTTAGAAACCATTGAATGGTTAGAAGGATATGTTCGAAACTATCCAAAAGCAGTTGTCATTGTATCCCATGACAGAATGTTTCTTGATCATACAACGGATGTAGTCTATGAGATTGAATATGGCAAAATGCAACGTTATGTAGGTAACTATACATCTTTTGTTGAACAAAAAAGAAATGATATAGAACGAAGAGAAAGTGCTTATCGGCGTCAACAAAAAGAAATTGAACGTTTGGAAACTTTAATTGAGAAATTTCGATATAAAAAGAACAAAGCAGCTTTTGCCCAATCTAAGATTAAATACTTAGATCGCATGGAAAAGATTGATCCGGTTCAACATAGTGATGATCGTAGTTTTCATGCACATTTTAAACCAGAAATAAAAGGGGGAGAAAGAGTGCTGGATGTGAAAGATTTGGTGATTGGTTATGATCATCCTCTTTCTACCATCAACCTGGAAATCCATCGTCAAAATCGAATCGCTGTCATTGGGCCAAATGGAACAGGGAAATCAACCTTTGTAAAAACAATTATGGGACTTGTTTCACCATTATCGGGTAGTTATTTATATGGACATCAAATTACCAAGGGTTATTTTGACCAACAACTTGCCCAATTCTCTTCTTCCAAAACGGTACTCGAAGAGTTATGGGATGATTATCCAGATTTAGATCGTACAACCATTCGTTCCGTCTTAGGGCAATTCTTGTTTTCTGCGGATGATGTCTTTAAAACAGTCAATGTCTTATCGGGTGGTGAAAAAGTACGCTTATCTTTAGCGAAACTTTTATTACAACATTCCAATTTCTTAATTCTAGATGAGCCAACCAATCATCTAGATATTCCAGGGAAAGAAGCACTTGAAGATGCACTAAAAGAATTCACAGGAACCATTTTATTTGTCTCGCATGACCGTTATTTCATTTCCCAAATTGCGACAGGGATTCTGGAACTAGAAGATGGAAAAAGTAGCTTCTATCCATTAACTTACAAAGAATATGAAGAGACAAAAAAGGGAACGGTTGAACAAGTGAGAGAAAAAGAAGAAGTGAAAGTTGAAAAACCGAAGGTTCGCTCAAAAGAAACCGTACAAAGAGAAATTAAAAAGATTGAAGAAAAGATTACGGAAGTGGAAGAGTGTTTAGAAGATAGAAGAGCACTACGTTTTGAAGAAGAATACTACCAAGATTATCAAAAGATGAACATCTTAAATGAGGAAATAGATGATATTCATAATGAATTAGCTCATTTGTATGAAGAATGGGAACAATTGAATGAAGAATTTAGTGCATAAAGAGTAAAAAACGCATATAATATTGAAGGGTAAAAAAGGGAGGAATTTATCTATGTCGAAATGTATCGTAGCGCAATCAGGAGGTCCTACATCCGTTATTAACGCAACCGTAGCAGGTGTTGTTAAAGCAAATCAATTAAATCCAATTTATGATACGGTTTTAGGTGGATTAAATGGAATTGAGGGAATTCTTCATGAAAAGTTTGTGGATTTAACAAACATGAGCGAAGAAGAGAATCGTATTCTTCAACAAACACCAGCGAGTGCTTTAGGATCTTGTCGTTATAAATTAAAAAGAGATAACGTTGAAGATTTTGAGAAGTTAATCAAAATCATGGATAAATATGATATTGAAACATTATTCTATACAGGTGGAAATGATTCTATGGATACAGTTGCGGCTTTAAGTGAGTACGCAAAGGAACATAATATTACAAATCATCGTTTCGTTGGTTGTCCAAAGACAGTTGATAATGACTTAATGCATACAGATCATTGTCCAGGTTTTGGTTCAGCTGCAAAGTTCATTGCGACAACGGCTCTACAAACATGGTTAGATGTAAATGTATATACACGTCAAGAAGTATTCATTCTTGAAACAATGGGAAGAGATGCTGGATGGTTAGCCGCAAGTGCTTGTCTATCTGGCATTGTGGATGTATTAATTGTTCCAGAAGTGCCATTTGATAAAGATCTCTTCTTGGCGAAAGTGGCTGCTTGTTTAAAAGAAAAGAATAAATGTTATGTAGTCGTATCGGAAGGTGCACGTTTTGCGGATGGTCGTTATATTGCAGCAGGAGAAGCGAAGAATGATGGCTTTGGCCATGTTGTATTAGGTGGAGCAGGAAAGAATATTGAAGAAATGATTCTTGAATCAGGAACCGCAAGCCGTTGTAAAGTACAAGACTTATCCACTGCACAAAGATGTCACGCAAGTGAACAATCACTTGTGGATGTGACAGAATCATTCCGTTTAGGTATGTCTGCACATATGCATAGTGCTAATAAAGAATTCACTGGAAAGATGGTTGGTGTTCGTCGTCGTGATATCAATGAATATGATGTTGAATTCTTTGCGATTGATGCAAGTGAAGTCGCAAACTATGTCAAGAACTTCCCAACGGATTGGTTATTAGCGAATTATTCTGGTATTACAGAAGAAGCATATAACTACATGCGTCCTCTTATTGAAGGTAATCCATTACTGGTAATGAAAGATGGTTTACCTGCGTATGTGAAACCATTCTATATGAGATAAATCATAAAAGCTCAATTCAACTGAACTTGTCAAACGAAAGTAGACAGTTCTAAAAAGTCAGATGGAAGCCCTGTGAGAGTGTAAACTCTGCAGGGCTTTTGTAATTGTGTTTATACATAGGTCTTTCATAGTTATAGTAATGAATATATTCTTGAATGAATTCTTCCACACTTTCAAAATCGTTTATTCTATAATCAGCCCATATCTGAGCTTTAATCCATCCGTTCATTGATTCTATTATTGGATTATCTGTTGGCGTTCCAACTCGAGACATAGAACGAATAATGTTATTATTAAGTAGAGCTTGGTTAAAGCTTGTGGAAGAGAATACTGAACCTTGGTCCGTGTGGAAATAGACTGATTCAGTTATTCCTTCCTTTTTTAGTAGTTTTAGTAATTGATCTCTACAGTTGAAATATGGTTTTGGATCTGCCCACTTAGAAGATATATCTGAAGCTATTATTGCGTTATTGTATGTATCTAAGAAGTATGTCCATTCATAGTGTTTTCCTCTATGTTTGATGACAGTCATATCTGATACTATCTTTTGAAGAGGTCCAGTAGTAGTCCAATTATTGTGAATCTTATTATCGTATACGATGTGTTCTTCTCCTGGTTTTCTATATTGATAATGTCTGCACTTTGATTTGATGTTTATATATTTACACACTTTATGACACAGATTATCTGAGAATATCCATCCTGTTTTATCTCTTATTACTTTAGCTAAAGCGTGATAACCATATGATGGATGTTTACTGTGTTCTTCTTTGATTAATACAGCTAAATCATTTCTGTTTATTTCATAGTTATTAATATCTCTATTAAGCCATTTATAATATCCAGATCTATTAATAGACATTACTTCACATAGATATTTAACAGGATAATCTTTACTTAATTCTTTGATGATTTCATATTCACATCTAAGATAGAAACGTATTCCTTGTTTACACCACCTCCTTTTACTGTGTATCCTTTTTTTAATCGTTCATTCTCTATTCTTAATTTAAGATTCTCAAGTTCAAGTCTTTCTTCTTTAGATAATGATTTAGAAGTGTGAAGTGCTGCGAATTTATTCCCGCGATTATGTGTTCTTCCTACTTCGAGTAAGCCTTCGTTATAAAGTTTTAACCATTTTCTGATAACACTATTAGCTACGCCATATTTTCGTTCCAATTCTCGCAATGATAGATGATTATCATCGTAATCTTTAACTACTTTAAGCTTAAATTCATAAGAATACTTTTTATTCTTGCCACCTTTAGGTCTACCTATTGGCATATATTAATTCCTCCTTAACTTAATAATAAGAAAAAGTAGACTTTAGATTAAGTCTGTTTTGACTTTTTCCTATGTCTACTTTTATCTTACAAGTTCATCAACATTGAGCTTTTATTTTTATCATGGCGGAGAATGAGGGATTTGAACCCCCGCACGCTTTCACGTCTAGCGGTTTTCGAAACCGCCCCCTTCAGCCGCTTGGGTAATTCTCCAAATGCATAGTGATTATATCATACATTCGTTAGCTTTTATGAGTATAATAAAGAATAAGTGAGGTAAATGTTATGAAATTTAAAGATATGTTATATGAAAGACCAGATATCGAACGTTTAAAAGAGACAATAACGGATATCACAAATCGTTTTCAAAATGCGAAAACGTATGAAGAAGCAAAAGCTTGTTTTTTAGAGATGGATCAATTAGATCGTCATGTGATGACATTAAGTAGTATTGCCTCCA
>JAFWFT010000035.1 GCA_017515505.1 Solobacterium sp.
AGGGGATCCAATAAGCTCGGGTAATCTGAACACGCTGGTGTTCTTGACCGAGAAGCCCCCACCTCTAAACGTTAGTGTAAGTGGTGGGAGTATGTCACTCTACTTGAATATAAAAAAACCTGTAGAGTTTATCATCTCTTACAGGACATCCATCTTATTAAGATGGTTTTTAATTAATGGCTGGGGTAGCAAGATTCGAACTTGCGAATGACGGAGTCAAAGTCCGTTGCCTTACCGCTTGGCTATACCCCAATAACTTGAGTGCTTTACTATTTTACCCTGTATTTACCATTTTAACAAGGAAAACTTATTACTCAAGATTATTAATCGTTAGATTTACTACCCAGTGTTCTTTTGAAACAAGTCGATATTCAAGGAAGAGTTTCAAAAGATCTGTTAGCTGTCCTACGATATAGAGAACTAAGTAATCCATCTTTGTGAAATAGGTACAGAATCCTACAACAGGAATCATAACACCCCACATGAAGATACTATCCATTATTAATGTATGTTTCATATCCCCTCCTGCTCGCAAGATGAAATAGAATTCTGTCGTTAACATATAAATCCAAAACATACATGCCTGAACACGGATAAAACTCATCGCTGCGAGTTGTGCTCCTTCGGTAATATGATCATAGATAACTGGAACAATGTAAGAGGACCCATACATAAATACACCAAATAGAATCGCCAGCATCGTACTATACCCCACTAGTTTGTAGCCATTGTTTTTTCCTTCTTCCAGACGATTTGCACCAAGAGGTGTTGAAACAAGAACCGTTGTTGCGGCACTCATTCCACCAAATAGAGTAAAGAATAAATCACTAATGGTTGCGGCTACAGAGTTTCCAGACATAATGTCACTCCCTCTAGTTGAATAAAACTTGAATAAAGTTGCCATCCCTGCAGACCATAAGATTTCATTTACCATTAATGGCGCTGCTTTTACGATTACTTTTACAAAGATTTCTTTTGAAATCTTAAATAAATCTTGAATTCTTGTTTTAAAATCAAAATCATATTTTTTAATGGTATATAAAGCAAGAATGATTTCCACAAAGCGAGCGATGACTGTCGCAAGTGCAGCACCCGCAATTCCCAAACGAGGAAACCCAAAGTTCCCGAAAATGAAGCAGTAATTAAATACGGCATTCGTTAATACCGCAATAACACTACAGCGTAATGGAATATGCATTTCTCCAACTGCTCTCATAGAGAAGAATATATTTAAACTAATTGCGGTTGGAATAAAGGATAATAAAACAACCGAGAGATAGGATGTGCCACTTTCTAAGACTGCTATATCCTCTGTAAAGAATGACAGAATTCCTGTAGGAAAGACCTTTGCCACAATCGTAAATAGAAACATAATACAAACAGAAATCAAAAGAAGGGTTCGAAATACTTCTTTCATCTTATCTTTTTCTTCAGCACCATGATATTGCGCAATGAAAACAGAGGCAGCTGCAGCTAAGCCATTAATCGCAAAAAAGGCAATCATATAATACTTATTGACTGCTGCTACACTCGCAATTGCTGCATCCCCTAAATAGCCAATCATTAGGTTGTCAACTAAGTTAACAGCGACACTAATTAATTGTTGAACCATTAAAGGCAATGCAATTAAAGTTACTCTTTTCGCAAATGGTAAATCAAATAAGAACTTTTTCATATCTTTCCTTAACGTAACTATACTATCTTACCAAATCTGTTTTATAATACAAACTATTTATAAAGAAAATGTTGGATTTCTCCAACATCTTATTATTGAATCGCTAGTACTTTATAATCCTTATCGGTAATTGCTTTCGTAAGAACATCATCGGATACATCTTTTGATAAAGTTACCTTTACCGTATTTGTGTGATGATCTGCGATTGCTTCCTCGACTCCATCAAGTGCTTCCAGTGCTTTCTTGACTGTCATTTCACAATGTTCACACATCATACCTTCTGTTTGAATTTCTTTTGTCATTTTGTTTTCTCCTTCTTTGCTTTCTGGTAAAGCTCTATTCTTAATTGGTTTATCATGACTTGTATCTTTCATATTAAATACGTTTAAACGCAATGCGTTTGATACCACAAAGAAACTAGATAAGCTCATTGCAGCAGCTCCCCACATTGGATTCATCGTTAATCCATATTTAGAAAAGACTCCTGCAGCCACTGGAATAAAGAGGGCATTATAGAAGAATGCCCAGAATAAGTTTTCATGGATATTCTTAACGGTTTTACGTGATAAGCGAATCGCTGCAGGTACATCACTTAATTGGCTCTTCATTAAGACAACATCTGCTGCATCAATCGCAATATCCGTTCCTGCCCCAATCGCAATTCCAGTATCTGCGCGCGTTAAGGCAGGTGCATCATTGATACCATCCCCTACCATCGCAACTTTTCCTCGTGTTTGTAGTTTTTTAATGATTGCTTCTTTTCCTTCTGGTAACACACCCGCGATAACTTTATCGACTCCAGCTAATCGACCAATCGCATTTGCAGTTCTTTCATTATCCCCTGTAAGCATCACAACTTCTAATCCCATCTTCTGAAGTTGGTGAATGGCATCTTTCGCATCTTCCTTCATGGCATCCGCAACAGCAATGATTCCTAATAGTTTTTTATCCTTGATAAAGAATAATGGTGTCTTTCCTTCTTCCGCTAATGTATTTGCATGATTGTGAAATTCTTCTGGAATTGTGATGAAAGATTCGATGAATCGTTCACTTCCTCCATAAACTTCTTTTCCTTCTATCGTTCCTTTTAAACCATTTCCTGTTAATGCTATAAAGTCTTGAACATCTTTACTTGAAATCTTTCTTTCATCTTTTAGACTTGTGATGGCTTTTGCAAGAGGGTGCTCGGATTGTTGTTCAAGAGAATATGCATAGCTAAGAAGTTCTTCTTCACTTATTTTATTTGGAATGATATCTGTAACAGTTGGAGTACCAGAAGTAATCGTCCCTGTTTTATCTAATGCAACAATTTGTGTTTCTCCTGTTGTTTCTAGAGACTCACTTGTTTTAAATAAAACACCATTCTTTGCGCCAACTCCATTTCCAACCATTATCGCAACAGGTGTCGCTAAACCAAGCGCACATGGACATGAGATAACTAAAACGGAAATTCCTCTTGCAAGGGCAAAACTTAATTCTTTTCCTAATAGTAACCAAATTATGATTGTAAGAATCGCAATTCCAATAACCGCAGGCACAAAGATTGCGGAAACTTGATCTGCTTTTTTTGCGATTGGTGCCTTGGTTGCAGCTGCATCACTAACCATTTGAATGATTTGAGCTAAGGTTGTATCTTCTCCCACTCTTGTGGCACGACATTTAATATAACCGGATTGATTGGTGGTAGCCGCACTCACTACGTCTCCTACTTCTTTATCCACTGGAATCGATTCACCTGTTAAAGATGATTCATTAATCGCTGTACTACCTTCTTCAACAATTCCATCCACTGGAATATTCTCTCCTGGTTTTACCACAAAGATATCTCCAATTTGGACTTCTTCAATGCTAACCTCGACTTCTTGATTGTCTTTTATAATAACCGCTGTTTTTGGAGCCAATTTCATTAAGCCTTTTAAGGCATCGGTTGTTCGACCTTTGGATTTCGCTTCCAACATTTTCCCAACTGTAATAAGAGCTGGAATCATTGCGGCAGATTCAAAGTATAATTCATCATGATATAAATGCATAAGATCTGCGTTTGATTGGCCATTCGCTAGTTGATAACCCATTAAAAGAATAATCCAAACACTCCACGCAAAAGATACAGATGAACCTAACGCAACAAGGGTATCCATATTTGGCGATGCCGCAAACAAACTCTTAAAGCCACTTGTAAAAAACTTATGATTAATAATCATAACTACCATAGCTAAAATCATTTGTAAGACAGCTAAACCAACATGATTATGTTCAAAAAACGTAGGAATCGGCCAATTTAACATATTGTGTCCCATTGTGATATACATTAAAACAATTAAAAACCCAACTGATAAAATAAGTCTTCTTTTCAGTACTGGTGTTTCACGATCTCTTAATGCATCTTCTTCTCTTTCAATCAAAGAAGTTTTTGTTTTTTCACTTTGTATTCCTTTAATTGATGCACCATATCCTGCATCTTGTACTGCCTTAATGATTTCAGAACTTGACGCATTTCCTTCCACTCCCATTGAATTGGTTAATAAACTTACGGTGCAGGATTCGACTCCTGGAATCGAAGAAACTGCTTTTTCAACTCTTGCCTGACAAGCAGCACAACTCATTCCTGTCACAATATATTGTTTCATTTTGTTTCCTCTTCTCTACTTCATCAATTTATGTAATATATCTAATAATTCATCTATGCTTCCTTCATCGCCATGTTTAATATCATTTACCACACATCCTTTTACATGCGTTCCAAGTAATGATTTATTAAAACTATTTAAAGCACTGGTAACAGAAGATACTTGAATCAGAATATCTGGACAGTATTCATCTTGATCAACCATCTTTTGAATACCTCGAATCTGCCCTTCTATCCTCTTGAGACGATTCATTAAATCTTTCTTTTCTTGTGGTGTTCTTATTCTATGATGTTTTTCACTCATAAGATGTTCCTCCTATAAAATACTATACCCCCCTACCCTATTTGTCAAATGATCATAATAGTATTGACAGACCTATTAAAGTCTTGTACTATGTAGATAGTTAGTTATATCTAACTAGGCGAAGTAGGTGACACTCCTTCAAAACTGTCTTATCCAAGATGTTCTCCTTCACCTACATGATTTCGTCAAATGAATTTCACCGACTGGCATGGTGAATAAAGATGATTAAACCCAGCATTTATCCTCTGCTGGGTTTTTTCTTTATTTCCAGATATTTTCTTGTACAACACGATAATGGGGTTTATAGAGCTCTTGATAGAGTTCACTATGGTGCACAGAAGGATATGCCTTACCACGATAATATGCCAAGTATTCTTCAAGTGCCTTTTTTGTAAAATGATATGATATTTTCGAAAAGGATTTCTCGAATACCTTTATTTTTTCAAGAAAGGAAGCCATAGATCCTCGATGTGTTTTTCCTGTTCTTATAAACCATCCATTGATTTCTTCTAAATCATATTCTTTCATTGCCACATGGATGTTTAAACGCACTAAGTGATTTCCAATCGGCACAAAAAGTTCACTTTCTTGTCCTTCGGTTTCATAACTCTCTCGAATTAAATTAGCAAGCATCTGTTCAGAATCCTCAATCGCGTGCTCTGGACCAAATTCATTTTGGTATAAGAGTTTAATAAAGTCTTCTGGTTGTGCTTTTGGATATCGTTTCGCATGTTGTTTTAATTGTTCAAATATTTCATCCATAGAATTATCCCTTTAACTTTAGAGCTTTTTCCATTTCTCTTTTCGCATCCCTTAGTTTTTCACTCTCTCGTTTATCATAAAGTGCTTTCCCTTTCGCTAAGGCAATCTCCATCTTCGCTTTTCCACCTTTTAAATACATTCGCAATGGAACTAACGTATATCCTTTTAAACGAACTTTATCATAGAGCTTACGAATTTCATATTTATGGAGTAATAGTTTACGATCTCTTGTTTCATCCACATTAAAAACATTTCCATATGTATATGGAGAGATGTGCATGTTCTTAATATAAGCTTCCCCTTTTATAATCGAAACAAACGCATCTTTAAATTGTACTTTTCCATTACGAACAGATTTTATTTCTGTTCCCGTTAATACTATTCCACATTCATATTTCTCTTCAATAAAGTGATCATGACTAGCACGTCGATTGACTGCTACTGTTTTTTCAGCGTTTCCTTCTTTTGCCATTTTTCTTTCCTTTATTTGTATTGCCAGTTCTTTCAGAATATTTCTGTGAACGAGAACGTGTTTTATGTTGTTTTGTATTAGACGCTCTTTCTGTTTTCTTTTGCCCTTTTATTTCAAATTGGATGGTACGTGTTTCCAAATTAACTTCTGAAACAATGACTTCCACTTTGTCACCAAGCGTATACCGTTTATGATTATGTAAGCCAACAAGTGCAAAGGCATCTTCATTATAACTATAGTAATCATCTAATAATGTTTGGGCAGGAACATACCCTTCAATCGTATCTTGAATTTCGACATAGAATCCATATCTAGTGATTGATACAATCATTCCTGTGTAAGATACACCAATCTTTTCTTGCATATATTCTGCTTTTTTTAGATCATCCACATCTCTTTCTGCATCTACTGCATTTCTTTCACGAATGGAAGATTGAATAGAAGCGCTTTGTACAAATGCTTCATCCTCTGAAGTGTCTTTTTCATCATGTTTATCAATATAATACTTTCTTAACATACGATGAACAACTAAATCTGGATACCGACGAATTGGAGATGTGAAATGTAAGTATTCCTTTTCCGCAATCCCATAGTGTCCTATACAATGTTCATCATATTTTGCTTTCTGCATACATCTCAATAACATTCTTGATAATAAAGGATACGCTTCTTCATCTCGAATGGACCATAAGTACTGTTGAAGTTGTTTTTGAGACGATTTCCCTTCTTCTAAAATTAAAGGATGCCCCATAATCTTTGCGATATTTTGAAAGGATTGCAGTTTTCTTGCTTCCGGTTTTGCATGAACACGATAGACACCTGGAATATGATTTTTTTGTAAGAAATTTGCGACACAAACATTACTCACAATCATACAGTCCTCAATTACTCGTTCTCCATGTCCTCTTTCACGCACATGCACATCAATTGGAAATCCATTCTCATTCACAAAGATTTCTGCTTCTTCACTATCAAAATCAATCGCACCCTTGCGATTTCTTTCGGAACGAATCGCATCCGCACAATCCGTTAAATCCAACAGTAAAGAACTAATATGCTCATATTCTTTTCGTAACTCTTTATCTCCATCCAAAAACTTATTCACTTTCTTATACGTCATTCTTTCCATGGAATAAATATAAGAAGGATAGATTTTATAATCTCTTACTGTCCCATCTTTATTAATATCCATATCGCAAGTCATCGTTAAACGTACTTCTTCTGGATTTAAACTACAAATTCCATTACTCAATAAGTGTGGTAACATTGGCACAACACGATCCACGACATAAACGGATGTTCCTCTTTTAAACGCTTCTTCATCTAGAGGACTACCTTCTTTTACATAATAAGAAACATCCGCAATAGATACTTTTAAATTCCATCCAAAATCTGTCTTTTCAATCGCAACTGCATCATCAAAGTCTTTTGAATCATCCCCATCAATCGTGATTGTCGGAATTTTCGTTAAATCAATACGATTCTGCATTTGTTCATCCGAAACAACTTGAGAAATACTTTCTGCTTCTTGTATCACTTCTTCTGGGAAGTCTGGAATGATTTCATTATTAATTAAGATTGATAAGATATCCATCCCTGGATCATCTTTATGTCCAATTGCTTTATCTACTTTTAGTTTAGGAACTCTACCATATTCAAGAACGGATAATACGACCTTCATTCCATCAACTGGTGTAAAGGATTTGTCATATCTTATAGAAGGTTCTAATTCTCTTACTTTTGGATCATCAATCACGCACTTTAGAGCTTTTCCTTTTCTTAAGAAAGTCCCCGTATACGTTGTATGGGCACGATCAATCACTTTGACAACTTTTCCTTCGCGATATTTATTCACTTGAACGATGACAGTGTCCCCATCCATCGCATTTAATGTATCATTCTCATCAACAATAATTGTTTCATTATCTAAATCAATATAGCCAGTCCCTGCACGACTAATATGAATTTGACTCTTAATGATTTCATTCTCTTTTGGAAGTGTATATACATTTCCTTTATTTCTTAAAATAGAATAGTTTTCTTCTAATTCTTCCAATATCTTTGAAAGAATCACAAAATCAGCAGATGTGGTTAACCCAAGTGTATTCTCAATCTGCTTTCTTGTGAGTCCTCTTTTAGAAGCTTTTAAAACTTCGATTATTTTCGTTTCTAATTTACTCATAATGATAAAAATAGCCGGTTTGTACCGGCTTAATAAACTATCCAACAATACGAATTGCGATGACTAGTACAAAGAATAGAATGCCAAGTACTAATGTCAAGTTTGATATGATTTTTTCAGGCCCTCTTTCTTTTACATTCGCGAAAAGGTTTAATCCACCATTTCCTGTAAAGGCACCAGAAATACCATCTGATTTACCACCTTGTAGTAATGACAGAATAATCAATAATGCTGAATCAATCATTAATAATGCATTTAACATTAGGACCCTCTCCTTTCATGTGTGCTTGATTATTATACCTAAGGTTGAAGAGATTGTAAATAAAGAACCGTAATTTCTCCCTTATATGATAGGATTATATATATGATAAAGGTAATTGTAAGTGATTTAGATGGAACATTATTCTATGGTCATGGAGATACTGTTTTTGATATTACAGAACGTAATATAGAGGCCCTAAAGAAAGCAAAAGAAGCAGGAATC
>JAFWFT010000036.1 GCA_017515505.1 Solobacterium sp.
GAGTGTAAAATTTGGAATATATTTAAGTGTAAGATGACAATTCTTGTCATCCTACAATCCTTTTTATCGTGAATTTTATAGTGTGTTATATCATCATCAAGTTAATAATTTAGTAGGATAACTCCACATCTAACTTCATTCCCATCCACACCCACTCAACCAATTAATACATCAGTTATTACTTAGTTAAACTAGTTAAAACATTAGTATTTATGCGGTTATTTAATACTTGGTAACTTAATTATTACTAAATAAAAAACTCCGCTATTTTGCGAAGTCTTTTGTGTTTTGATTTATGTTTATGTCTAGGTTGAGTTATCCTACGAAAATATAATCGAGTGTAAAATTTGGAATATATTTAAGTGTAGAATGACAATTCTTTTTATTCGTATTCAATTGTACCAGTAGGTTTTGGTGTTAAATCATAGAGTACACGATTGACCCCTTTTACTTCGTGTGTAATTCTTTCTGTAATGTGTTTTAGCAATTCATATGGAATTTCTTCAATCGTCGCACTCATTGCGTCTTTTGTATTGACGGCACGAATAATGACTGGCCAAGCATCGGTACGTTTCCCATCTTCAATACCTGTAGAAGTAAAATCAGGAACGACTGTAAAGTATTGCCATACTTTTCCTTCTAATCCATTCTTTGCGAATTCTTCGCGCAGTATCGCATCGCTTTCGCGAACAGCTTCTAAACGATCTCTTGTGATTGCTCCGACACAGCGCACACCTAAACCAGGTCCTGGGAACGGTTGACGGTAGACCATGTTGTGAGGTAAACCTAAGGTTTCTCCAACCACTCTTACTTCATCTTTGAATAATAATTTGACTGGTTCTACTAACTCAAAGTCTAAGTCTTCTGGTAAACCACCTACATTATGATGCGATTTAATCCCATCACTTTCTAAGATATCTGGATAGATGGTTCCTTGTGCTAAGAAATGAATATCTTCTAGTTTTCTAGCTTCTTCCGCAAAGACATCAATAAATTCTTTTCCTATGATTTTTCTTTTTTGTTCTGGATCTTTTACACCGGCTAATTTATCTAAGAAACGATCAGTCGCATCGACATAGATTAGATTCGCATCCATTTCTTCCTTAAAAACTTGAATGACTTGTTCGGGTTCACCTTTCCTTAGTAAACCATGATTCACATGTACACAAACTAAATTTTTGCCAATCGCTTTTAGTAGTAAGGCCGCAACCACACTAGAATCAACCCCTCCAGATAAAGCCAATAAAACTTTATTGTCTTTTACTTGTTTTTGAATTTTATCCACTTGTTCATCAATAAATGCTTGCGCTAATTCTTTTGTGGTGATTCTTTCCATTGTTTCAGGGCGTACATTGTCATTCATCGTTCTTACCTCCAATTTATGTAGTGATTATACCATAGGATTATTCTCTTAATACGTCGGTTTTTTTCCTCCAAAACATGGAAATTTAGAACTAGCTCCATAGTCTTGAATTGGATCAAAATCATTTAAGATGGTCATATCTTCATCTGTAATATGAAAATCCAATTGTGCATTAGAAATCATATGGTCTTTATTAGCAGTTTTCATGATTGGAATAGCACCTAATTCAATCACATAACGCAAACATAGTTGTGGAACTGAGACGTTATACTTATTTGCCATCTCGATGATTTTTTCGTTCTTTAAGATTTCTCCATGGGCAATTGGAGAATACGCTTGGATGAAAATGTTTCTTTCTTGATTGAACTTTATGATATCGAGTTTTGTATTTGAAATATGTGTAAGAATTTGATTCGCCATTGGGATAATGGAGCAGTGATCTAAAATGTTTTGTGTATCACTATTCAAGAAATTAGAGATTCCAATCGCTCTTAGTTTTCCTTCCTTATATGCATCTTCTAAAGCATGATACGCTTCAACATTTCCTTTATAGTATCTTTCTTCGGATTGATTCACTTCTTCCCATGGTTGAGGACTATGAATAATCATTAGATCAATATAATCTACATCAAGTCTTACCAAAGATTCATCAATCGCTTGTTTAGCACTGAAGTAATCTTTTTTTGTCGCGTGTAGTTTTGTTTCTAAAAAGATTTCTTCACGAGGAATTCCACATTCTTGTATTCCTTTTCCAATTCCTTCTTCATTCCCATAGGCTTGGGCAGTATCAATCAATCGATACCCAACTTCTACTGCGTTCTTAATTACTTCTTCAATTCCATCTTTGATTTGCCATGTGCCTAAACCTACTTTTGGAATCTTGACACCATTATTTAATTCATATGTTTCTTGAAGAATCATACATTTCCCTCCCAATACAATAAATGATAGGTTTCCCTATCATTATTGTCCATCCTCAATATATTTCACAACTTTACCTTGCTTGAGAGTCTCTTTCATATTGATGACTCTTTGGTTTTCAGAACCTCTAAATGATAAAGCTAGATTTCTTTTTTGTAGCATAAACGGTCCATCCACTAAGATATCTACGTATGATAAAATCTCATCCGTGAATTCCGTGTGTTTTCTTCCACCTGGAGTTAAATCTTGATCATACACATAGCCCGTCCAACACCAGATATCTTTTTCGGGTAACTCTTCTTTTACTCTTCTTAGTAGTGTAACAATGACTTCTTGATTCTCTGGTTCAAATGGTTCTCCTCCTAAAAGTGTTAATCCTTGAATGTGGATATTCCTTAAAGCATCAATAACGGCTTGTTCGGTTTCTTTTGTGTATAGATTTCCATAATGAAAATCTTGTGTTTGTGGTTGAAAACAACCTTCACAATGTACTCGACATCCAGACACAAACAACGTTACACGGACTCCTTCTCCATCTGCTACATCATATTTCTTTATATTTCCATAATACATATCGTAACCTCTTAAGAAAAATCGCTTTTCAGCGATTCTTCTTATTATAAGTGTAATACACGATCCTTGATTTCTTGTGTACGTCCTTGGTTCCAATATTGGGTTCCAATATATCCACAAGTACGTCTTGCGACATTCATTGTATCTTGATTTGTATTTCCACAGTTTGGACAACGCCAGATCAGTTTACCATGTTCATTTTCAACAATTTCAATTTCTCCGTCGTAGCCACACTCTTGACAGTAATCGCTCTTTGTATTTAATTCAGCATATAGTATTGTGTCATAGATATGTTTCATTAGAGCTAATACTGCTGGAATATTGTTTTGCATATTCGGTACTTCAACATATGAGATTGCTCCACCAGGACTTAATTGTTGGAATTTCGCTTCTTTTGTTAGTTTATCAAACGCATCGATTTCTTCTGTTACATGTACATGATAAGAATTTGTGATATACCCTTTGTCTGTTACATTTGGAATGATACCGAAACGTTCTTGTAAGCATTTCGCAAACTTATATGTTGTTGATTCAATTGGAGTTCCATAAACTGAGTAATCAATATTCTCTGCAGCTTTCCAACCTTTACATGCATCATTCAATCTTTGCATGACAGCCAAACCGAATTCCATACCTTTTTCTGTGGTATGACTTTCACCCAACATACGATATACACATTCTGCTAAACCTGCATATCCTAGAGAAATTGTGGAATATCCATCATAGAGTAATGGGTCAATAACTTCACCCTTCTTTAAACGAGCGATTGCACCATATTGCCATAAGATTGGCGCAACATCACTTGGTGTACCAAGCAAACGATTATGACGAACTTGAAGTGCACGGTGACATAGATCTAATCGTTCTTCTAAAATCTTCCAGAATTCATCCATATTTCCTTGTGCAGAACAAGCAACATCAACTAAGTTGATGGTAACAACACCTTGGTTGAAACGACCATAATATTTATGAACACCTGGTTTATAATCACCAGCATGCGCAATATTCCCAACACCTGCATCTGTAAAGCGATCTGGTGTCAAGAAAGAACGACATCCCATACATGGATATACATCGCCACTCTTTAGTTCCTTCATTAATTTCGCAGAAATATAATCAGGAACAAGTCTCTTCGCTGTACATTGTGCAGCTAGTTCGGTTAAGTAATAATATTTAGAACCTTCTTCAACATTATCTTCATCTAATACATAGATGAGTTTTGGGAACGCTGGTGTAATCCATACACCTTTTTCATTTTTAACACCTTGAATTCTTTGTTTTAACATTTCTTCAATGATAAGAGCTAAGTCATCACGTGTTTGTCCTTCTTCTACTTCATCTAAATACATATAGACGGTAACAAATGGTGCTTGCCCATTGGTTGTCATAAGGGTGATGATTTGGTATTGAATCATCTGTACACCAGTTTTAATTTCATTGCGAACTCTTTGTTCTGCAACCTTTTCAATTTTATCGTTGTCAACATCAATTCCAGCTTCCGCAAATTCTTTAATCACTTGCTCACGATGTTTTTGACGTGAAATATCAACAAAAGGTGCTAAATGAGATAAGGTAATTGATTGTCCACCATATTGATTAGATGCGACTTGCGCAATGATTTGTGTCGCAATGTTACATGCTGTAGCGAATGAATGTGGTTTCTCAATCATTGTTTCAGAAATGACTGTACCATTCTGTAACATATCTTCTAAGTTTACTAAACAGCAGTTATACATTGGTTGCGCAAAATAATCTGTATCATGGAAATGAATGATACCTTTTTGGTGCGCATCATAAATGTCTGCAGGCAATAAGAAACGTCTTGTGATATCCTTTGATACTTCACCTGCCATATAATCTCTTTGTGTACTATTAACGGTTGGATTTTTATTTGAATTTTCTTGTTTTGCTTCTTCGTTACTACGACCAATTAAACTGAGAATTTGTTTATCAGTTGTATTTGCTTTACGAACTAAAGCTCTTTCATAACGATAAGTAATATAATTATGCGCAACTGTGAATCCATGTTCTGCCATAATTTCGTTTTCGACCATATCTTGAATTTCTTCTACGCTAGTCGCACGTTTTAGTTCTACACACTTATTCACAACTCTTTCAACGATATTGCGAATTTGATCGTGTGTAAGTTGTCGGTCTTCTACGGTTGCGTTATTCGCTTTCACAACTGCGTTTTCGATCTTTTGGGCGTCAAAAACGACTTCCTCGCCACTTCTCTTAATTACGTTCATAAATGACCCTTTCCTAAGCTAAATGAAGAAATAGTTGGACTTCCAACTATTTAACCCGCATAAAGAATATATTACGTTTCAAACAGAAATGCAATGGTGAATTTGAAGAAAATTATGAAAATTTTGTGAAATGCGAAAAATCGCATAACAATCGCACATTTCCCACTATTTCCCATCAAAAAAGCAAGGTTTTTGATAACCTCGCTTCCTTATCCGCGACTTTGTGCAATGGCATCAACCAAGCTTTCTTTTGACGCATATCCTGGTACATATCCAAATACATTTCCATCTTCTTTGAAGATAAATGTTGTTGGATAACCTGCTATTCCATAGGTCATCGTCGCTTGACCATTCTCATCATAGAGAACTTCCATCGAATATCCTTTTTCAGATAAAAAGTTATGTATGTACTCTTTATCTCCTTCTGTTCCAACATTTGGTTGTGCAATTAGTACAATCTTTACACTCGTATCTTCATTTTGTATTTCTTGTAGGTGTGGTAATTCTTGATTGCAATAATGGCACCATGTCCCAAAGAACATGACCATCGTTGTCTTCCCTTTATAAGATGATAGTTGAACTTTATTACCATCATAATCTGTTAAGGTGACATCATACTTTTCAATATCGGTTAAGTTATCTTCCGCAACCACTTCCGCTTGTCCATTTTCTGCGATTGGTTGACTCGTGAGACTTTGTAAAGAGCGAATGGTTGTGACACCTTGATTCAACATATAAATTCCCATTCCTAATACAACTGCACCACCAACGAGTTTTGTATGACGTACAATACTCGCATGCTTCTTGATGAATCCCATCACTTCTTCTGTAAATAAACCAATTAATATAAATACGAAGATAAAGCCAAGCGTATAAGCTAACATGTATAAGATGGATAAACCTGGAGTAGAAGCACTGCTCGCAACCATCATCGCAGAAGCAAGTAATGGCCCAATACATGGTGACCATGCAAAGCTAAAGAAGAACCCTAATAGATACGCATTTAGATAATTCATATTTCCTTTCATTTTGAAAGGAAGTCTTCTTTCTTTTTCTAAGAACGGAATACGAATCCAACCAAGTGAAAACAATCCAAATAATACCAGTACAATTCCACCAATCAATTGGAACCATAATTTATTCTTTTCAAATACACTTCTAAGTGCACTGGATCCTAATCCCGCAATAAAGAAAACCGTACAGATTCCTAATACAAAGAAAAAAGTTAAGAAAACTGTCTTCTTACGAAGTTTATTCTTATCTTCATTCATATCTAATCCTTGTGTTAAGTATCCTATATATAAAGGAACTAAAGGTAATACACAAGGAGAAAAGAATGATAATAATCCTTCAAGAAATAACCCAACAAGACTTAATGACATCGCAATTACACACTCCTATGCAGATAAACCAGAAGGTAATAAATTCATAAATGCTAAAACAAGAATTATAATACCTAATATAATTCGATAGAATCCAAATACTTGGAAGTCATGTTTACGAATATATTTTAAGAAACTACGTATAACAATCACCGATACCACAAACGCTGATACCATTCCAGCCAATAACACAAATAAACCAAATCCTGTTAATGGCGCTTCCATCTTAATGAGTTTTAATACACTCGCCCCCAACATAACTGGAATCGCCATAAAGAATGAGAACTCTGTCGCTGTACTACGATCACATCCTACTATTGTGGACCCTAAAATCGTACTTCCAGAACGAGATGTTCCTGGTATTAAAGCTAGTGCTTGGAAGAAACCAATCTTTAAAGCGGTTAAATATTTCATCTTATTAATAGATGTGATTTTGGCTTCTCTTGGAATTTTTTCAATAATAATGAATAGAATTCCATATACAATTAGCATAATCGCCACCACAAAAGGTGTCGATAATTTCGCATCTACAATATCATCTAATAAGAAACCAATAATTGCAGCAGGAATACTCGCAATCACAATCTTCACAAGCAATCTCCATGTCACATTCTTTTCCTTTTCTGTTTTCTTCCTAGAGAATGGGTTTAAACGATCAAAATACAGTAACACAACCGCAATGATGGATCCAAACTGAATCACAACTTTATACATTTCCCAGAAAGCTTGATTTTGCTCTGGGTTAGAATGCACACTTAAAGGCAATACTTCATGTAGAAGTATTAAATGTCCTGTACTACTAATTGGTAACCACTCTGTTACCCCTTGTATAATCCCATAAACAATCGATTTTAAGATTTCTAAGAGTAAATCCATATTGCCCCCCATCAAATCTAGATTATTATAACATAATCATTTCTTGTACTATGGTTTCTTTGTGATAGAATAGTTCGTGTTGCGTTAGGAGGCTTCTATTATGAATATTGAAAA
>JAFWFT010000037.1 GCA_017515505.1 Solobacterium sp.
AGCCTTCACCATCCACTTCAATTCTTCTTTTAAGGTTAATCCCCTTCTTATATTTAGTGCGGTATTGGAAGATACCAATAATCATTGTGACAAAGGTAGCGCCGACAATAACTGTCACAAGTAACGCACAAGAATACATTACGTTTGTAAGAGTAATGACATGTGTTAAATGAAGAATAAGTAAAACAGCAAAGAAAACCCAAACAACCGCAATCACATAACGCTTCCATCTTTGCATACCAAATGTGACATCCACGATTGTCTCTGTAAAATCTTTTGGTTCTAATTTAAAATCAAATACTAATTTCTTTTCGTCTTTCTTCATAGTCACTTGCTCCTTTTAGAAATATACACACTGCCCAATGCACGAAGCATCAAGCAGTGTGTATTGTTTTAATTCACTTTAACTTAAGTTCTTCCTTAAGCTGCTTCTGGTTCAGCTTTGCCAGATGGGTTGAGAGCTTGTTTTTCGAGAGCGTCGTGAATCTTGTCCATATTCTTCTTTAATACGAAGTATAGAACTGCGAATACAACAGCTTCGATAGCAATTCCAATCCATCCAAGTTGTAATGCGATAACGAATAAGAGGTAACCTACAGGTTGACCGATGATGATTAGAGATGTAACCATCATTGTTCCATACGTTTCACCGCCTTGTTCAACAACGACTTGGTGGAATGCTGGACCACATAGTGTACAGATGTATAGGAAGATAACGGAGATGAGAACACCACCGATAACTGACTTTAATACGTTACCATTTGCCATCGCAACCATTGGTTGGATACAGTATGGTAATGCAACTAAGTCAACAACTGGTAAACATTGGTTTCCAGGTAAGATAAAGCTTAAGAATAAGCAGAATGGCATAGTGATTAAGCCAGAAATTAATGTAGCTGTTTCACCATAACCTGTAGCGTCGTTAACTGCTAAGTACCATTCACCCTTATATCCTTTCGTATTCTTCTTGGAAGCTTCTGTCATAGCTGTGAAAGCACCAGAGAAGATAGAAGAGATACGTGGGAATACAGACATAACTGCAGATGTAGCGATACCACAAGTAGCGATTTCACCCCAAGCAGCTAATTCTGTAATACGTGTAACATTACCAACGATACCGATAATGAGACCTAGGATTAAACCTAATGTCATTGGTTCACCAATGAATCCTAATTTCTTTTTCATTGCGACTGGGTCAGCTTCAACTTTGTATAAACCAAGTTTGTTCATGATCCAGTTTAATGGAATAGCGATTACACAGATAGTAGCAGTATGTAATGAAGCGATTGTACATCCTGGATAACCATAGTATGTAGACCATCTCTTTTCAATAACTTCTGTTAATAATAATGTGTAAATTAATTGGATTGTCATTAAGGCAATAGCTAATGGTAAGCTCTTTGTAAGAACCATGATCATTGAACCCCAACAGTAGTAAGAATAGTTATTCCATAAGTCACCTGCTTGGAAAATATTTGTGAAGTGAGTTAAGAATAAGATAACTTGTAGTGCAATTGAGATTGCAATGAATGTCATACCTGCAGTTGTAGAATAAGCAACAACAGATGTGTTAGGCCAACCTAAGTCATAAACTGGTAGGTTAACGTTTGTCGCATTAATCATACGTTCGATTACAGGGTTAATAACACTTCCGTAAGAACCAATGACTAATGAGAAGCCTTCAAGACCAACACCGGCAGATAGCGCTGAAACGAACGCTTTTTTGGTTGTTACACCAAATGCCTTGTTGATGATGAACATGATAATTGGTACGAATACCGCAGCTGGGAAGGTGTCAAAGAACGCCTTCAACGCGCCAAAAAATCCACTCATACTTTGTAAAATCCCCTTTCTTTTTTAATACAAACTGAGTTTCTTGAGTAAACTTAATTACTCGTTATTTGCTTTAATGATTTCAAGCATTCTTTCCTTGAATTCATCTACGCCTTGTCCTGTGATTAAACCAATTGCTGGAATAGCAGGAGTACCATTTAGGTCTTCCTCATCAATTGGACTAGCATAAGCAACGAAATCGTATTTAGAACGAGCTAAGAAGGTTGGCATTTCACTTGGATTGGATTCATCAGCGTGTCCATCATAGCCTTCTTCTTCTAGCATTTCTTCGATTGTGTTTGCAATCATAGAAGACGTAACGATTCCTGAACCACAAACAGTAAGAAATTTGATTTCTCTAGCCATTAATAATTTCCTCCTTTCTCTTTTTCTATCTTAATCGTGTAATACACGAATTAAGCCTAACCAACAATAGGTCCTACTAAATCATAGATTTCTTCTTCTGATTTAGCATCCTTAATCTTATTAAGTACATCCACATCTTGGATAATACCCATAATCTTCTTTAATAATTCAATTTGATCTTTTGGATCTGTGATTGCAAGCATGAATAATACTTGTGGGTGAAGTGTAATTTCTGGAGATCCCATTTGTTGGAATTGTACAGGATGCGCAAGTACTGCTACACCCATTGCAGGTTCATTAACATGTTCCGCAAAGGTATGTGGAACTGCAATATCAAATGCAGTTGCTGGTAAAGCAGTTGGATATTTCGATTCTCTTAATACAATTGCATCTGGATATGAATCTTTCGCAACACCTGCTTCAACAAATACTCCCGCAAGCGCTCTCAAAACGTCTTCAGAGGTTTCACCTTCTAAACCAATTCGAATGAGTTCTTTCTTTAATAACATTTTTTATACTCCCCTTATAAAAATATCTACTAATATTATCTTAATTAGAAAAGTGAATGTCAATAAATCTTTTGCCTGTTTGTGAAAACATTATCAATTTTTCTTTATAAAATAATATTCTGTTGTTCCCCATCTAACCAAGCCCTTAGGTTATCAAAAACAATCTCAGCTCGTAAGACCATTGACTCTTGTGTCGCGAATGCCACATGAGGTGTCACAAGAGTATTAGGGGTACTTAATAGAGGTTCTTCCTTTGATAAAGGAGGCTCTTGATCGAATACATCTATGCAAGCCCCGGCAATGATCCCCTTCTCTAATGCTTCCTGTAAGTCCTTTGTGTTGATAATTGGTCCTCTTGCGACATTGACTAATAAAGCGCTCTTTTTCATACGCTTTATCTTATCCATATTAATCAAATTTCTCGTACTTTCATTTAGTGGACAATGAAGAATGACAATATCCGATTCTTGTAATAAGTCATCCATTGGACGTTCTACAACATAAGGTGGACAATCTTCTATTAGCCTAGAGTTACACGCAATCACATTCGCTCCAAAAGCATCTAGTAATTCCGCACTTCTTCTTCCAATCTTTCCTAGACCAATAATACCAACCGTCTTCCCTTTAATCTCTAGACCAACATTGTTTTCTTTTGTCTTTCCACTTCTGCATAAGTCTTCGACTTCCCTTAAGTAGCGATACTTTGCGATAATCATACCAACCGCAAGTTCGCTAACCGCTTCATTCGAATATCCAGAAGCATTGGAAACTTTTATATCTTTTTCTTTTGCGACTTCTAAACCAACATGATCAACTCCCGTAAAAGCAACGTCAATAAACTTCAATTGATTACTTGCGGCAATCACGTCACTCGAAAAAGGCATATTCGCTATGATTGCGACATCAACATCTTTGACTTCATCTTTTAGTACTTCTTCATCATTTGTTCGGTTATATACCACAAATGAATGTCCTTCTTTTTCAAATGGTTCTTTTAATTCATTTAGTTTTTCTTCTGTAATACCAAGAGATTCTAAGATTGCTATCTTCATAATGATTTCTCCTCTAAGCTGGTCTCATTATAGCATTCCTTTCCATCAAAATATGACTATAATAGTTGTATGCAAAGTTTTATGATTTCATTTAACGCAATCTTTCCCGTCGCAGCCATGATTGTGATTGGAATCCTACTTCAAAAGTTTCATCTTGTGAAAGAAGAAACCTTCCGTGAGATGAATCGTTTTGTGTTCCAATTCTGTATTCCTGTTACACTTTTTTTAAATATTGCGGATGCGGATTTAAGTAATGTTGAGAATATAGGAATGGTGGTATTTGCGATTAGTGGAATCTTAATTCTTTTAGTAGTTGGATATATCGTTTTAAAGTTTATTCCTTTAGAAAATCCTACCAAAGCGACTCTTCTTCAAGATGTCTTTCGTACAAATGTAGTCATCTTAGGATTACCCATCATTCAAAGTATTTATGGTGCAGAAAACCTAGGTCCAACTTCCATTCTAATTGCGTGGACTGTACCAATCTCCAATTTCTTAGGTGTCATTGCTTTACAACTTTATTCTTCTCAAAAAGCGAATCTAAGAGGCACCATAATTAGTGTCCTAAAGAATCCTTTGATTATTGGTGCTCTAATTGGTGCCTTCTTTAAGGTTTTCAATCTTCATATTCCAACGTCTATTATGAGTACGTTACGAATGTTAAATAGTATTAGTACTCCTTTAGCTTTAATTGCTTTAGGAGGTCTATTTCAGTTTAGTTCTCTCAAAAAGAATGCGAAGATTCTTGCGGTATTCTCAATTCTTAAGTTGTTAATCCTTCCTGGAATCCTTCTTATTATTGCGATACTTCTTGGTTTCCGTGGAGTACCACTTGCGAGTTTAGCGATTCTATTTGGTGGTCCAGTCGCTGTCACTTCTTTCAGTATGGCTGTTCAAATGAAAGCGGATAGTGAACTTGCCGCAGAAATCGTAGTGGTCACTTCTTTAGCGGTTTTATTTACATTTGTCATCTTATTAACACTATTAGGTAATTATGGATATCTATAAAAAAGAACTTATGCATTACATAAGTTCCACATCTCGAATAAAGGATTCGTTTTTTAAGTCTTCGACAAATTTTGTAGGTTCCACATTCTTCAAGGTTGTAACACCTAAATAGAGAACATAACTTGTTGGATCTTTTGGATCAAGCGTTACCTTATTCTCTGTACAAGTATAACCGTATTTATGCAAGACATCGGTTATTTTTTTTATGGAGACATCCCGATCTAAACGTAATAGTACATTCATCGTTGTTCTCGGTGCTGGGGTTAGATAATGAGTTTGGAACGCAAGTTGAATCAGCACAACCACAATAGCCGCAAAGATTCCTAAACTATATAAACCAGCCCCTATACTTAATCCAATTCCAGACGTCGTCCAAATACCAGCAGCGGTTGTAAGACCTTGAATATTATCATGACGAACGAAGATGATGCCTGCACCAAGGAAGGAAATACCACTCACAACCTGTGCTGCAATACGAGAAGCATCAAAGGATTTCACATCCACAAAGCCATATTTTGATATCAACATTAATAAAGCAGACCCAATAGCCACAATCGCATGGGTTCTAACACCGGCTTCTTTTGACTTACTATGCCTTTCAAAACCAATAATTGCCCCTAATAAAGCCGCCAACAAAATACGAATAAAAAATTGAATTACCATCTTATCTATCATCATAATTAATACCTCAGAAAACATTCTGTAACGGAATGTATTATACCATAGTCTATGTGTGACTTAGTTACAGAATAACATCTTATTATGCATTATTTTATAGAAGAAAACCAGAAAAACGAAGAAGAATCCCCTATTCTTCGTTTTCTTTTAAGAGTTCAGTCACTTTACTAGTAGGATTTAGAAAAGTTGAATAAGATTAAAGTGGAGAAAGAGGAAAAGGCATATGGAGATTATTAAACGAAACGGCAGTAAACAAAATTATCATATTTCAAAGATTGAAAACGCTGTAAAAAAAGCATTTATAGCGACACAAACACCAGTGGATGAAAAGAAGATTCATGAAGTCGCAAAAGAAGTAGAAAAACAGATATCAAAGAAAGAATCCGTCACAGTCGAAGAGATTCAAGACCTTGTGGAAGAAGGTCTGATGAAACATGGCTATTTTGCCGTTGCGAAAAGCTATATTTTATATCGAGAAAAACGCTCTCAAATACGTGCAACCTTAGATAAAATCATCAATACCTTCCAAAAGAAAAATGATATTCGTAAAGCTTTAGAAAAGATTGAGAAAGATTTCCAACAAGAACTCTATCCAGTTGATAAACTTGCGGATAAGTTTTTTTCCTTTGTGAAAGAAGGTCAAGCAGATAGTGATTTATTACCTCAATTAATACGGGCAGCCGTGGAATTAACCTCCCAAGAAGCTCCAAATTGGGAATTTATTGCAGCACGTATTCTATTAGTCAAATTTCAAAGAGAAGTTGCACTGTATGATAAAACTTCTTCTTTCTATGAAAAAGTAAAATCTTTAGTTAAAGAAGGTCTATATGGAGAATTCATTACGAAGGAGTATACGAAGAAAGAATTAGAAGAAGCATCAACCTTTATCGATTCAAAAAGAGATTATCTCTTTAATTATTCTGGTTTAGAATTACTCATTAAACGATATCTCATTGTGGACCATGCGCATCATCCACTAGAAACTCCACAAGAAATGTATTTGGGTATTGCCTTACACTTAGCAATCAATGAAAAGAAAAATCGTATGAAGTGGGTAAAGAAGTTTTATGACATGCTTAGTACGATGAAAGTAACGATGGCGACTCCTACTCTAAGTAACGCAAGAAAACCATTCCATCAATTATCTTCTTGTTTCATTGATACCGTTCCTGATAGTTTAGATGGCATCTATCGTTCCATTGATAACTTTGCGAAAGTATCTAAGTTAGGTGGAGGAATGGGATTATACTTTGGAAAAGTTCGTGCCAAAGGTTCGACTATCCGTGGCTTTGAAGGCGCCGCTGGTGGTGTCATTCGTTGGATACGTTTAGCGAATGATACAGCCGTAGCGGTTGATCAACTTGGAGTTCGTCAAGGTGCTTGTGCGGTCTATCTAGATGTATGGCACAAAGACTTACCAGAATTCTTAGCGATTCGTACAAATAATGGCGATGACCGTTTAAAAGCACATGATGTTTTCCCGGCAGTTTGTTATCCGGATTACTTTTGGCAACAAGCCCGCGACAATATTAGTGGGGACTGGTACTTATTAGATCCGCATGAAGTCAAAGAAGTCAAAGGCTATTGTCTAGAGGATTCCTATGGAGAAGAATGGACAAAGAAATATTTAGATTGTGTCAACGATCCAAAGATTTCTAAACGAACACTTCCCATTAAAGAAGTCATTCGTTTAGTCATTAAATCTGCAGTTGAAACAGGAACTCCATTTGTGTTTAATCGTGACATCGTCAATAAGATGAACCCAAATGGAGATAAAGGAATGATATACTGTAGTAATCTTTGTACAGAGATTGCGCAAAATATGTCTGAAATCTCTTTAGAATCGCAAGAAATCGTAGAAGTCAATGGCGAAAAGGTTGTGGTCACAACCACAAAACCAGGTGACTTTGTGGTTTGTAATTTAGCTTCTTTAACCTTAGGAAGATTAGATGTCGATAATGATAAAGAAATGAAAGAGATTATTCATTCCGTTGTACGGGCACTCGATAATGTTATCGACATTAACTTATTCCCTCTTCCATATGCCCAAATCAATAATGGCAGATATCGTCCAATCGGTTTAGGTGTTAGTGGGTATCACCACATGTTAACCAAACATGGTATTCCATGGGAATCCGAAAAACATTTAGAATTCGCTGATAAAGTCTTTGAGAAGATTAATTATTATGCGATTGAAGCTTCCATGGAGCTCGCCAAAGAAAAAGGAAAGTATTCCCTTTTCAAGGGATCTGATTGGGATACAGGTACTTATTTCACAAAGCGTAACTATACATCCAAGAAATGGAAAGACTTACAGACGAACGTTCATAAACATGGTTTACGCAATGGATACCTCATTGCGATAGCCCCTACTTCTAGCACCTCCATTATCTCTGGTACAACTGCAGGACTTGATCCAATTATGAATCGTTATTTCTTAGAAGAAAAGAAAGATGGATTAATTCCAAGACTCGCACCAGAATTATCTGTGGATACATACTTCCTTTATAAGAATGCCCACTATATTGATCAAACCTGGTCGGTTAAGGCAAATGGTATTCGTCAACGTCACGTTGATCAAGCCATGTCTATGAACCTTTATATCACCAATGACTATACTTTTAGAAAGATTTTGAATCTCTATCTCTTAGCGTGGGAATGTGGCGTGAAAACACTCTACTATGTTCGCTCTAAGAGCTTAGAAGTTGAAGAATGCGAAGCTTGTTCAGCATAGGAGGAAAGAAAATGGAAAAAGAAAAACTAACACGTAGACCCATGTTTAATCCAGAAGGAGATCTCGAAGTCTCCAAACGAAGAATGATTAATGGGAATACTACGAACTTAAATGATTTTAATAATATGAAATATCCTTGGGTAAAGGATTGGTATCGACAAGCGATGAATAACTTCTGGGTTCCTGAAGAAATTAATTTAGGACAAGATGTTAAAGACTATCCAAACCTTCCAACTCCAGAAAGAAGAGCGTACGATAAAATCCTATCGTTCTTAATCTTCTTAGATTCTGTTCAAACCGCCAATCTTCCAAATGTGAGTGCTTATATAACAGCGAATGAAGTAAACCTCTGTTTATCGATTCAAGCTTTCCAAGAAACCGTACACTCTCAAAGCTATAGCTATATGTTAGATACCATTTGTAATCCTCATGAAAGAGATGAAATCTTATTCCAATGGAAAGATGATAAACATTTATTAAAAAGAAATGAGTTTATTGGAAATCTCTATAATGAATTTGTGGAACATACAGATTCTTATTCCTTAGCGAAAACCTGTGTTGCCAACTACATTCTAGAAGGTGTTTATTTCTATTCTGGTTTTATGTTCTTCTATAACTTAGCCAGAAATAATCTCATGCCAGGAAGTGCACAAGAAATTCGTTACATTAACCGTGATGAGAATACACACTTATGGTTATTTCGAAATATCTTACTCGAACTTCAAAAGGAAGAACCACAGTTATTTACGCCAGAATTAAATGAAATCTATCGCCAAATGATTAAAGAAGGTTGTGAACAAGAAATCGCTTGGGGACAATATGCGATTGGAGATGATGTCCAAGGTTTAACCAAACAAATGATTACGGACTATATCCAATACTTAGGAAATCTTAGATGTCGTCAAATTCATTTAAATCCAATCTATGAAGGACATGAAGAAGAACCAGAATCTATGGGTTGGGTATCCCAATACGCAGATGCGAATATGATTAAAACCGATTTCTTTGAGGCACGTTCTACAGCTTACGCAAAAGCAGGCGCTATTGAAGATGATCTATAAATTTTAAGATGTGTGCCTAAAGTCACAGACGTCCATTTCAAACCATAGTATCGTATAGTTAATCAAAACGAAAAGATATGGAACCCCTCCCCTTTGTTCTATATCTTTTTATTGTGATTTAGTCACAGACGATTCTCTTAAGAATCTTTAATATATAAGTATGAAACTCATATTAGAAGAACCACTAAAGAAACACATGGAAGAAAACAATCTACACGATATCATCGTGGAAGTTGGTGATTGTATTGCGTGTGGAGGAACTTACAAGAATGTGAACGCTAGGTTTCTTGAACCAACAGAAACAATCTTAAAAAAAGACTATATGGTTGTAGAAAGTGAGCTTGGACACATCTACTTACCGAAAGACAATATCGAAGTTGGTGAAACCATCCGCTTTGTGTGGAAGAGTTATTACTGGCGAGATGGATTAGGGGTTGCGGGAATCAACGCCATCCAAACCTAGATAATAATGAAGAATGGAATCCCCTCATTCTTCATTTTTTTATATCTTCTCTACTAGAAACTAGTTTATGATAGAAGTATGAAAGAATTAAGTAATCGTGAACAGACCATCGAAATCTGTAAAGTCGTCATGGATGCAGGCTTCTCTTTAGAACCTGGGTTTGAAGACGAAGATGGAGACTCCGTCGAATTTGATTTACTTCATTATTTTGAAGAAATAGGAATGGAGGGATATGATGTTTTCCTATACTTCACCGATGAAAATCAAAATTCCTACATGAATTCAGATAAGGAAAAGATTTCTTATACTGCCTTCATGAAAAAACTAAAAGACTCTTTAAAGAAATATAAAGAAAAGGAAAAAAACGTATGAAATATTGTCCAAGTTGCGGTACTAAGTTAGAAGGTAATCCTAAATACTGTTATGAATGTGGTTCTCCAACTCTTGAAGAGACACCTACTCCAAAAAGTGACAATCTTTACTCTTCAAAGAATCAAACTCTGTTAATTGATTATTTCGAAAAAACCTTAGGAACCCCTGTGGAAATGCCTTACTACGAACTATGTCTTTATACCTATTCTCCAACACAACTATTACTTGAAGAATATACACAAGGTGGTAGTCCCAATGAAGTTTGTCGACAAAAACTTGTTTCCCATGAAGTATATAAGGAAGCGTTAAAAATTGTTACGAAACATCGTTTAAAACAAAGTGTGGATTATCGTGGTAGAGCGTTAAATGGGAAAACATTCGTCATTAAATTTAGAGAAAGCATGGATGATCAAACTCTTTATCGCTTTTCAGATGAAAACCTTCATGAGAAACAATCTTTTAGTATGTTTACAGAAATGTCTAATTTATTAAAAAGGTATGTAGGGTAATTTTATGAAACAATTAATACTATTTCTTTTATCTTCCTTATGTCTTATTTCTTGTGGAACAAGTTCCACAGAGTTTTCAAATTCCAATACAAAAGATAATGCAAATCAATCTCTTTTACATGTAAAATACGCAGGTAGTATTTCTGGTATTGAAGAATTTGAAGAAGAAGATTGGGAAGAAGTAAAGAGCGTTAGTCCTTTTGTGGAAGAAATACCAGAATCACAAATCATACAAGGTGAAATCAACCCAAATGAACAAATCATGGTTCTTTTAGTAACTCCACAAGAGAAAGCCAACTTAAAGATTGAAGGAATCCATACAAAACAAGTTTACTATGAAGGAAGTCAACCTATCTTATTAGTATCTACCATGGATCCCCTGCAACCAACCATTCGTATAACGGTTTCGAATGAAAAAGATTCGATTATCTATGAGCCAGGTTTTCGTTATGATATTCCCCGCTTACGAATTGAATCTGAAAGAATTATCGATGAAACCGATTATCAATCATTAGAAGATACCCTCTTCTTACCAATCTATCAAACCTCTTGTATGAGTATTGTCTACTATATACCAGAAATCCATGAACAATTAGAGAACGGAGAAAAACTAGCACCTCCCCTCTTTGAACAAAAGATTAATGATCAATACTTTTTGGTCTTTGGATATGGGGATGATCCATTAAATGGAAAAATAGAAATGTATTATGCGGTAAGACCCTTTAACTTCACGATGTATAAATCAAAAGATTTGAAAGAATGGGAATTAATGAATGAGGATCATTCATAAAAGAGTAGGAACTATGTGTATACATAGTTCCTATACTTTTATAAACTCCACTTCGCAAATTCACTTTAAAGTTCTAACATATGATAGAAGATTCCATTTTCTTTTCCTTATTTCTAACTCCCAACTATTAAATCGATTGGTTGTAAGTGTTTCACCATGATAGTTATCAAATAAAAATCATCCCCTGTACATTTTAATGCCCAATTGATTAATAATATAATATCCCTATGAAAACCATCCACGTTGTTGCGGCATTAATACTTGATAAGGGGAACCTCTTTGCTACACAAAGAGGTTATGGAGATTTTAAAGATGGGTGGGAGTTTCCTGGCGGTAAGATCCAAGAAGGAGAAACTCCAGAAGAAGCTTTAGTAAGAGAAATCAAAGAAGAATTAGATATTGTAATTAAGATTAATTCTTACTTCACTACCATTAATTATGATTATCCTAACTTTCATTTAAATATGAAATGCTATTGGTGTTCCATCTTAGAAGGTAGTCCTACTCTTTTAGAAGCGGAAGATAGTAAATGGTTAACCCTAGAAACTATTGATTCTGTTAACTGGTTACCAGCTGATCAAACCATAATAGAAGAAATAAAAAAGATATTATAGTCTTATCTACTTGCAATATTTTTTATAATCATCAACACTTATAGTATGAACAATACTCTCTATGACATGCTATTTAAGAGAAAGTCTTATCATACGTTTAAAAATCATAAGACGAAAGAGTTTTACTCTACCCATTACCGTATTTCAGAAGAAGAATATGAAGAAATACGTAAGGTTTTTAAAACTTTTGATTCTTTATATCCAGATATCAAAGTTGATATTCGTATCGCAGAAAATGAAGAAACAACCTGTACACGAGGCCAAGAGAAAGTCATTCTTTTATATAGTGAAATCAAAGAGAATTATTTAATGAATGTTGGCTATCTTGGTGAACAATTAGATCTTTATTTAGCTTCTATGAATATTGGCTGTCTTTGGTTTGGTTTAAACAAAGCAAAGATGCCTGACTATCATGGTTTACAATATGTCATCATGATTGCGATAAGTAAGGTTCCAGAAGATAGTTTCCGTAAGGATATGTTCAAATCCAAGCGAAAAGAAGAAAAAGATATTTGGTCTGGAGAACCAATTGAAGATATTCCTACTATCATACGGTTTGCCCCAAGCGCTTGTAATACCCAACCTTGGTTTGTAAAGCATGAAGAAGATACACTAAAGATTTACCGTTATGTTAGTCCTATCCGTAAATGGGTAATGCCAATCGATGGTGTTCTTCATTATAATCATATTGATATTGGTATCTTCTTATGTTTCTTAGAATTATGTTTAAATCATCACAAAATCTCATATAAAAGAGAATTATTCTTAGATGACAAGAATGAAGAATATAACAAAGTAGCTGAATATAATATCATGTGTAGCTAAATTGTGCAGATATATCTTCTATATTCTTAACAATCCTAATAAAAATCTCATTAACTATAAGCTATAGTTGGTCTCCTTATTTCATCATAAGAAAAAAGTAGACTTTAGATGACGTCTTATATGACTTTTTCTTGTGTCTACTTTTATCTTACAAGTTCACTACTTATGTTGTTCAAATAACCAATTGCGGAATTCTTCATTCGCATACATTGCGACCCAACTAAAATGCGCATTTGGGAAGAATACAGCACCTTCCTCATAAAAACTTTTCTTATATGGAATACCTGCTGCATCTAATGCTGCAATCGTAGGATAATAAAAGTCTTCCGTTTTAACCAACGGATCGCCTGCCGCTTGGAATAACCAAATTGGAATTCCTTTAATGACTTCAAGACCTTTTGGATCTGCTCCAGAAGCATTTGGTGCTAGAGCCGCAAAGAGATCTGGATAACGTTTCGAAAGTGTGAATGTCGCAAAACCACCTGCAGATAATCCTGTCATATAAATTCGATTCAAATCACAAGAATACTCTTTAAGTATCTTTTGAAGTAATTCATATGCTGCATCTAATTGTGGCATTGCGGTATAAGGGTCTGGATATTTCTTACTATCTGACCAATATCCCATAAGCGTTGTCCAGTTTTCAATCTCTGGATCTTTAACCGTACATTGTGGCGCAAGTACGATACATTCATGATGTCCTTTTTCTGAATCCTTCGCCCAAATGGTCGCCATCTGATATCTTTTAAGAACCATATCAAGTGGTTGTGTTCTTTGACCTGAACCATGTAAGGCAAAGATAACAGGATATTTCTTATTTGGATCATAATTTGTAGGTGTATAAATTAGATATGGTACTTCAACATCATTTGAACCCACAAAACTTCCTTTCTTAAATAATGCATAAACATCTGTATCATTTTCACGTGTAATTTCAATAGTATAGATAGAAGGTTCTTTTTCCCCTTCTACTTTAATCATTACTTTTTGTACAAATTCATAATCATAATCTTCATAGGCCTGGCTTAGTTGTACTACATAACCGCCTAAGGATTCATCATAGGGGATTACTTCTCCTGCCTTATAATTTAAATCACCTTCATATGATTTCACATCATGATCTGCACAAACTGTAATCGTTTCTCCTTCTTTAATAAC
>JAFWFT010000038.1 GCA_017515505.1 Solobacterium sp.
ATATTAACGATATCGTCATCTGTTACAACACGACGATGATTCGTTAGTTTTTCACAAACAGAAGCTACACTAATGGATTTAACAGCTACCGCATAATACAAATCCGTTAATGTTTTTAAACCATATTCTCCTAAAATTCCTTCTAGTTTCTTTTTTTCCATATATTCAGATGAATCAAAGCCACGTTTCTTAAGTTCTTCTTGAATCATCTTTTCACCCAAAGGAGCTTTTTCTTGTTTATTTTCATTTTCTTTACGAGCAAAATACGCTTTGATTTTGTTCTTGGCTTGATTGGTTTTAACAAACTTTAACCAGTCTTCACTTGGTCCTGTTCCTTTCATGGTTCGAACTTCTACAACATCTCCTGTATGAAGTTCTGTATTTAAAGGAACCATGGCATCATTGACAATTGCGCCAACTGTAGTATGACCAACATCGGTATGAATTCGATACGCAAAATCAATTGGTGTCGCTCCCGGTGGTAAGTCAATGACTTTCCCTTTCGGAGTCATGACATAGACATTGGCTTCAAAGACATCCTTTTGAAGTGTCTCCATATATTCACTATCACTATCTTCATCACTTTCATCCGAATATTCTGCAAAGTCTCTTAACCAAGATAGTTTTTCTTCAATCTCTTTTTGTTCCGCTTTTGCTTCATAGCGACTACCTTCTTTATAGTGCCAGTGTGCCGCAATACCTCTTTCCGCAATACTATCCATTTCTTCCGTACGAATTTGTACTTCAAAAATCTTACCTTCATCCCCAATGATAGTCGTATGTAAAGATTGATACATATTTGTTTTTGGAACTGCAATATAATCTTTTAAACGACCAGGAATTGGCTTATAAGTTGCGTGAATATAACCTAAGATTTCATAACAGTTTAATTCCGTTTCCGTTATAATACGAATCGCTAATAAGTCTAAGATTTCATCAAAACGTTTATGACGTTCTTGCATCTTATGATAGATAGAATAGAGATGTTTTGAACGTCCAAAGATACGGAATGGAATCCCTTCTTCGGTTAATAACTTAGAGATGTCCACAATCATTTGTTGGACATAGCGATCTCTTTCTGCTTTCTTTGTTTCCACTAGATGCGCAATCCGATAATATTCTTCTCGATCAAGATAGAAGAAACATAGGTCTTCTAATTCATTTTTAATCGCACTAATACCTAGACGATGCGCAATTGGTGCATAGACATCGAGTGTCTCTTGCGCAATTCTTCTTTGTGATTCTTCCGATTGGAATTCAAGTGTACGCATATTATGGAGTCGGTCTGCGAGTTTAATTAAGATAACACGAATATCTTTCGCCATCGCAATAAATAACTTACGATGGTTTTTCGCTTGGTATTCTGGATCATCTTTTTGTTGAAGTTTAAGGGCTCCAATCTTTGTGACGGATTCCACTAATTCTGCAATTTCCGGACTAAAATCTTTCTCTAATTCTGCCTTTGTAACATCAGTATCTTCAATCACATCATGAAGGAATCCTGCAGCTATTGTTGAAGGTCCCACATGCAAAGAAGCCAATATATAAGCTACATTAACTAAGTGTGTATAATATGGCTCTCCACTTTTTCGAAATTGACCTTCATGATGTGCCATAGCATAATCCGAAGCTTTTTGGATTAGTTCTAAACTTTCCTTCTTCGAAATATATGTTTTGACTTCATTCATGACATCATCGAATGTGTAACTTTGAACTCCCTTCACGTTTTCCCCCTATTTTTTTACGAAAAAAACCGAAGTATTAACCTCGATTTTTACAGTTTAAAACTATTTGTCTGTCATCTTCATAATCGCATAGACGTCATAGCCATCTAGTGCTTCTCTACCAGGTAATCCAATCAATTCAATAATGAACGCAAATCCTGCGACAACACCACCAAGTTCTTCAATCATTTGGGCAGTTGCTTTCGCAGTACCACCGGTTGCGAGTAAGTCATCAATCACAACCACTCTTTGACCAGGTTTGATGGAATCTTTATGCATAAATAATTCACCAGTTCCATATTCAAGTTCATATGTAACGGAAATTGTTTCTCTTGGAAGTTTTCCAGGTTTACGTACTGGTACAAAGCCTAGGCCTAAATCAACTGCGACAGGTGTCCCAAACACAAAGCCTCTGCTTTCTGGGCCAACAATTACATCTGCTTCAACACTCTTCGCATATTCTGAAATGAGATGTACTGCTTCTCTTAGTGCATCTGCATCTTGCATAATTGGTGTGACATCACGAAATAAAATTCCTTCTGTTGGAAAATCGCGAATAGATGCTACATAATCTTCTAAATTGATTGCCATAATGATTCCTCCTTAAGGACGCAATAAATTATACTATATTTTTCTTAATCTATATCAATAATATCAATCTGTGGTGTTATTTTATCACGAAAACGATTGATGGATAATTCTCCAATGACTTGATGAATGGTTTCTGGAACTTTCAGATTTCGAAATGGAAAGATGATTCCATCTAGTCCTTCATTTTCTTTTCCAAAGTGTAACTTTGTGATTTTTACGGTCGAAAATACATTTTCACTTTCCTTTGGACGAAGCGCAAAATATGGCTTTTGAAGTTCTTTTGGATAAGGACGTAATCTAGATAATTCATTAATTGAATCAAAAGTTATCTCTTTCATTTCCACAAGAACTGCTTGCTCGATCACTTCTGGCTCTTTTAATTCGATGGTCTTAATCTTTTCATATACCTTATTTTTAAATGTTTCAAAATCCTCTTGTTTCATTCCTATCCCAACCGCAAGTTCATGACCTCCAAAACTTGTAAGTTCATCAAAACCTTCACTAAAGAACTGGTACAAATCAAACCCAGGAATACTTCTTCCACTCCCCTTCATCATGTCTTCTTTATGTGCCAAAACAAGTACAGGTCGTTTATATTCATCTACAATTCTTCCTGCCACAAGCCCACAAATCCCTTCATGAAAGGAAGCATCTTCTAAGATGATGAACTTTTCTTTATCAATCATATTCATCGCTGTTTGATACATGGATTGTGATAATTCTTTTCTTCTCGTATTCACTAGATTCAACTGCATCACATAAGAAGAGAGTTGTTCTTGGTTGGTGCTTAATAAGAAAGGAATAAGCGTATTTACATTGGAGATATCATTCATTCTTCCAACAC
>JAFWFT010000002.1 GCA_017515505.1 Solobacterium sp.
AAACGTAAAAACAATCACGCCTCCAATAAAGAGCTTCGTATACGTTTGTGTTTTAGAATTACTTGTCAATTCACTCATAGATGCATTATATCACTGCCCATTATGAAGTGCATCATAGACTTTCTTAGCTATTTCTATAGGAACAACCTGGCTCATTTCTTCAATACTAGCTGCTTTTAAATTTGTAAAATTCTTAAACTCTTTTAATAGTTTCTTTTTTCTTTTGGGGCCAACACCTTCAATTTCATCTAGGATGGATTTGGTTTGGGCTTTCGCACGTAATTTGCGATGATAACTAATCGCAACACGATGTACTTCATCCTGCATTCTCGTTAATAGAAAGAATAAAGAAGAATCCTTATCAATTGGAAGAAGAGAACCATCCGTATCCATCAAGGCATTTGTATTATGATGATCATCTTTTACAAGTCCCATAATTTTAATAGAAGTGATTCCTAATAAATCCAATATTTCTTTCGCTGCGTTTATTTGAATAAGACCTCCATCCACAATAATCCCGTCAGGAAAACGTTCTTCCTCTTTTAATAAACGAAAATAACGACGATATAATACTTCTTTCATCGAATCTACATCTGAATTCGTTGTATGAAGACGATACAATCGATAATCTTTTTTTGATGGATATCCATCTTCATATACAACACATGAAGCAACCGTAAAAACTCCACCTGTATGACTATTATCAAAGAGTTCCACTCGACGCATTGGATGACTTGCTAATTCTTCTAGTTTTCGAATCGCTTCTTCTGTTTTTTCATCTTGTTGTTCGATGATACTAAACTTTTGATCGAGTTGTTTCTTTGCGTTTTCATAACACATATCCAACAATTTCTTTCGATATCCTTTTTGGGGTTGAATAATATGCGTATCTAAGACTTCTTCTAATGATGAGATATCAACTTCCTGTGGTAAAACTAATTCCGAAGCTTTTGGATGGGTATCATAATACTGAAGTAAGAACGAGATAAACTCTTCTTCAGCATCTCCATATAATGCCTTTAATCGAAATTCTTTATTGAGAATCGTTCCTCTACGCACTAAGAATCCTTGAATCGCAAGATATCCTCGATCTGCATAGTAAATAAATGCATCTTTATTTCCTTTTTGATCCAATTCTATCATTTGTTTATCAATGACACGATGAATAGATTCTAATATTTGTTTATATTCATTTGCTTTTTCAAATTCTAACGCTTCACTCGCTTCCTTCATCTTACTGGTAAGTTCTTTTTCAATCTCTTTCGTATCACCATTTAAGAATCTAGATACTTTATCACTCATATCTTGATAGACATGTTTATCAATCTCATATTCACATGGACCTAGACATTGTCCCATATGATAATAAAGACAGACTTTATTGTGCATCTTTGTACAACGTCGAAATGGATAGATGGATTGTAGAAGTTTCTGCGTATCTCTAGCAGCGGAAGCATCCGGAAAAGGACCAAAATACTTCGCTTTTCGATCTTTCTTTGTATCTCTAGCAATTAATAGTCTTGGAAAGTCTTCTTTTGTGATTTTGATATAGGGGTAAGAAGTGTCATCAATAAACATGATGTTGTATTTAGGACGATATTTCTTAATCAGATTAATCTCTAATACAAGAGCTTCTTTTTCACTATTCGTAACGATAAAGTCAAAATCTTCAATTTGAGAGACCATTTTAGTTGTTTTAAAATCATGTGCTCCAACAAAGTATTGATTCACACGATTATGAAGATTTTTCGCTTTTCCTACATAGATGATTTCTCCATTCTTATCTTTCATTTGATAAGAACCTGGAGCTTCTGACAATGTAGAAAGCTTCGCTTTCATATAATTCTTATCCATTTTATTCCTTTATCACAACAATCGTAGCACCAGTCCCACCTTCTTGTGGCATCCCTAAACGGAATGAGTCAACTTCTTTATCTTTCGATAAGTATTCATGAACCGCTTTACGTAAAGCCCCACTTCCATCCCCATGAATAATACGATAGGTTTTTAAACCTTTTAATCGAGCTTGATCCATATATTGTTTTAATGCATTCATCGCCTCATCCACATGTAAGCCAATGAGATTACATTCTAAAGGAATCGACGTAAACATCGATGGACCACTCACACTCACAAAAGACTTTGGTTTTTCTTTTGGAAGCACTTTATCCGTAGGTCGTATCTGGTCTTTCTTGACATAGATTTCTCGTCCATTTAATAAAATCTTAATATCTTTCTTACGAAGTTCCACAATCCGTGCAACTTGTT
>JAFWFT010000039.1 GCA_017515505.1 Solobacterium sp.
TTAAACAAGAATATCGAATCCCACAACCTCCTAATTTTGATACTCTTCTTTCTTTGCTAATCACTTTATCAATTTTATATTTCTTTCCATTTTCCCAATACAAATAGATTGGAATCATACTTCCATCTTTCTTCTGTACCACTACTACATCAATATACCGTTTATACAATTCCATATCTCTATTCACTCTTCAATCGTATTATAGGGCTAAATGTAACGTAATTCAATCTATTATGCGACTAAAATATTAATTATTTGATTAAATGTCGCATTTTATATATAATATGATAATAAATGGAGAAAATTTATGACATTACAAGAGATTATTAAAGATTTTAAAGAAAAAACAGGATTCAATGATAGTGAAATCGCAAGAAGAACAGGTGTCACAAGATCCACTGCTTCAAGATGGAGTAAAGGAGAGATTCGTAGAGTATCTTCAGATGTTTTAGAAAAGCTAAGCGATTTAGTCGGCTATAATATTGAACCTGTACTAAAAGGTATGGATATTACCATTAAGATTCCAGTTCTTGGATATGTAAAAGCGGGTTATGACTTATTCGCAGAAGAAAACTATATTGGAGAAGAAGAAGTATCTTTATCTGATCGTAAATTAGGTGATTATTATTTAAAGGTTTCTGGAGATTCCATGAATGGTGTGGGAATCACAAATGGTTCTCTTGTATTAGTACGTAAATGCAATACGATTGAAAACGGACAAATTGGAGTTGTGCTAATTGGAGAGGAAGTAACCATTAAGAAAGTTGTTTTTAAAGATCGTATGATGATTTTAGAAGCTGCGAATCCAGACGTTGAGAATCGCTATTTCACTTCCAAAGAAGTCCGTAATATCCCTGTACAAATCATTGGACAAGTGGTATCTTGTAAGACATACTTTTAGAGATTATGAAAACGAGTGATTTTGATTACAACTTACCAGAGCGATTAATCGCACAAACACCATTAGAGAATCGCAGTGCGAGTCGAATGCTGGTAGTACATAAAAATACAGGTGAACTAGAACATACTTCTTTTTCCCATATCATTGAGTATCTTCATGAAGGAGATGTTTTAGTACGTAATAATACACGGGTTATCCCTGCCCGTCTTTTTGGTACGAAAGAAGGAACAGGTGCACACGTTGAAGTTCTTCTTTTGAAACAAGAAGAAAATGATATATGGGAATGTTTAGTAGGAAATGCAAAGGCAGTGAAACTGGATACCATAATCTCTTTTCATGATGGACGCTTACGTGCACAGTGTATTGAGATTGGCGAAAAAGGCATTCGCAAATTCAAAATGATTTATGAAGGCATTTTCAATGAAATCTTAGATCAATTAGGCAATGTTCCGCTACCACCTTATATCCATGAAAAACTAGATAATCCAAACCGTTACCAAACTGTCTATGCGAAAGTCGATGGCAGTGCTGCTGCCCCTACTGCAGGACTACACTTTACAGAAGAAGTCTTTGAAGCCCTCAAAGAAAAAGGTGTCATCGTTGTGGATGTCACATTACATGTTGGACTTGGAACTTTTCGACCAATGGATACAGATGTCGTCGAAGATCATGTCATGCATCAAGAGGTGTATGAAATGTCGAAAGAAACCGCAGAAATTCTAAATCTTGCGAAGAAAGAGAACCGTCGTATCATTGCGATTGGCACAACTTCTGTACGTACATTAGAATCGGTTTATCAACGATATGGCACCTTCCAAGAATGTTCTGGAGAAACCACCCTATTCATTTATCCGGGATACGAATGGAAAGTTGTGACTTGTATGTTGACGAATTTCCATTTGCCAAAATCCACTTTAATCATGATGGTTTCTTCTTTTGCAGGAAAGGAACTTATCTTCAAAGCGTATGAGGAGGCAGTCAAAAAAGAGTATCGTTTCTTCTCTTTTGGAGACTGTATGTTTATAACGAATGAATAAAGAAGCTTATTTAGAATATCTAAAAGAAAGAAAGAGTTCCCATAAAAAGAATTACTATTTACTTTCCTTAGAAGAACTCGAAAGAATTAAAAAAGGTTATCCCATCAAGCCTAAGTTACTTCTTCATGCGTGTTGTGCACCCTGTGCGAGTTGGCCTCTTGAATTCTTAAGTGATCATTTTGAGATTACTTTATATTACGCTAACTCGAATATTTACCCAAAAGAAGAATATCAAAAAAGAAGAGACGAACTAGAACGATTCGTACAAGAAGTTTGGAATAATAAAGTATCTATTGTCTTTCCACCTTACGATAATATTGCTTATACCGAAAAACTAGCACCTTATAAAGATGATCCCGAAGGATGGGAAAGATGTTTCTTATGTTATCGTATGCGATTAGAAGATACCTTTGCATACGCAAAAGAGAATCACTATGACTTTGTTTCAACAGTTATGACCATTTCTAGACAAAAAGATAGCCAAAAGATTAATGAAATTGGATTAGATGTTCAAAAGAAGTATCCAATGATTCAATACTTTGTGTCAGACTTCAAAAAAAATAATGGTCAAGTACGTAGAGATGAACTCGTAAAGGAGTATAACCTTTATCACCAAGATTATTGTGGTTGTGTATATTCTTATAATGAAAGACAAAAAAAGTTGGAAGATTGAAACTTCCAACTTTTTACTGTCCATCAATTTCTGCGAGTTGTTCTTTAAGTAATTCAACAACCTTTTTATTAGAACGCACGATTTCAAGCACATCATTAATTCCTTCAACTGGTTGGGCAGTTTCTAGATGTTTATAATAGGCTTCTCCAATACGTTCATATGCTTTAGACATTTGTCTTTGGTGTTGGCCAATTTGTGATTTAATTTCTAATCGTTTACGCTCAATTTGTAATTTGGTTGCTAAATCTTTTGTGCTATCCATTACCTTTTCGGCACCGAAATTAAACACTTTCTTCGCAAGTTGTAAATATTTTTCTACGTCTGTCATTTTTATTTCTCCTTCCTTACTTGATTGATCAGCTCATTAATGAATGCTTGTATCTCTTTTAAATCTGATTCATTATGACTAATCAATTCTACAATTCCACTTATAATCATATCAGAATAATAAGAGATATTATTAATCTTTAGTTTTTCTTTTTCCACTCCTTCTTGCAATAAATCTTTTAAAACATTGGATGCGATTCTCTTTGCCTCATCAAATGTTCTTGTGACTAAAATGGATAAATCGATATTTTCATTCTCGCCATGAAGATTACCCCATAACTGTCGAAAAGAAATAATCACATTTTCTAAATAGAGAGTTAATCGTTCATCATAATCACTTTTATTTAGAGAACGTTTGATTCCCTTCACAAAGGTCTCATTATACTTTTCTGAGATTGCTTCAATCATGTCATCTTTTGACTTAAAGTAATAATAGAAGAGTCCTTTTGCGACATCCATCTCCTTTACAATTGAATTGATTGTTGTATCGACAATCCCATTCTTCTTAAAAAGCTTCTCTGCGACATCGATAAATTCAATCCTTCTTTTTTCATTGTTTTGATCATCTATCATACTCTTAACATAGCACTTGACTGACCGTCAGTCAATGGATATCTCACTATTGAATTTACGAGAGGTGTATGCTATATTTTTAGCAGTCAAATAGTTAGAGTGCTAAAGGAGGGCTTGTAATGGCAAAGAAACAATTTAAAGCAGAGTCTAAACGTTTATTAGGATTAATGATTAACTCTATCTATACAAATAAAGAAATCTTTTTAAGAGAGCTAATCTCAAATGCGTCAGACGCATTAGATAAACGGTATTACATGTCGCTTACGAATGATTCTCATAAAGTAAGTAAGAAAGAATTAAAGATTCAAATTGAACCTAATTTGGTCGAAAAAACAGTAACCATTCGTGATAGTGGTATCGGTATGACAAAAGAAGAAATGGAAAACAACCTTGGAACTATCGCACATAGTGGGTCTGCAGAGTTTAAAGATCAATTAGAGAAAGCATCTAAGAATATTGATATTATTGGTCAATTTGGAGTTGGTTTCTACAGCTCATTTATGGTCGCAAAGAAAGTAACCGTTCGCTCAAGAAGTGCTTTAGAAGAAATTGGTCATGAATGGGTTAGTACAGGAGAAGATGGATATTCCATTCAAGAAGTAAATGATTTACCAATTGGAACATCCATTATCCTAGAACTAAAAGATGACACAAAAGAAGAAAACTACAGTCACTATTTAGAAGAAGGTACCATTCGTTCGTTGATTCAAAAATACTCCGATTATGTTCGTTATCCAATTGAGATGGAAGTTGAAAAGAGTATTCCTGATCCAACCGAAGAAAGTAAATTCATTATCACAAAAGAAGTAGAAGTATTGAACTCGATGGTTCCACTTTGGAAGAAGAATAAGAATAAAGTTAAACCAGAAGAATATAATGAATTCTATAAATCGAAGTTTAATGATTGGAAGGATCCACAAAAGGTTCTCCATTATTCTGTTGAAGGAAATTTAGCGTATACCGCCTTACTCTTTATTCCTTCGGAGACTCCATATAACTTTTATAATCAAGACTATGAACCAGGTTTACAACTCTATTCAAAAGGTGTCTTTATCTTAGACCATGCGAAAGATTTATTACCAGAACGGTATCGCTTTATCACAGGACTGGTGGATAGTGATGACATTAGTCTCAATATCTCACGCGAAATCCTCCAACAAGATCGCCAGGTAAAAGCTTTATCAAGCTCTTTATCCAAGAAGATTCATAATGCATTAGTTGATTTTCTAGAAAAAGAACGTGAAGAATATGAAAAGTTCTATCACAACTTTGGATTAAATTTCAAATATGATATCTATAAGAGTTTTGGCGCAAGTAGTGAAGAACTCAAAGATTTATTACTATTCTATGTGGATAAAGATGGAAAATATATAAGTCTAAAAGAGTATGTTTCCAATATGAAAGAAGAACAGAAAGATATTTATTATGTATGTGGAAGTTCTTTAGAAGATATCGAAAAGCTCCCTGCCCTTTCTAAGATTAAAGAAAAAGGATATGACATTCTCTACCTAACAGATCCAGTTGATGAATTCATGATTACAATGTTAAGAGAATATGATGGAAAACAGTTCCGCTCTGTAACAAAAGGTGATCTTGATTTAGAAAACGAAGAAGAAAAGAAAGAAAGAGAAGAAGCATCCGAAAAGAATAAAGACTTACTAAGCGCTATGAAAGAAGTATTAAAGACAAAAGTAAATGATGTCCATATTTCCTCACGCTTAACAGAAGACCCTGTATGTATTGTGGCAGAAGAAGGAATCTCACTAGAAATGGAAAAAATCTTATCTCGTGATCCGATGAATCCAGGTATGAAAGCATCAAAGATTCTAGAGATTAATCCAAATCATAAAATCTTTGAAACGTTAAAGAAGAAATATAAGAAAGATAAAAATTCAATTCAAGAAGATGTGGAAGTCTTGTATGACTTAGCGTTATTAATTCAAGGATTACCAATTGAGAATCCTGCCGAGTACGCAAAAAAGATTGCGAATTTAATGGTTGAAGCTTCCAAGTAAAAATCATGGATTCTAGAAAGAATCCATGATTTCTTTTGCGGCCAATTGACCATCATGTATCGCAGCTGCGACTGTCTTAGGTCCAAGATATGCATCTCCGGTAATATAGACATTCTCAATCGAACTTAGATGTGTGTTTCCAAATGTGAGTTCTTGTATTATCCTGAAGTCAACTTTTTGACCAATTGCACAAACAACAAGTTCACAAGGAATTTCATATTCACTTCCTTCAATGACATGTGGACTTCTTCGACCACTTTCATCTGGTTCTCCAAGTTCCATTCTCACACAATGAGCACCAATCACTTTCCCCTTTTCATCAAGTTTTAATGATTGAATGTTTTCGAGGAACGCAAATTGAATACCTTCTTTTTTCGCTTCAGCGATTTCTCTTTTAGAAGCTGGCATTTCTTCTTCACTTCTACGATAAACAATTGTCACTTCATCTAAGATACGCTTTAAACTCCGGGCACAATCCATCGCTACATTTCCACCGCCCCAAACAATCGCAGAGTGATATTTTTCTTTATATTCATTCTGTTTCTTTAATACATTTAAGTTATATAACAAACTTAATCCTGCTTCACATCCATCCCCTTCTAGACCATAGGTATTTTCAACTTGCGCACCTATTCCTAATAGGATGCGATCATACTTTTTTTGAAGGTCTTGAAGCACTAAATCTTTTCCAATTGTTTTATGAAAGAAGAAATGAACACCCAGGTTTTCTAAATCTATTTGAATATTATCTAAATATGATTTATCAAAGCGATAATCAGGAATTCCAGAATAGATTGCGCCACCAATTTGATTAAGCTTTTCATAGATATCAACTTGGTATCCTTCTTCACGAAGACGAATGGCTGCACTTAGACACGAAACCCCTGCGCCAACAAGTGCTATCCTTCTTCCATTATCTTCTTTAGGTTGAACGTTTCTTTTACGATGATCATAAATATAACGTTCAATACTTTGAATCTGAACAGGAACCCCTTTTATTCCTTTGACACAATGACCCTGGCACTGACGATCACAGTCACACAATTGACTTGTGAGTTCAGGAAAAGGATTCATTTCATATAATGTTTTCGCCGCCTGGTCTAAATCATCATTTTTTAAATCCTTAATAAAAGTACAAATATGGTTCTTAACGGGACATCCTGTCTCACAACGAGGATTTGGACATGATAAGCATTCATTAACTCTCTCTTGAATATCCATAATTGTTTTCTCCTTACTTTTATTGTATTACTTTTTTATTTGTACGAGAATAACACCAATTAGTATTAAGATACATCCTATAAAACCTCTAAGACTGATTGTTTCATGAAGATAAAGAGTTCCTAGCAAGAAGGCAAATACTGATTCTAAACTCATAATTAATGTGGCAGTTGTTGGATCGGCATCCTTTTGTCCAATAATCTGTAAGGTATATCCTACTGCACTCGAAAGCAGTCCCGCATATAGGATTGGATATTTTGCATTGGAAATCATATCAATCGTTGGCTGTTCAAAAACAAGCATCGGAATCAGACCGAGTAAAGCACAGACAAGAAATTGTATCCATGCCATCTTAACAGGATTCACATTTTCAAAATGATCAATCACAAGAATATGAAACGCAAAGATAATTGCGCATAAGAAAATTAAGAAATCTCCATTTGCGATAGAAAAAGAATCATTCATAGATAATAGATAAAAACCAACAAGGGAAATTCCAATCGCAATCCACATCATCTTTGTAATCTTTTGTCCTAAGAAATGCGCAAATAAAGGTACGAGCACGATATACAGTGCAGTAATAAAACCTGCCTTCCCTGCAGTTGTGTAATGGATACCAATTTGTTGAAGGATGCTCGCACTAAATAAAAGAATTCCCGCAATAAGACCTGCCTTCCAAGTATCCTCTTTCTTTTCTTCTTGTCTAGAAAAGTATTTCATAACTGGAAATAAGGCAATCACCGCCAAAACATTTCTTAAACAAGTAAACGTCCAGGGTCCAATGAAGTGTGTGCCTACACTTTGTGCAACAAAAGCACCACCCCAAATAAAAGCTGTTAAGAGTAATAGTAATTCACTTTTGTATTGTCTTTTCATTAGGAAATCCTTTCGGATAAATATTCATGATCAAACGTTATATCACAATGGTATGGTTTCATTTCATTTGCGATTCGCTTATAGAGTTCTTCATTCGTAAATGAACAATCTTCTGGAATCGTTAAGTCAAATTGGCATATATCATCATGAACATGTAAATCATGAAAAGATAGTTTAGAAGAAATACTTGATAGAATTGATTTTAATTGTCCCTTAACTTGTTCTACTTCTTTTGATTCATTAACAGGATCAATATGAATCGTTAATTGAATACCATGATTGATGTAAACTTGTTTTTCAATTTGATCAATAATAGCATGTGCTTCCTCAAGCGATAACGAAGAAGGCATTTCTACGTGAAGAGAACCCATTCGTTTTGTTGGACCATAGTCATGAAGTAATAAATCATGAACTCCTAAAATATTTGCATTCTTTCGTATTTCTTCTTTAATCTCCTCTTGCACAGAAGAACTAACAGGATTTCCTATCAATTTATCAACAACTTCTTTCATCATCCCAAATACAGAATAAAGAATGATACAAGAAATAATAATGCTAAGGATACTGTCGATTGGAATACTTGCGAAATAATGTGAGAAAACTAATGAAAAAATCGTAACGGATGTCATGATTGCATCATTTCTAGAATCGACTGCAACAGCTTGGATGGCAAGATGGTCTGCTTTTTTCCCAATCGATTGATTAAAGTAAAACATCCATAATTTAACACAAACCGTAACAACTAAGATGCCAATATACAATGGATGATAGTGTAATTCATCTGGTGAAACGATTCGTTTCAAAGCACTTATTAATAATTCCCCTGTCACCACAATCATGATGCCTTCTATAATGAATGCAATAATATATTCTAGACGTCCATGCCCATAAGGGTGCTCTTTGTCCGCAGGTTTTGCGGATAAGTGATAGGCTACCATTGTGACAATATTATTTATAAAATCCGTAAGATTATTGATTGCATCTGATAAGATACTTAATGAATTTGTAGCAATCGCAACCATCATCTTCACAATAAAAAGTAAGACATTACAAACCATTCCTACATAACTGGATAGTTTGCCATAGGCGAGTCTTACTTTTTCATCTTTAATATTGTTGTAATCTGGTATAAGTTTATGTATTAAGTAGTCTTTCATATACGTGTAATTCTATCGCAATTATATTAAGAAAGCCACATTCGAAAGCTTGTTTGGTGTGTTTCTTTTTTACACTTATAGAAATATGCATAAAAGGAAGGAAGAAAGATGATAGCAATTAAGACAAATTGATGAAATGCGCTTTGTAAATCGCCGACAAAGAAGCGAATCACATTTAAAGGAAGGATTAAGGCAACTACAATTAAGGAAAGTACAAGCATGAGTAGTTTTGGCATAATCATATCTAACACTTTAAATGATGTTTCTTTTGTGACCCAGACAAATACGGCATTGCAGAAGCTCAGGTAACCTAGAGAAGGACATAGCTTATATAAACCGACTGCATATAGAACTAATAGTTCTATAAGACAAGTCATTAGAATGCGGGTATACTCCTTCCCTAAGCAACGTAGTGAATGTGTATAAATCGAAATCACAATCACAAGGCTTCCAAGAAATATCGCTAGCAAATGTTCTCCATATAGTGCATACGCATAACTGAGTACTAGAAGCGCAAAATTGAAGAGTAATTTGTCCATATGTCTCATTTTTTCTTCCTCCTTTTACACTTCTATACTAGTCAATCCATCGTAATTCGATGTACAATATAATGTACAACGAGCAATAATAATGAAACCAGCAGATCGCATCTTATCTTTACTAAAAATCCTACAAGAAGAAAGCCATAAAGGCTCTATTCTTTCAATGCCTGAAATCCAAGCACTGTTGGAAGAAAAAGGATATCCAAGTGATCGAAGAACTTTATATTCTGATATAGATTCTTTAATGAAACATGGTTTTCCTATTATTTATACGCGGAAAGGAAAACAAGGTTATTACTATATCCATCCATTATCTGAAGCAGAAATACTTTTATTAGATGCCGCAATCGATACAACTGTTTCATTATCATCTCAAGAAAGTAAAGAATTAAAAAACAAGATTCACTCTTTCATGAACCCTAATACTTCTTTTCAATTTCCTTATAATTCAACAAATGAGACCATTAAAACAGATAATAAAATGGTCTTACGTCATATCGAATTATTATTAGAAGCCATTAAGAAAGGTCAGTATGTTTCCTTTACTTATTACGACACAACAATTACATTTGAAAAAAAATATCGGCGTGCAAAACAAAAATACAAGTTTATTCCTTATTCAATTGTTTCCAATAATGGTCGTTATTATTGCATTTTCTATTCCGAGAAACATGAAACTTTCTCACCCTACCGTATTGATAAGATGGAATCTGTCACATTAGAAGAAATTGGTCATACAAAACCTTTTAATTTAAAGACTTGGTTATCTTCATCCTTTCAAATGTATAAAGCTACTCCCCAAACAATTACTTTAAGGTGTAAGATGAACTTATCAAATATCTTATTTGATCAATTTGGCAAGAATATGATAATCAGTGAAGTGAAGGAAGAAGATTTCGTTGTGAATATCCGCGCTTCTTTAACACCGACTTTAGAAACATGGTTACTACAATTTGAAGATTCCATCACAGTTTTGCATCCAAAAGAATTAATCGATGACTATTTATCTTTAGCAGAATCGCTAAAGAAAAAATACAAGAAGAAATAGGAGGCATTATGACAACATATCAATTAGAAGAACTTCAACAGATTATAAATGAAGGTGAAAGAATTGTATTCTTTTCAGGAGCTGGTGTTTCAACGGACAGTGATATTCCTGACTTTCGTAGCCAGGATGGTTTATATCATCTTTCCTATAACTATCCACCGGAAACCATCATTTCTCATTCCTTTTTCTTACAGAATCCTGAAGAGTTTTATCGCTTTTATAAAGATAAGATGTTGTATTTAGATGCAAAGCCAAATGCAGTACATCAATATATCGCTGCCTTAGAAGAAGTCGGAAAAGTGCGTGGTGTTATAACGCAGAATATTGATAGCTTACATACGGAAGCTGGTAGCAAAAAAGTGTATGAACTTCATGGATCTGTATTGAGGAATTATTGTATGAAATGTCATAAAGCATATGATGCCAAGTTTATTAAGAATTGTGAAGGCATTCCTCATTGTGAATGTGGAGGAATCATTAAACCAGATGTCGTTTTGTATGAAGAAGCTCTAGATTCACACATCATAGAAGAAGCAGTTCGTGCCATTCAAGAAGCTGATGTATTAATGGTGTTAGGAACTTCTTTAGTGGTCTATCCCGCGGCAGGATTAATCAATTATTTCCACGGAGATAAACTTGTGCTAATTAATCGTGATATGACTCCTTATGATTCTAAAGCAGATCTATTGATACATAACACATTTGATCAAGTATTTCCTAAACTTGAAATTCCTAAAAAAAAATAATCATTAAGATTATTTTTTCTTTATTTTCGTAGTTGCCTTAGTTGAAGCTTTCTTTACAGTTTTTGTCGCAGATTTTGCTTTTTTCTTTTGAGAATGCTTTTGAACTTCTTTAATGAAGTATTCTCTTGAGTCTTCTAGTGATTTCCCTAATGAAACCCCAAGTTCTCTAAAGAGATAATTCTCTGCTTTTTCGAGATACTCTCCATCAATAGCAGCTAGTTTCTTATGGCTATCCATACGCGCTTTATTACGCATATAAGAGGTTTTGATAATACGAATTAAATCTTCAATGGAGTCCCCTTTTAGCATTGCAACATATTGGCTTTTCATATTCGCAGGTTTATCTTCTAGTGGTTCAACCGCATCAAAATTCTTAATTAGTTCCTTAATTTCTTCTGGTGTGATTAAATCTCTGAGGTGTCCTGCCTTATTCGATACTGGAACGAGCATTTTCATATTCGCTTCATTTTTATCATAAGGTTCCAAAACATAACATTGTTCCCCTGTCATGTCGCTTTTTTCTTTGCCAGAAACGCGACAAACATCACGACGGTAAACAACGACATCATTCTTTTTATACATGCTTGTTCCTCTCTTTTCCAAGAAAAATTATACCATATTTTTCACTGTTTTTTCGCATAAATATGCGAAAAAACACCTATATGACTTGCATTAAGAAGAACTTTAAATAATCGGTTTCTGGGATAGAAAGCAAAGAAGGATGATCATAAGAAGCATGTTTCACTTCAATCAAACGCAAGGAAACATTTGCTTCTTTACTCGCCTTCAATAACATATTTTCAAACATTTCTTGATTCACAAAATGGGAACATGAACAGGTCGCAAGATAGCCTCCCCGCTTCACTGCTTTCATACCTAGCATATTTAAGCGTTGATATCCTTTTAAAGCAGACGCAATTGTTTTACGACTCTTCGTGAATGCTGGTGGATCTAAAATTACAAAATCATATTTATGATGATTCGCAATTTCTTCTTCTAAGAATTCAAAGGCATCTCCCACCACAAAATCAATCTTTTCTTCCACATCATTTCTTATTGCGTTTTCTTTCGCCACTTGGATGGCATATTCGGAAACGTCAAGTGCAGTTACTTTACGTGCACCTCCAACTGCGGCATTGATTGCGAATGAGCCTGTATGTGTACAGATATCTAATACATTCTTATTACGTGCTAGTTCTTGAACACAAAGACGATTCATCTTTTGATCTAAGAAAAAACCTGTCTTTTGACCATTTTCGATATCAACTTCAAATAGAATACCATTTTCTTTAATACAAATGATTGGTTCACATTTTTTAAGTTGTGGCAAATCCAAATACCACCCTTTATTCTGTTCCAATCCTTCCTTAATACGTAAGTTTCCTTCATTTCTTTCATAAAGACCACGTATATGAATTCCATGTTTCTTTAATTCATCAATGAGCGCTTCATATACCCACTTTTTCCGTAAATCCATCCCATAAGATAGTATTTCCGTTACGAGTATATCATGATACAAATCAACCGTAACTCCTGGTAGTCCATCTGCTTCTCCATGGATAAGTCTTACACATTCTAGTGAAGGCATCACCTCTACACGATATTGAATCGCATACTGCACACGTCGTCTAAAAAATCCTTCCTCAAATGTTTCATTCGCATTATGATCTAAAATACGAACTTTAATTTTTGAAAGAGAACTGTAGAGTCCTGTTCCTAAATACTTTCCCTTTTCACTAAAAACATCCACAAGATTTCCATTTTCAATAAAATCTGACTCTATGATTTCATCTTCATAAATCCATGGATGCCCAAATTGTATGCGTTTTTCTTCTTTTTTTGTAATGGTAAGTTTTGAAAAGTGTCTTTTTTGTTTCATAAATATATTATAGTCGAAATGATATAATGATACATATGGGAAAAAGAGGTCACAATGGTATTTAGTAGTCTTACATTTTTATTTGCGTACTTACCGATTGTATTACTAGTGTATTTTCTTTCTCCAATGAGATGGAGAAACCTTGTTTTATTCATTGTAAGTTTGTTTTTCTATGGATGGGGAGAACCTATTTATGTCGTAGTAATGGTTTTTTCTATCATTGTGAACTGGTTATTTGGAAATGTGATTGAAAATAACATTGATACCAATCATCAAAAGAGTAAACGTGCACTAATCTTCTGTATTGCTTTCAACTTACTCTTATTAGGTTTCTTTAAATATTGGGATTTCTTAGTGACGAATCTAAATGCTTTAGGAATTACCTTTTTAAAGCCATTAAATCTAGGTTTACCAATTGGAATTAGTTTCTATACCTTCCAAACAATGTCTTATCCAATTGATTTATATCGTAAACACACCACCGTTCAAAAGAGTTTAATCAGCTTTGGCGCATATGTTTGTATGTTTCCACAATTAATTGCTGGACCAATTGTTCGATACAGTGATATAGCGATGGAGCTCAATAAACGCAATATCACATCAACTGACTTCTATGATGGTATTCGACGATTTACTTGTGGGCTCGCAAAGAAAGTATTACTCGCGAATAATGTTGGGCTAGTATGGGAAGAAATCTCTACCCTACCCATGTATCAATCCACTCTAACTGCTTGGCTTGGAATTATCTGTTTCGCCTTCCAAATCTATTTTGACTTCAGTGGGTATTCTGATATGGCAATTGGTTTAGGAAGGATTCTAGGTTTTCATTTCTTAGAAAACTTTAACTACCCCTATATTTCAAAATCCATTACAGATTTTTGGAGAAGATGGCATATGTCTTTATCATATTGGTTTAGAGACTATGTTTATATTCCATTAGGTGGAAATCGAAAAGGTTTATCTCATCAAATCCTTAATATCTGTATTGTATGGCTATTAACTGGTTTCTGGCATGGGGCTAGTTGGAACTTTGTATTATGGGGTGTTTTCTATGGCTTTGTATTAATTCTAGAAAAGTTATTCTTATTAAAGTATTTAGAAAAAGCTCCACGTATTTTGACTCATCTTTATACATTATTTATCGTTTTAATCGCTTGGGTATTATTCGCCTTTACAGATATGAAACAAGTCTTCCAATATTTAGGATATTTATTTGGATCAAAAGGCGTCTTATTCAATGGGTTAACTACGTTTTATGTAAGAAACTATTTTATTTTACTTCTTGTATGTGTAATTGCTTGTACGCCAATTAGTCAAACAAAATGGAATTTCTTAAAGGGAAAACATGAATGGATCACGCCTATTCTTACAACTCTTGTATTCATTCTATGTATTGCGTTTATTGTGGATGCTTCGTATAATCCATTCTTGTATTTTAGGTTTTAGTATGATGAAAAAGAAAACAATTGAAAATCTTACAATTCTTATGTTCCTTTCATTGATTGGAATTCTTTCTGTATGGAATATTCTACAAAAAGATCGTACCTTCTCTGAAAATGAGAATCGTTATCTAGCACAAGCTCCATCTCTCGATTTCAACCATATCTTCAGTGGAAATTTTGATGATGATTTCGAAACATGGTTTACGGATCAATTTGTAGGTCGTGATACATGGATATCCATGAAAGCCTTCTTCAAGAAAATAACTGGCTCCATTGAAAATAATGATGTGTATTATGGCAAAAATGATTATCTAATTCGTCGGTTCCAATCCTATCCAGAAAGAACATTTACACAAAACATAGGTGTCCTTCAAGCGTTCACAGAAGAAACAGGCATTAAAATGAATATTCTTCTTGTCCCAACTATATGCAATGCCAATCCTTCTCTTCTACCAAAAGGAAGTTGGAATATTGATCAAGAAAACTTAATTAAACGTGTCATGAATGAACTTCCTGAACACAATCATATATTGGTTGGGGATTCATTAAGGAAACAACAAGATGTCTATTTTAAAACAGATCATCACTGGAACGAAAAAGGTGCGTATATTGCCTATGAAGAAATTGCGAAGAATGTATTAAAGAAAGAACCAAATCCATTTAAATATGAGCTCGCAAGTGCTTCTTTCTATGGAACAATGTATTCTCGCTCTGGGGCATTCTGGAGTAAACCAGATTCCATTTATACCATTCTTCCTGAAAAAGAGTATCCTCTTACAATCACTTACGAAAAAGAACTTCAAGCAAATTCAATCTATGTTCCTGAACGCTTAGAAGAAAAGGATAAATATACCTATTATTTAGATGGAAACCATCCTTATATTCATATTTCATGTCTAAACAATACGGGTAAGCATGCGGTTGTTATTAAGGATTCCTATGCACATATCTTAATGCCCTATTTGATTAGTGAGTATGAAGAAATAGATATGGTGGATTTACGATACTACCACAATTCTGTTTCAGAATTGATTAATGATGATACCGATGTTTATTTGATCTATAGTATTGATAATTTCACGCAAGATCCAAATGTCATCTTCTTGGAGTAAGAAATGAGAATTAAGATTGAAAAAATAGGAATCAATGGAGAAGGAA